>JAFZVF010000044.1 GCA_017617935.1 Clostridiales bacterium | reverse complement strand
TTCCATAACGCTTGATGCTCCTTCTAACGGCGGAACGCCTGACTATACTGCGACTTTCCCGTCGGGAGCAACTTACAATTCATCAAGCAACAACTCAGGCAATTACCGCAACGGCATCAAGTGGTATGACGTCACCTCGAGTGCCGACGTTAACGCATCGAGCGGCAAGTTCCAGGCAGGCCACCAGTACAGGGTAGAGGCTTACCTGACTGCAAAGGACGGATACGTCTTCAGCAGCAGTACCTCTGCAAAGGTGAACAATGCGAGTGCGACCGTTGCATTGGATAACGGCCAGCTGAAGGTTACTTATACTTTTGCGGCTCTGTCGAAAGTCGCGATCTCCGCTGTTTCCATAACGCTTGATGCTCCTTCTAACGGCGGAACGCCTGACTATACTGCGACTTTCCCGTCGGGAGCAACTTACAATTCATCAAGCAACAACTCAGGCAATTACCGCAACGGCATCAGATGGTATGACGTAACTTCAAGTGCTGAAGTCAACGCGACTAGCGGCAAGTTTCAGGCAGGCCACCAGTATAGGGTGGAGGCTTATCTGACTGCAAAGGACGGATATGCCTTCAACAGCAGCACTACGGCAAAGGTGAACAATGCGAGTGCGACCGTTGCATTGGATAACGGCCAGCTGAAGGTTACTTACACTTTTGCAGGTTTGCCCGTACCTACCGTTTATGCAAAGATCTACTGCTATAACGAAACTGCAGATCAGAAGATCACCGACGGCGGCGTATACGTTTCCAAGAACAGCGGTACCCAGATGCCGGCAGGAGCCGATCCGATTCAGATAAGCGCTAACAGTGGCGAGAGCTTCACCCTGAAGGCAGGCGCTGTCAACAGCGCATACGTTTTCACCGGATGGTACTCCGGAGAATATGGCAAACAGGGCGCAACGCTTGTCAGCACTAATCCCACGATCACGGTGAATCTCACTCAAGACTCATGGTACTATGCCACTTTTAAGAAGCTGATCGTGATTGGCAGCCTTACTTTTGCCGCAGACAAAGCGCCTTACACGGGCAAGACCGTACAGCAGTGCATGCCGACGGTTACCGTAGCGGAAGCGGGCGTTACCGTCACCAAAGTAACCATGAAGAATCAGTCGGGAACTACGCTTTCTTCGACTCATACTTTCAGCAAGGGCGAAAAGGTCGTGCTTTACATTGATTACAGCGTGGACTCGGCGTACATGCTGGCAAGCGACGTCAAAGACCATACGACGCTGAATGGAAGCAAGCCTTCCTCACATGATACAAACAAGAAGACGCTTTCATATCTTTACGCCGCAAGCGGATATATCGACATTAACGGAATCGTAGTCACGGGCATTGCCGACAAGACTTATACGGGTGAAGCGGTAACCCAGACTCCGGTGGTCACGTTTAACGGCAAGCAGCTCACGGAAGGCACAGATTATAGGATAACTTATGCCAACAACATCGATGCCGGAACCGCGACGGTGGTAATTTCCGGTACCGGAAACTATGGCGGCGCGAAGACGGTGACGTTTGAGATCCTTAAGAAGGCCAACACCCTTACGGTGAAGGGCAAGACCGCAAAGGTAAAGTATAAGAAGCTCAGGAAAAAGGCTCAGACGGTTTCGCGCTCTTCGGTGCTGACGGTAACCAATCCTCAGGGAACTTTGAAATACACTCTTGTTACCGTAAAGCGCGGAAAGTCCAAGAAGTATAAGAAGTATTTCAAGATCAATGCCGCCAACGGCATCGTAACCGTAAAGAAGAAGCTCAAAAAAGGCAAATACAAGGTTACCTGCAAAGTAGCGGCTTCCGGAGACGAAAACTACAACGGAGCAACCAAGACGGTTACTTTTACGATAAAGGTAAAGTAATCCGGTCAACATACTGATTCAATCGGAGGGTGAAATTATGGTATTAGCGCTTTTCTACGGACTCATTGTCTTTGTGGGTTTCTATCTGATCATCAAATGCACGATCCACCGCAAGAAGGGGATCCACTTGGATGCAAAGCTCGTGGGCTTCCAGGATGAAAGGGGAACGCAGTATCCCGTCTTTAAGTTCAATTATGAAGGCGAGGAGATAACGATCCCCGGCGGCGTTCCTGCCGAGCCTGCCAAGTTCAAGTATCAGGAAGGCGAGACGGTAAGGGTCGTCTTCGTTCCTGCCAACAGAAAGTTCGTTGACATCGAGGGCTCCGCCACCGAATACATTTATGGCGTTGCCGCCATCGTATTGGGCGGATTCCTTCTGTTCTATCAGCTTAAAAAGCTCGGTCTGTTCTAATCCTGATAAGGTCTGGGCATGGATCTCTATCACTATTTTGACAAGCGTTCAGGACCTTTCAAGAGCCTTACCTCATTATCTAAGGGTGAGGCTCTTTCCGTTCTTGAGAAGATAAAGTCCGACAGGCCGTCTTCTCTGACTGCGGGACTGGAATGACGACGGAGCGCACGGCACTGAAAGATACATTGAAGCCCAGGTTTGGACTGACGAGCCGATAAAGCTGTATCTGGTATAATTTCCTCAGAGAAAAAGCATTTTACATTATTATGTGACGGAGGCTCGGTTATGGACCTTTACGAAGCAGTTGAACAGAGAAGAAGCATACGAGACTTTACGGATGAGGCCATCCCTGAAGAGACGCTTAAAAGGATAGTGGCAACAGCTTATAATGCCCCTGCCAATGACCATTTCAGGGACTGGCATTACATCGTAATAACTGACAAGGATCTGATGAAGGCGGCTGTAAACGGAGTGCCCCAGGACCTTACGGAGAAGACGGTTGACGACATGACCTTCATATCTGATCCAGTGCAGAAGGAGAGCTACCGCGTCGCGGTCCCGAAGCAGTACAGGATGTTGACCGGGGCGGCCGCAGTGATCATCCCGTTGATGAAGAAAAAGGCCGACATATTGAATCCCGGCAACCTTTCCGATCTGAACTGCTATGCGTCAATTTGGTGCAGCATTGAAAACGTTTGGCTTGCGGCGACTTCGGAAGGCTACGGATGCAATGTCAGGATCCCGTGGGGTGACGAAGAGAAGATCGCAAGAAAGGTTCTCGATTTCCCGGAAGGATACATGATTCCTTGTTTCATCGGTATAGGCAGGCCTTCAAAAGATGCCGTCAAAACCAAGCAGCTTGAAGTCGATCTTGATGAGATGATCCACTGGCAGAAGTTCTGACCGGATCATTGCTATAATGTTGGCATTGGAGGGTGAACAATGAGTAATTATCTTGATGGTGCAATGCCTTACTATGCCGGAACCGCGCTTTTCGCATTCTTTTTCGTAATGCTGATCGTTACGGGCTCGATGTTTGCGAGGCAAAAGAATTCAACCTCCCAGCCGAACGAATACCTTCCGGACCGCCTGGTCTTTTATCCCTGCGGTTACACGAAGAAACTGAAGGTCAATGCCTTGATAACTTTCACGGGCTTTCTTGTCATCTTGCCGACGGCTATGGCATACGGCATCGGATGGGTATTTCTGGATGAAAAGGCATGGATCCCTGCTGTGATCACTTTCGCGGTATTCTTCATTGTTCTGCTTTTGATCGCCCGTCAGCCGTTCCGTCACAAGGAAGCGTGTCTGGTCATCGATGAACAGAAGGTGACCGTCAAATACAGGGATGGCGAGCTTGAAGACAAGGTGTTCTACATCTCAAAATTCGATCACTATGAAAATGCGACCAAATACATTGCCCCTGTCCTTGCATTTAACGGTTATGAGGGCGAAGAGGAACTGTCGCTTCATTTCCTACGCCTTAATGATGCCGTCACGGCAGGTCAGATGGTTGAATTCATTAAGAGAAACGGGAGGATCCCCGTTATTCAGCAAGTCGCTTCAAAACAGGAAGCGCAGCAGCGCATAGCCGAGCAGCACAAAGCTGACGTGGAGGCGTTCGCCCAGGCCCAGGAGGAACTCGTTAACGATGAACCCAGATACAGGGCGTATCTTGAGGGCGTGCTTGCCAAGATACCCGAAGAGAAGAAGGCGCATTTTGCTCAGCTGATGCAGCAGAAACAGAAGCTCCAAGCGATAAAGGAATGCCGTGAGTATACGGGCGAAGGCCTCAGGATAGCAAAAGATCTGATTGAAAGATATTTTGAGTGAATCGTCTCGTTATCCAATACAATTATATCGAATAACGATAAAAAGTAGTTGAAATTCAATATTGACAGTGATACCATATCCCCAGGAGCAAAACTTGTGGGGAGGAACGGTTCATGACCAGAGACATAACTAAAGTTAACCCTAACGAATCCGCCAGGAGCGGGTGCCTGATCGTTTTCCTGAGCGTCTTCGCAGTTTTTGCCACATTGGGAATCTGGGTGTATATAGGCATGGCCAGATATATATCACATACAACAGAAGCCAGCGTTAATTACTACTGCCGGGCGGCAAGGCTTTCTTCTTATGAACCCTTGGTCAGCGATCACGGATTTTTAAAGCTTAACAACGATCCACAGGCTTACCCGACTCTCACTTACAATTCTCTCGAAACCCGTAAATACAAGAATTATGAAGAGCTGATCAAAGCCATGCCTGAAGGTTTTTCCGGTGCGATCGAATACGCATTGACTGAAGGCAGGCATGAAGAGGGAACGGATAAGGATAACGCTCCCGTAACGCGTTATTACGTTCCTGAAGACAAGCTCCCGCTTGACGAACCCAACTCCATATCAGACGTTGAGCGGTATTATCTCGTCCTCAAATATCCTGACGGCTCGTACCGCTTTGCCGTTCTGGTTGAGGTAACGGATCCTGACAATTGACGGGAGGAAGATTATGAAGAAGGCACTGGTTTTGTTTGAATGCTTCATTCTTTTGATTGGAACGCTGCTCAGCGTCTTCGCGACTTTCTCGGCGGTCAGTTTCTCGAGTGCCTATATTCCTTATTTCTTTTTCGGCGTTATGGGATTTGCGTTTATTGTTTCGCTTCTTCGCCAGATCGACAAAACTTCTGCAGTCTTCATGGGCTTGGGATTCATAGTGATCCATCTGATGCTCGCGGGATTTGGATTTGCTGTTTGCGTTACGGCCCATCCATGATTAAATGGTAAAGTAAAAACGAAGGGGGATGCTTAAATGATCCGCGAGGCAACGATCAAGGATGCGGCAAGGATCGCCGAGATAGACGTTAACAGCTGCCGTTACGCTTATAAGGGAATCGTTTCTGACGAGTGCCTTTTTAAGGACTTGTCCGTTGAGGGCCGCGTTCCGTCCGTAGAAAGATGGATAAACGAAAAGTTCTTTGAAATCTATGTATATGAAGATTCTGACACCGGTCTTATCAAGGGCATGATGGGCATCGGTGAGTGTGGAGACGAGGACAAAAAGCAATCCTTCGAACTTCATTTCATTTATGTTGATCCCGAATACGTGAGAGCGGGGATCGGCTCGGAAATGCTGAAGCTCTTTGAAAGCAAAGGAAAAGAGAAAGGCTTCTCTGAATTTGTCGTCTGGGTCTTGGAAGAGAACCAAATGGGCAGGAATTTCTATGAAAAGAACGGTTACCGCACAGACGGTAAGGACAAGATATTCAAGAGATGGAACAAGCGTGAGATAAGATACGTAAAGAAGTGAAAAACAACGGCCGGAATCCCGGCCGTTGCCTATGTATGGGTATGGGTGTGAAAGGTATGGCAAAAAGGCTTGTCAGCCTTCGATGGCGATGGTGTTGTTTGCAGGAAGTTCCTTGAGTTCCTTCTTCGGGATGCAGAGCTTTAAGACGCCGTCTTCGAATTTGGCCTTAACGTCTTCGACCTTTACGCCTTCGCCGACGTAAAAGCTACGCTGCATGGCGCCGGCATATCTTTCCTGACGGATGATCTTGCCGTGGCGGTCCTTCTTTTCCTGATCGTGATCTTTCGAAGCGCTGATGGTCATGTAACCGTCTTCGAGCTTGACGTTGATCTGATCTTTCTTAAAGCCTGGGAGGTTCATTTCGAGCTCGTAATCGGTCTCGGTCTCGTGAACGTCGGTCTCCATCATGTGGCGGGCATGCTTTCCGTAAAGGCGCTTGTCAATGTTGGCCAGCTCGTGCGTGGGGAAACCCCAAAACTCATCAAATAAATCTTCTCCAAATAATCCGGACATC
Source organism: Clostridiales bacterium (assembly GCA_017617935.1). Taxonomy (GTDB): domain Bacteria; phylum Bacillota; class Clostridia; order Saccharofermentanales; family Saccharofermentanaceae; genus Saccharofermentans. The sequence goes on along the minus strand of JAFZVF010000044.1, from coordinate 31,008 downwards.
AACATAATAATCATCTCCTTTGAATGTTGTATCCGAGCATTTCGAGCGGAGGTCCGATCTATTGATCTTCGTTCTTTGTGTTCGGCTTCATTATAGTCCTGCTGTTAGCACTCGCAAGAGGAGAGTGCTAATAAATGCGACCATTTTCAAATGCTTGATTTGTGCAGTTTTTAATGCTTTACTGCTCTGGAACGGGACTATAATTATGGGGGATTTGCAATAGCGGCGAAGACTACATGTGACATGTTATAATTCGTTGTACGACCATAAGGCTCTTTAAGTCAGACGTTTGTAAGGGTGAGACGAAAGATGAAAAGAACTATTGCAACTGTATTGCTCGTGGCGGCGGTTTTGGGAGCCGTCGTTTTCGCTGTTTTCAAAAGACATAAGAAAGCAGAAGAAAAACTGGCGATCATCGCCACGGCGGAGACCGGTCCTGCCACATCCGAGACAACTGAAAAACCCGATGACCGTTACAAGGCAGGGCCCAGGACTACCGAAGCGGCTAGTTATGGCGACTCTAAGGTCGCTGACCTTTGCGAGCTTATGAAAAACATCACGGGGACGTGGGTTCGCCCGTCTTTTCCTAAGGTAGAAGACTTTTTCGGAACCGGGTTTTACCATTCGTACATGGCGTTAAGCGTCTCCTCAGAGGAATATAAAGGCGAACGCGTATTCACGTACTACAACTACATGCAGGGGTCGGCAGAGGATCTCGTTTTCAACAGGTTTATCTTTACCGCCAACGAGGAATACGGAAACCTTTACATGGTGGAGTTCGTCAACTCCAACTCAAAGTCTGATAATTCATTGAAGCCGTCGCCTTTTTCAAAAGACGAAATGATGGATTACTATTCCAAACTTGAAAAGGAACTTACCAAGTTGTTCGGCAATCCTTCAACTTCCAAACCGCTGGATAAGGAGAAGGCCGGACCGGCATTTTCTGAATACAAAGTCAATGAAGAATGCACGTTCAGAGTTGAATTCAGATATTCGGGAGACAGCGAATTGGTTTCGCTCAAATGCACAAACAGCGTTGAGAGAAAGCATTTCCTTATTCATGAGGAAAAAGACGTTTCCGATGATGATTTCGATAAAGAGAATTACTACAAACCTGCTGGTGAAGGCGACATCGTCACCGATAAGGAGACCGGTTTTGTATATGTTAAGAATCAGCTGCTTGTCAGCTTTAAGATGGGGACTCCGAATGACATGGAGAAGATGAACGAGATCTGTAAGGAGATCGGTGCCAAGGTCGTCGGATACTTAAAGTATACAAGCGATTTCCAGATTGAATTCGACCGCGACCTAACTTGTGAAGAACTCATTAAGATCGGCAAAGAACTTGAGGAAAAGTATTATTACATAAGTTCAGCACATCTGAATTATGCGGCAGAGGGAGACGGTCTCGATTGACTTGATTTCGCATCCTGGCGCTATTTGTAAAGGATTTTTGCTTTTTCGCCCCGTTATCTTGTATAATTAAGTAATTACAAAAATGGGGAATCATCGGATGCCGGAACTGAATGTAGTCAACAGGATAGACGACGCGATCGCGAACGGTTGGATAAAAGTCTATTATCAACCCGTTATCCGGACGCTCACGGGCGAGCTTTGCGGCTTTGAGTCGCTCGCGCGCTGGATAGACCCTGATTACGGTTTCCTTTCGCCTGCACAATTCATCACTTCGCTTGAAGAGGCGGAACTCATATACAAACTCGACATCTTCATGATCGAGAAGGTCTGCAGCGACATCCATGACAGGCTCACAGCCGATCTGGACATGGTGCCCGTATCCATAAATTTCTCAAGACTTGATTTCCTGACCTGCGACATGCTCGAAGTACTCGAAAATGCGGTCAACAAGTACGACGTTCCGCGTGATTACATACACGTAGAGATCACTGAGAGCATGATGATAACCGACGGCGACTTCATGCAGGAAGTCATAGAAGGCTTCCGTGAGCACGGATTCGCAGTATGGATGGACGATTTCGGAAGCGGATATTCATCACTGAACCTTCTCAAGGACTTCAACGTTGACGTCATCAAGCTTGACATGAAGTTCCTTTCATCGATGAACGTTAAGTCCAAGGCCATTATGAAGTCACTTATAACGATGGCAAAGGACATAGGCATCAAGACGCTGGCAGAAGGCGTTGAGACCGAAGAGGAGGTCGACTTCCTCAAGGAGATAGGATGCGGAAGGCTGCAGGGATACTTTTACGGCAAGCCAATGCCTCTTGAAGATGCGTTTTCAAACATAAGTGAAAAGGGCATTACCATAGAGGCGCGCAAATGGACTGCCTTCTATGACAGCGCTGAATATCACGTCAGGAGCACTGACGCGCCGCTTGAGCTCATCACGTATGACGGAACCGTTTTCAAGACCCTGTTTATGAATGACGCATACAAACTGCAGATCTTTAGCGAGCTTCCGAGCAATTCCGAGGCCGATGAAAAGATCTACATGTCCGGTTCGCCGCTCCTTAACCAATATCGCAACTTTGCGGATCTTTTGGCGAAGAGCAAGAAACAGGAAGAATTCTACTATACCGTCGGAGGAAACTATCTCAGGCTGATCGCCCGCGAAGTTGCGGAAAATGAGGGCGTTCACTTGATCAAGGCTTCGATCTTCAACATCTCCGTCAGTAAGGAACGCGCTAAGACCGAAGAGCTTGATTACAGGCTTCGTGAGCTTTCGCACCTGTTCGTAGTGGTTTTGCTGTTTTGTCCCGAAGAGCAGAGGGTAACGCCGATCCTCGGCAAGTTCAGGCTCTTCCAGGGCCCTGAGAAGATGGACATGCGAAAGTCATCTGAGATGATGGCTAACATGAACCTTCATCCAAACGACAGAAGCCGCTATATCGAGTTCATGAATGCTTCAACTTTTGCCGAAAGGGTGAGTAAGAGTCCTAGCGGCTATATTGAGGAGGCATTCAGGTTCAAGAACGACGACGGAGTCTACCATTGGGTAACGGCTACGATCATGATGCAGCCCGGTTCGAACGGAAAGGAATTCTTATATTGTATCAAGCCTTTGTCTGTGGTTTCAGCAAAAACCATACTGCAGAACGGCGCTTCGGTCGGTGACATACTCAATCCCGATGAGAATTCTCTGCTCTGGCACAACATATTGTGGGGGTCCAACATCAAGTTCTTTTGGAAGGACAAGGACCACAGGTACCTTGGCGCCAGCAAGGCCTTTCTGGATTATTTCAGGCTTGATTCCGCTGACGAGATAATAGGCAAGCGTGGCGAAGACATGAAGTGGCATTTGGCTGAAGGTTCGTATGGTGATGATGAAAACGACATCATCAGTCATGGAAGCGTATCAAACGTAAAGCCCTGCAAGTGCATCATCGACGGAGTTCCGCATAACACCGTCACTTCAAAGCTTCCCATCTATAAGGACGGCGAGATAGTCGGGATAATGGGCTATATTTTTGACGTCGATGAAGTTAAGAAGCAGCTTGGCGAAGTTCAGTCTAATCCTGACATTGATGAAGTTACCGGTGCGATGAACGCAGACTCTTTTGTCAGAACGATTTTGGATTTTTCCAGGCAGTATCATTCCTTTAACAGGGATTACGGTTTGATCCTTCTAAAGAACACAAAGAGTGAGCGCATCCTGAAATCCTACGGCAAGGCGTTCTCCAACAGCGTTCTCCAAAGGATCGTTGACGAAATAGTCGATGAGGTTGGTGATAAAGGCGTTGTCGCAAGAGCGAATAAAACGGATCTGGCAGTCGTTACTTATGCCGATTCACGAGAGGAGCTTAGGGCAATCGCCGAGAAGCTTAAAGAACATATAGAATCGATAAGAACCGTTGATGATAAGAGCATTACGATAAAGATTGCTTACTCGATAAAGCTCAGAAGCGAGGACGGCATGACCGACGAGCACATGTACGTTGACGCGTTGGACGAACTCCGCAATATTTGAATAATCTGTAAGCGAAGATCACGTTAAACAACGCCACCTTTTTTCTTCCATTTGGAATAGCGCTGGTCTATAATTTGTTTACGGTACACGGTTTAACGTGACTTAAAGGGGGATCTATGAATATGTTAAAGCGCTTTTTGTCGTTTTTTGTCATCGCGGCTCTTATCGTTGGGATGGTTCCGGCTATCGTGTTGGCGGACGAGGCAATTCAGCAGCCGGAAGAGCCAGTCACCGAAGCAACTGAAGACAAGGAGCAGGAAGAGTCTTCTGAAGAGAAACTTCCTGATGAAGAGGCAAAGGTTTCCGCAAAAGAGAAAGCTGCAAAGGTCGATCCGTACGTCTTTAACGGAACGACGCTGACCATTAACAAGAATATTCCAAACTATAAGCATGACTCTGAAGTGCCTTGGAAGGATTACCGAAACAGCATTCAGAAGGTCGTGGTCAAGAAAGGCGTCACTTCGATCGGAGATTATGCTTTCTATAAGTGCGAAAACCTTACAAGCGTTACGCTTCCTGATGGCCTGAAGACCATTGGCCAAAGCGCGTTCTATTCCTGCAAGGGTCTCAAGAGCGTTTCAATCCCTTCAAGCGTTACCAAGATCGGAACGGATGCCTTCAGGGATTGTACGAGCCTCAAGAAGGCCAATGTTCCCTCAAGTCTTAAGGAAATGGGATTGTGGGTCTTTGCTTCATGCGAAGAACTTACGGACGTTACTATCGCCGATGGCGCCAAAGTTCTTGGAAAAGGCGCTTTCTATTATTGCGAGAGCCTCATCAGCGTGACGATCCCCGGCAGTGTTTCTGAGATCGGTGATGAAGCTTTCCAGGGCTGCAATCAGCTCCATTACCTGAGAATCAATTATGGAGTTAAATCCATAGGCTGGCAGGCTTTCCAGAAGTGTGAGAGCCTTACCAGCGTAACGCTCCCCAGCAGCGTAACGGAAGTTAAGGATATCGCATTTGAAAACTGTAATAATCTGTTGGAACTTCACATTACGGAAGAACTGCATAACAAGATCTTAAAGGATAATCCGGATGCCATTTCCGGAATCAAAGTCGTCGTGCATCTGCAGGAAAACCAGATTACGGCCAAAGGCAAGACCGCCAAGGTCAAGTACAAAAAGACAAGGAAAAAGGCTCAGACGGTTTCTTGTTCCAAGGTGCTCAGCCTGAGTTCCAAGAGTAACGGTTCATATCTGTTTGCCAAGGTCAAGGGCAATAAGAAGATAACGATCAACAAGACGACCGGAAAGGTGACCGTTAAAAAGAAGATAAAGAGAGGCACCTACAAGGTTAAGTTCAAGGTCATGGCAACCGGCAATGGTGAGTTTAGAGCATCAGACTGGAAGACGGTGACCATCAAGATCAAGGTTAAATAATCTCTTAAGACGCCGGCATCCTGCCGGCGTTTTCTTTTGCCATTCTGCACTTCACCACGAATGAAGCGCAACTCGCCACAAGTTCCGTTGTTGACTGATCCTTGTGGTAGTATTCCATTATCTGAAAAGATCAAAAAGGAGAGGTTTTATGAAGAGGTTAATAGGGGTGATCCTGATCGGCGCAATGGCGATGTCGCTGATGACTGGATGTAAGCCTGCAAACGATCCGGCGGGAACTTCTGAAACGACTAAGACGGCTGAGGCGCGCCCGCAGGATGACTATTACAGGTTCATCAACGAGGAAAGGCTCAGGAATGCGAAGTTTGATTACGGCGAGGGTGTCGCCGGCAGTGCTTTTGACGTGGATCTTGTCGATAAGCAGCTCGAGACCGTAATTAAGGACGTCGTAGCCGGTTCGGGTTATGAAGCGGGAAGTGAAGAGGATATCATAAAGAAGGCCTACAATGCCTTCCTTGCTTACGATTACAAAAACGAGCCCATCCCTTCGGATCTTGCAGCCGTAATAGGCGAGGTCAAAAACGCCAAGAGCGTGGACGAACTTTTGAAGGTTGACGCAAAGCTCTATAGGGATTTCGGAGTTCCCGGAATCTTATGCCTCATGGTGGGTGACAACTATTTTGAGGCGGATGAAAAGGCTCTGGGCTTCTACCAGATCAGAGGCGTAAGCGGAGTAGCTTTCGTTGACGTCCGTGAAACAAGGAACAGTCTCAATCCGATAGTTACCACCACTAGAACTTATCTCATGACGCTCGGATACGATGCGGAAACGTCGGGCAATATCGGAAAGAAACTCGCCAACGTCGCTTTGAAGCTTTATGGTTCTACTGACCAGGTGGCCCTTGACGGAAAAGAGGAATTGGAATACGTCACCATCCACAGCAAGGATGAGATCGAAAAGATCATGTCCAATATCGATCTGTCGGAATACATGAAAGCCGTCGGCTACGATGAGGCTTACTGCAAAAAGTTCCTCGTTTACGATCTGACGCAGCTGAAGTGTTTGAATTCCATTCTTACAAATGAGAATCTTGACGCGTTAAAGGCTTGGATAATATTCGACGTCTACAGTATGTACATGCAGGTACTCGCACCTCATTATGCCGATCTCAGCGGATACTTGACCGAAAGCTACGATGAACGTGAGGTTCAGGCAATCAATGCTATAAAGGGAAGTTTCAAATCCCAAACGGATCCGATCTATGTTGAGCGTTTCTATAAGAAGGAAACTGATGACGCTCTCCGTTCAATGTGTGATGAGATCAGGGAAGGCTACAGAAAGCTGATCTCCAACGCAAACTGGCTCTCCGAGCCGACGAGGAAGGGCCTTTTGAAGAAACTCGACAATATAGTCTACGTTACGGGTACCAATTCAAAGAGGCAGGATAAGTCAAAATATGCAAACTTAGGCGGAAACTACTATGACATGTTGGTCGGCTTTATCCGCATTCAAACGGCGGATGAGATCAACAGCCTGAAGGAATCCAAGGACCGGAAGGCGATCAGTATGGCCATGCAGACAATGAATGCATGCTATTCACCCGTACACAACAACATAACGATAACGGTTGCCATTACAAACGCGCCGTTCTTCGACGCCAAAGCGGATCACTACACAAACCTCGGCGGCCTTGGTTCCGTTATTGCTCACGAGATGGGGCATGCGTTCGACAGCAACTGCATCGTTTACGATCAGGACGGTGCATACAATCCGAAGTGGATCGCCGAAGAAGACGTAAAGGCATTGAAAGAGCGCAATAAGAAGGCGGTCTCTTATTTTGAAGATAACTTTGTCGTGTTCGGTGTGCATCACGTTGACGGTGAACAGACTTTGGGTGAGAACTATGCGGACTTGGGAGGCATGGAATGCGTAACCTCCCTCGCAAAGAACAAGGATGACCTTAAGAAGATATTTGAAAACTATGCCTTGATCTGGGGCAGAAAGAAACTTGACGTCAAGGTCGTCGATCAGATCGCTCATGACGTGCACAGTCCCGAGATCTTAAGGGTCAATGCCATCCTTTCGACGCTGCAGTGCTTCTATGACCTGTATGACGTCAAAGAGGGCGACGGAATGTACATTGCTCCCGAAAAACGCATTTCAAGATGGTATTGATGAGGTGAACTGAATATGAATCTGGTATTGAAAACGTCACTTAAGAATATATTCGGCAAGCCGTTCAGGACGCTGCTCGTGGCTTTCTCGATCTTTGTGTGTTCACTGTGCGCGATGGTGTGCTTTGAATTTGCAACGAGCCTGAAAAGCCTTATCGGCGGTTCCGCATTAGGATTGTCGAAGGCGGATTGTCTGCTCTATTCAAACGATTTCGCCGCCAGGGGGCTTCCCGAAGGCTTTCCCGAAAGCAGCGTTCTGGAGATAAACACCAATAGCGAGAAGCTGTACAAGGACATTGAAGGCGAATACGCATACGTAACTTCCGACCAGCTGACCATATACGGCTTGGAAATCGACGCGGCGGTTGACATGGAGTTTATCGAGCCCGTAAAGCTCGGCTTGAAGGAAACCGTAATCACGAGAAAGTTTGCACAGAGATACGGATACAAAGTAGGTGACAAGCTCATCGTTCACGACAGGGCGAACGATGAGGTTGAGCTGAGCATTGTCGGCATTTCCGCCAACGACGGAAGGAATTACTTCATCAAAGACAATTCCGCATTCGTCAACAGGGAAACGGCCACGATAATCTCATGCGGAAGGCTTGATACCGGCTTGGTCTTGGTCGACGTTCTGGATCAGGACAAGGCGCGCCAGGCGGTTAAGGACCTTCAGGATTACTATCCCAATTCGATATTCCTCAATTTTGTCTATGACGAGGCCATTATCGAAGAGATAAACGAGTACGTCAGGTTTTTCTATCTGGTATTTGCAGTTACGTTCCTTTTGGTCATATTCGTAACCGCTTCGATCGGCAACAGGATCGTAGGCGAGAGGATGCCTTATATCGGAACTCTCCGAAGCTTTGGAATGAATAACGCAAGGACGGCCAGGATACTGCTCTTGGAAAACGTTCTCTATGCCGTGCTCGGCTGCGTCCCTGCGATAATCGTCTACGGAATCGTGAGGGTGCCCGTATTAAGGGCCTACGGCGGAGTCGGCAAAGAGGGCGCGAGCTTTCAGACCTCGATTCCCGCGATGTCGCCTCTTGTCGTCATAGGAGTCATTCTGGGCGCGATGGTCATCGAATGCCTGATCCCTTTGAAGGCAATACTCAAAGCCCTTAAAACCTCGATCAGGGACATCATTTTCGACAACAGGGACACGGCCTACAGGTTCAGCAGATTCGGTCTTGTCTTAGGCGTTGTATTCTTTATCGGTGCAATAGTTGCAGGAATATTAAGCAAGAACATCTATGCCGCAATCGTCTGCCTTCTGTTGTCGGTAACTTCTCTTGCGCTGCTTTACCCATGGGTATTCAAATGGGTTACCGCGATGGTCAAAAAGATCGCGGACAAAAAGGAGAGCGCGAAGTGGTCTCTTGCCGCGGTTGAAGCAATCTCAAGGAAGAGCACCGTCGGAAGCGGCGTTCTGTGCGTAACCGCAGCGGCAATGAGCATCATCGTCTTTAATGCAGTCAGATCCGCGATGAACGTAACGGTAGATGATGATTTCCGTTGTGACGTCATTGTTGACAGCAACGGAAAGACGAAGGACTTCAAGTTCGTTGAAAAGCTTGACGGCGTGACTGACGTTGAATTCATTTACGTCATGCAGGAAACGGTGCGTTTCAATGATCTGGATCCTGAACTTGATGAAAACTTCCCGTTCGTCGCAGTGCCTGAGGAAGGATTCAGGTATTACGAGCCGATCAAAGGCCTTACCGGCAAGATCGAAGACGGCTGCATCGTAGTTGACGACAAGACGGCTGAAAAGTACAAGATCAAGGAAGGAGAAACGGTCAAGCTGACTTTCAATCCCACCGGCGTCGTTCCGATCATAAGGGAATACAAGCTTGTTTCCGTTCTGAAGCCGGGCGCGTTCGCAACGGAGGGTACCGTCTTTATGTCGGAGCGCGATTACAAGGAATTGTTCAAAGACACTCCCGGATATTGTCTGATCAAGTGCGAAAAGCCTGATTACGTGGCGAGGATGATAAAGACCTATGCCGTTGGCTCTTACAGTGAAGTTCAGACTCATAAAGAGATGATGGATGAACAAAACAAGCGTAATGCAAAGCTGAACACGGTCCTGATAGCGATCATCGCCATAGCCGTCGGCATGACTTTCATAGGCATGGCGAGCAACCAGCTGATCGGATTTGAGGGCAGAAAGAAGGAATGCGCAGTCCTGCTTTCGACTTCGATGGACAAGAAGAGGCTTTCGGGAGTCCTGTTCTGCGAGATGCTGATAACGGCCCTTACCGCATCGGTCATGGGAACCGCGGTCGGCATGATCCTTACGGGCATCATCAACAAGCTCCTGGCGAAATCCAACACGCTGGATATCAACGTTGAAGCAAATCCGATAGCGACGCTTTTGTTCTGCGTTTTCCTGGTCTTTGCCTTTACGGCGACGGTGCTTTTCCCGATCAGGAACCTGAAGAAGATGAAGATCGCGGAACAGATCAAGTACGAGTAATAAACGGAGGGTACATAAATGGATACTGTAATCGAAGTAACAAACGTAAGCAAATCATTCGGCAAGAATACGAGCCTTAACCAGGTGTTGGACGGCGCTTGCATGTACGTCCAGGAAGGCGAATTCGTTTCCCTGATGGGTGCGTCCGGATCCGGCAAGTCAACGCTGCTTTACCTTATCGGTGGCCTCGACAGGGAGTTTGAAGGCAAGATCACGCTTTGCGGCAAGGACATCGGTTCGCTCAAGGACAAGGAACTGTCTGACCTCCGCCTCAAGAACGTCGGATTCATCTTCCAGTTCTACAACCTCGTCATGAACCTTTCCGTTGAAGACAACATCCTGCTTCCGCAGACGATGAACGGAAAGACAAAATCTTCTTTGAAGAAGGAACTCGATGAGATCTTGGAGATCACGGGCCTTACCGAAAAGCGCAAGGCAATGCCGAACCAGCTCTCGGGCGGTCAACAGCAGAGGGTCGCGATCGCGAGGGCGGTAATTGGCAACCCGAAGGTCCTTCTCGCGGACGAGCCCACCGGAAACTTGGACAAGAAGTCCACGGGCGAGATAATGGATCTTTTTAAGAGGCTCAATCAGGAAAAGGGCCTTACCATCCTTCAGGTCACTCACTCCGAGGAGTGCGCAAAATACGGCACGAGGACCGTTGTCCTTGACAGCGGCCGCACGGTCGGTTGATGAAATTCGCTGTTGAGCAGGCAGGGAATTACCATTAAAATAGCAGGAGCGGTCCGGGTCACGGCCGCTCCTGTTATTATTCGTATTGCTTCGGAGGGGACATGAAGCTTGCCATTGTTGACGATGAGAGTGTTTACAGAAGCCAGATCGCGAATCTGATCGATTCGGTTTGCGGCAGGGAAGACGTGAGCTGCTTTCTGTATTCAGACGGGAGCGAACTGATCAGGAGCTTTGAGAACGGATTCAGCCTTGACGCGATATTCCTTGATATAGAGATGAAGGACGTGGACGGCATGACGGCCGCCAGGAAGGTCCGCGAGTATTCAAAGGACATTCCGATAATCTTCCTTACGAGCCACACGGAACTCGCGATGGACGGCTATGAGGTCGACGCGTTCCGTTTCCTGAGTAAGCCCGTAAACGAGGTCAAGCTGAAGGAGACTCTTGCCGATCTTGAAAAGAAGCTCAAGGTCGATGAAAAGATAGTTTTGCGCAAGGACGGTGAGGAGATAATCAACTCCGTGTCCGACCTGATATACGTTGAAGCCGCGAACAACTGCGTGAGGTTCCGCTTCAAGGGTGACGCGGTGGAACTCAGGATGAAGTTTGCCGACGCGCTTAAAATGGTCGATGGCGTGTCCCGTGATTTTTTCAAGATCCACAGATCCTATTACGTCAATCTGGCGCACGTCAAAAAGCTTTCCGCGACTGAAGTGATACTGGACGACAAAGAGGTGCTCCCCGTTGCAAGGAGCGCCGCTTCTGAAGCCAAAAAGAGCCTTCTTGAATTCATCAGGAGGAATTCAAGATGACTTTGCAGACCGCGGTCATATACGGAATCCTCATCGGCATCCACTATGTACTGAAGGGACTGCTTTCCGTATACATCGTTGACGGCGTGCTGAAATATGAGATGAAGTACAAGCGCGCCATGTACGTCCTGAGCGCGGCCATGAGCGTCGTTACCGCCGAGGTCTGGGTGGTCGCTCATTATATCGGAGGCACACCGATAAAAGACCTCAACGTTGACGAGGATTTTACCATCCATGCCGCACTGACCTTTCTGGTGCTTTTCTTCGTAAAGACCAAGTGGTGGAAAAAGATCTTCGTCGCCTTCAGTGCGCTTGAGATACTTGCCGCCGTTGAAGACATTTTCATCGTTATCAGGGATCAGCTTGACCAGGCTCTGGCGTGGAGTGGCAGCGTTGCGCGCACAATTTTCTTTGTCACATCAGTTCTTACGCTTCTGGTAATAGAATTCGCGTTCTTCTACGTGCTCAAGAGGATGAGGGACAAGCATGACAGAAAGCCGCTTCCCTTGCTTGTTACGGTAATCGTTTCGCTTCTCATGAGCCTTTTCGTCGAGATGATGAAGGATCTTTACAAGGCGTACGATCTTGAATACATCAGAAGCGTCATTTTGATAATGGTATTGCTGATAATGCTGTTGCTTCTTGCGATGTTCTTCTACATCCGCGTCAACCGCAAGGAAAGGGATGACCTTAAGGAAGCAAACAAGATAAACGAGCAGCTTGTCGCTTCACAGGTTAAGTTCTTTGAGGCGACGGCTAAATCCGACAACGAGATCCGTGCGATGCGCCATGACATGAAAAACAACGTCCAGGTCCTGATGCTCCTTCTTGAACAAGGCGAATACGACAAGATGCGCGAATATCTGAAGGAGATGGGAGACAACCTGATAAGCGCCGACGTCAGCGCGCACACCGGGGACATGATAGCTGACGCGATAATTGCGGAGAAGAAGGCTGATGCGGAAGGCCACGGCTTAAGGTTAAGGAGCCTTGGCAAGATGGATGGCGTTGAGATATCTCCCGTCGACATGTGCAAGATCCTCGCAAACCTTCTGGACAACGCGATCGAGGCGGCTTCCGTACCTGAACTCAAGGAGCTTGACGAACTGAATAAGACGATCGACCTGCAATTTAAAAAGACTGACAACTTCTTCATGATCTCCGTTACGAATCCATGCATAAAGGCGCCTCTGACCAAGGACGGAAAGATACAGACTTCCAAGAGTGACGTCAAGAACCACGGCTTCGGCATTCAGAACATCGAGAGCGCCGCAGAAGGTTACGGCGGAGAACTGAACGTGACCTTTGAAGAGAAGCCTTTCGGCTTTACCTGCAGGGCTGAGGTCATCATTCCGATATCCGAATAAATTCATTTCACCACAGATAAACTGCAATTCGCCACAGATTCCGCAATAAGGATCCGTGTTGGTTAATATGATCTCATAAGCGACAGGTTCAGAAAAACGGAGGGTAGTTTTATGAAGAATCACGCATCAAAGATCGTAACGTTTTTGCTCTTAACGGCAATTGCCTTTTTGGTCTATCCTGCAACTTACTACTATGCAGGCCAGAATCCCGGAACCGTACAGAACGTGATCGTTGACGATGAAGCGGACGGATCCGTTTCTTTTTACGATTACACGCTTCTGTGATAAGGATCAATAACAGTAAAGGAAAGACGTTATGGTAAGGACAAGGAAAGCCAAGAAGCCGCTGAGCAAGGGGAGAAGGATAGTAAGAAGGATCTTCAAGACGATCGGAATGATCGTTCTCGTCATTCTTGTCCTGTTCCTCATCTTTTTTGGAAAGGTCACCTTCAGGACGGTGTACAAGAACGTTGATACCGGCTACAAGGCGGTTGACGTGAAAATGACTACCGAGCAGAAGCTCAAGGACTTGGATTACATGTACGATCTGGTGTGCCTGAACAATCCCCGTAAGGAGCTCTTTGAGAAGGCTTACGGGATCTCTTATGAAGATCTTTACAAGAAGTACCGCGAGATCGTGATCAATTCCGAAAATGAATATGAATTCTTCTCGTACATGACCTGCTTTGTCGCTGATCTCCCGGGATTGCACAATTTCATGGGGCTTCCGGATTATAAGCGCCATTGCGCTGAAATGGGATATACCATGAATGACATCTACGGAACTCAGGAAATGAAGAATTATACTTATTCCTGGCAGGAGTATTTGCGTGATGACGTAAAGAAATTCATGGAAATCAAGCCCATCGTCTTGCGTTACGTTGACGGATGCTACGTTGTGACTTCATCGGAAAAGAAACTGCTCGACGAAAGATTTGCGGGCGGCAGGCTGATCTCCCTAAACGGCAAAGATCCCAAGTCCATGTGCTTTGAATTGTTCAGCGGCTATGCACCGACTTATGATTGCGGGCACGACTGCTATTACCGCTCAGTCTTGTTCTTAAACGACAGGATCGGGAACAAGTACTCCGCTGAGATCCTCATGCCTGACGGCAAGACGGTAACGACCGATCTTTATTGTGATCCGAGAGTGGAAATGGCGTTCATAGACGGGAGCAGAACTTATCCTGATGGGTCCGAAGCGGATGACGAGTCTTCTGAAAAATCCGGGGAATCCACTAAGAACGTCATGGATCCTGATTACGTTCCAACCACGTATCAGCTCACTAAGGATAAAGCAAGAAAACTGGTCTATTTGAATTACAAGGAATGCGAAAGACGTGAATCGGAAAGACTGGTAAAAGAACTCCAAAATGCCTTGGATGAGGTCAATGCCGAAACGGTCATCCTAGACATTCGCGATAACCCGGGCGGTACGTCTACAGTTGCAAACAAGATCCTTCTCCCGGTCCTTTTCAGCCATGACGTTGAGTTTAACTCGAGGAATGTTGGAAAACTCAATGATCACACGAAGAAGTTTGACACAGCCTTGACCAGGCTTTTCAATACGGCGGACAGGAAGATCGAAAAGAAGGACGGATACTATTATTACAGAGAGGATGCAAGCGTAAAGGGACAGGCAACGCGCAATTACAAGATCTACGTTTTGACTTCGCAGTCGACTTTTTCGACAGCCGATCTGATCACCATGCTCTGCAAAAAATACGACAATGCAGTGCTCGTTGGTACAAACACGGGAGGAGAGGGCGTCGGAGGATACGCGGTCAACTGCATTCTTCCTGAAAGCCATTTCGGATTCGTCTACACGCCAACGGTAAACGAAGATTACCCTGAGGACAGCTTTAATGGAATACAGCCTGACGTTTACTCCGCCAAGACGTTTGAAGAGTACCTGTATATCAAGGACATGGAGAAACAGGGCAAAGACTATGATACGTACGAGAACCGCCAGAAGTGGGACGGAACTCTGAAAAAAGTTCTGGACATCGTTGACGGAAAATAAATAAAACAGAGGGGTGAATCTAAATGAAAGAGGTTATGGCTTTTCTTAAAAAGACTCCGTTGGTTACGGGGATCCTGGCTATGCTGATCGGTTTGGGAGGCATAAGTCTGGTTAAAGTCGAAGGAATGACCGCGATGGGTTTTCACCGCATAGTCTTAGCATTCGCGATGGCTGCCTTCGTATATCTGATCTCAGGTGAAAAGGCTTTTGAGAAGAGTTCTTTCAAGACGATGGGCTATACCGTGAAGATGCTCCTGGCTTTTGTAATCTTTTCCATAGCGATAGGTTCTTTGCCGTTCGCCCTTTACGCCGGCATGAAGATGCCCATATATGAAGACTGGCCGTTGAATCTCCTTGCCACGATGGCTTTCTGTGTAGGCGTCGGTCTGTTTGAAGAGCTGTTATTCAGAGCGGTCCTCAATGACATGATCATCTGTCAGTTCAGGAAATGCAGGCACGTTTTTCTCATTGCCGGTATCATTTCAAGCTTTATCTTCGGATACGTCCACGTTATGGCAGAGGACGTAACAAACCCTGATCTGATCCTTCCGATAGTTATGAAGACCATCAGCACCGGAATGATGGGATTTGCACTGACCATGCTTTACTGGAAGACCAGAAACCTGATCGGTCTTGCCCTGATACATTGCCTTTACGATTTCTTCCCGTTATGTTCGTCAGCGGTCTTTGACGGATCGCAGGGTTTAGGCAGCTATGCCGCGTCTTCCAACGGAGGCGGCACGCCCGTGGTATGGTACGTCATTCAGATAGTATTCGAGGCTGTCCTGATCCTCGTGCTCTGGAAGAAGGTAGTCAAAACGCTTGATTTCGAAAAGATGAGACAGGAATGGTAACGCTCTGATCCGATAAGTTTCGAAAACAATTAATTAGACATTTTCCAATCACCATTTTTACCTTGATGTTGCCCCGCAAGTGCGTGTGTTCGCTTGCGGGGCAGTTTATTGGAGATTGCGGCTTTCATCGGTTATAATCTTGGAGATTGGAATCAAGGAATCGATTTAAGGGAGGCACTGCATGAAATTCAAGCGTTTATTGGCTTTAGCCGTTGTTTCGGCAATGATCGTCAGCATGACGCCTGCTGCCGTTTTCGCGGAAGAAACTGAGTCTGAACCCACGGAGACTTCTGTAGAGAGTTCAGAGCCTGAAGAAAAGGAATCTTCCAATCCTGCGCAAGAAACGCCTGCTGAACCTGAGGAGGCCGAGCCGCAGGAAAGCGAGCCTGAAGACGAGACTCCCGCCGAAGAAGTTGCCGGGGAAGAAGAGTCTGAGGAGAAGACCCCCTCGCAGTCTGAAAGCGTAACAGAGAAGTATGACGCTTCCGGCACTGAAAACAACATAAAGTGGACCCTTAAGAACGGTACCCTTACCTTGAGCGGAAAAGGAAACATGCCTGACTGGGATTACAGCAACAGGCCCCAATGGTATGACCACAGCGAAGAGATCACAAAAGTCGTTGTCGGAAAAGGAATAAAGACAGTCGGTAAATCTGCTTTTGAAAACCTCGAGAATGCCAAGAGCGTTTCTTTGCCTGCGGGAATTACAAAAATCGATGATTATGCTTTCCAAAATTGCAAACTTGTTGAAAGCGTGAACATACCGAGTACCGTTACTTATATCGGAATGTATGCTTTTAACGCATGTAATAAACTCAAAAAGATCGCACTGCCTAATGGCCTAAAGATCATCGGACAATGCGCATTTAGAGACTGTCGCAGCTTCGAGAGCCTGACGATTCCCGGAAGTGTTGAAGTGATTTGCCAATATGCTTTTTGCAATTGCCTGAAACTTAAGACCGTGACGATTTCTTCCGGTGTAAAAGAACTCCATCAGAATGTTTTTGACGGATGTTGCGAGCTTGTCACCGCGTCCATTCCGGGTTCGGTTAAAACGATCAACAGTTTTACTTTTATTTCTTGCTATAAACTTAAGAATCTGACGATCGGATATGGAGTGGAGACCATCAGCGATTATGCTTTTGTAAGTACTGGCATTGAAAGCATAACGATCCCTGACAGCGTGACGAAGCTGGGCAAGGAGATCCTTGGCAGTTGTTCAGAATTAAAGCAGATCAACATTGCGGAAGAACTTCATTTAAATTCTCCGAGTGCGTGGTATGGCGTTTCTTCTACGGTTAATGTCAACTATCTCCAGAGTAATCCGATGACCGCTAAGGGCAAGACGGCAAAGGTCAAGTACAGCAAGCTCAGGAAAAAGACCAGGACGGTAGCCGCATCAAAAGTCCTGACTTTAACGAAAGGCACCGGCCCTTATCTCTATGTGAAGGTTTCCGGCAAAAAGAAGATCACGATCAACAAGACGACCGGCAGGGTTACCGTTAAGAAGAAGCTTAAGAGGGGTACCTACAAGATCAAGGTGAGGGTCATGTCGACGGGTAATGCAACCTATAAGGCGTCAGGCTGGAAGACAGTAACCTTCAAGATCAAGGTGAAGTGATCTTTTAATTCAAAGGGTTGTTGCAATAGCGACAACCCTCATTCTTGCCAACAGGTAATTTTCCAGAACTTATTCATTTTACCTGTTGGTTTGAAGCCCCAAGCCACGCGACCAACAGGTAATCCGAGTGTTTTTCTTTGTATTACCTGTTGTTTTGCGTTTGAGAAGTTCGATTTTCACAAAAACCAACAGGTAATTTCACGGCTTTAGCGCATCTTACCTGTTGGTCACTTGTTTTTGCGGATTTTGTGGCAAAGGAATTGCTTGACTTTGTAATAAAACAAAGTAAAATGAAAATCAATTTCAAATTCGACATCTTTTTACTTGGAGACTATTAATGGCCGGCAACAACAAAGGCACTTACAACACGAAGCAGTCTGCCGAGATACTGAAGTTCATGGAGGACAACAGCGGCAAGCATCTGACTGCGCAGGACATAGAAGAATACTTCAGGGCGCAGGGCATAAACATTGGCGCTGCAACGATCTACAGGCGTCTCGACCGTCTTACTAGCGCAGGACTGGTCAACAAGTATCTGATAGACGACAAGTCTCCCGCTTGCTACGAGTATATCGGCAGTGAAAACTGCTGCAGCGGAACCTGCTATCACATGAAGTGTGAGGACTGCGGGAAACTGTTTCATTTAAGCTGTGACGAGATCAACGGCTTTTTCGCGCACGTCAGGGAAGAGCACGGATTCGTATTGGATCCCAAGCGTACCGTGTTCTACGGCATCTGCGAGAATTGCGCCGCAAAAGAGGGCGTCTGATGGCTCTCATATCGGCTAAAGATCTCACAATAGGTTTTAGCGACCTTGTCCTTTACCGTGACCTTTCCTTCGAGATTAACGAGGGCGACTACGTCTTCGTTATAGGCGAGAACGGAACGGGAAAGACTACGCTCATGCGCACGTTGTTAGGCCTCAGGAAGCCCCTTAAGGGCGAGGTCGTGACTGACGGCCTTTCACTTAGCGAAATCGGATATCTCCCTCAGCAGACCATAGTCCAGCGCGATTTCCCGGCTTCGGTAAAGGAGATTGTTCTTTCCGGCTTTGTCGGCCGCCTTGGCATGAAGCCTTTTTATTCCGCAAAACAGAAGAAGACCGCGATGGAGGCGATGAAGAAGTTCGGAGTCGAAGGCCTCGCTTCAAGGTGCTACAGGGATCTGTCGGGCGGACAGCAGCAGAGGGTGCTGCTTGCGAGGACGCTTTGCGCCGCTACCAAGGTCCTTCTCATGGACGAGCCCGTTGCGGGACTTGATCCTTTTGTAACGGAGGAATTCTACGGTCTTGTCGAAAAACTGAACGGGGAAGGGATGACTATAATAATGATCTCCCATGACATCGCGGCTGCAAAAAAGTATGCGTCCCACATTTTGCACATAAAGAACGATCCGAGCTTTACCTCCAAGGACGAGTATTTCGCCAGCGGCAAGGGCAATGAATTCTCGATCGTGAGCGGGAAGAGTGAGAGCTGACATGGAAATACTGATCGAATATCTTTCATATCCTTTCGTAAGATACGCCGTGATCGTAGGCGTTCTTATCGCGTTCTGCTCTTCGCTTTTGGGCGTGACGCTTGTGTTGAAGAGAATGTCTTACATCGGAGACGGCCTGTCGCACGTCGCTTTCGGAGCGCTTGCGGTGGCTTCCGTCCTTAAGCTCACAAACAACATGTTTATAATCCTTCCGGTGACGATTCTTGCGGCTGTACTGCTTCTCGCGTTTGGCAAGAACGCGGCGATAAAGGGCGATGCCGCGATCGCGATGCTGTCGGTCGGATCGCTCGCTTTCGGCTATCTGCTGCTCAACGTTTTCTCGGCTTCTTCAAATCTGGCGGGGGACGTCTGCAGCACGCTGTTCGGATCTACTTCGATCCTGACACTTTCGAAGAATCAGGTCATGCTTTGTGCTGTGCTTTCCATCGTAGTGGTGATAGTCTTCGTCCTGTTCTACAACAAGATATTTGCGGTGACTTTTGACGAGACTTTCGCTAAATCCAGCGGCGTGCGCACGGGACTCTACAACTTCATAATTGCGGTGATAATCGCGGTGATAATAGTGCTTGCGATGAACCTCGTAGGCTCTCTCTTGATCTCCGCGCTGGTGATCTTCCCGGCGATGGCGTCGATGAGGGTGTTCAAGAGCTTCAAGGCGGTCACGATTTCATCCGCAGTGTTCTCGGTTTTCTGTGCTTTAGCGGGAATCCTGATCTCGATGTTGACGGGAACGCCCGTAGGAGCAACGATAGTTGCCTGTGACGCCGTAATGTTCGGCGTGTTCTGTGCCGTGGGAGCCGTCAGGCAGTAATTCCTTTAGAGCATTTTAGCCCTGCGCGTCGATTCATCCCTGCGGCGCTTGATCATCTTTGCCCTCAATATGAGCAGAATGATTATAATGGCGACTATCATTCCCGAGAGGGCGGCAAACATAATGAGCACGCGCCTGACGTCCGTCAGATGGTTCTTCTTTTTAGGGTTGATCTCGATTACGCCGGCCTTTTGCTCGATCTTTACCACGAGCTTGCCGACTATGTAAGTCTTGTCGGAATAGACCTTGCACAAGGGAATCTCGAGCGTTTGTTCCTCAGCCTGTGAATCTATGACCGTCTTGGAAAGGTCGATCTTGTTGGTCGAACCCAGCTGGGCGCGGCTTGAAGTGGTCGTAACGTAGCCTGTAAGCGCGGCTTTTTGCTCGGAAATGTAGAGGTTTGTCTCAGACATCAGCCTTTCCATCTGGTTTCTGGTGTCGTTGATTATCGGAGTGAATTCGGCTTCGGTGATGGGAACGGTCGTGAAGTTCGTATATCCAAAGTCGAAAAGCTTTATCATGTCCCTGTATCTGGAAGTCGAGCTTCCCGCGTTGAAGAGCACGCCGATCAGGACGCGGCCGTCCTTTTTGGCGGCTGCGCAAAGGGTGTTTCCCGCGGAATCGGTAAAGCCGGTCTTGCCGCCTACGTAGTAGTCGTATTTGAAGTCAGCGGTGCTGATGAACCTGTTGGCGTTGGTGAGTTCTCTGGTGCTGCTGTATTTGTTGGTGGCGCTGATCTTGTAGGTGTAAGTTTTGGCAATCTCGGAATAGATCGTTTTTGAAACGGCTTCGTTGAGGATGAGGCTGAGATCGAAAGCGGTCGTGAGGTTGTCTTCCTTGGCATATCCGAAGCAGGAGGTGAAGTGCGTGTTCCTGCAGCCGAGTTCCTCAGCCTTTTCGTTCATCATCTTGCAGAAATCCGCCTCAGACCCGCCAATCTGATGTGCGAGCACGATGCAGCAGTCGTTTGCGGACTTGAGGACTGCGGCGTAGATGAGGTCCTTTACGGTGATCTCTTCGCCTTCCTGAAGGCCCAAACGGACGTAGTCCTTTTCAAGTTCGTTGATCTCCTTGGCCATTGCGCCGGTAACGGTGATCGTCTGGTTCATGTCGAGCTTCTCCAAGGCGAGAAGTATCGTCATGACCTTGGTCATGGAGGCGGGCTCCTTCTGGGTCTCATAGTCTTTTCCGACGAGGATCGCGCCGCTGGTCGCGTCGTAAAGGATGAAGGCGGCGGCGTTGATGGTCGGCCAGCCGTCGTGCTTTTCGTTGAGCAAGTCCGTCTGCTGCTCGTTCTGCGTGATGACGCCGTCATCAGGGTTGTCGGGATATATGTCGTCAGCCGCAACGTTTGCGGAAAAGACGGAAAGCGTCAGCAAGCCTGCCAGCAGGGCACAGCCGAGCGTTTTGATTGTTGATTTTATATTTATGGACATTAAGTACCTCTTTGCGTTTTAACTCGTATATTCTATATCTTAAATTAAAAAATACAAATTTCTTCTTATTCGCTCTTTTTCTTGTATAATTAGCAAGGAAAAATCGTGAGGACGGCTTAATGAGCGTTATTAAGGTAAACAATACCGACAAACTTGAATTTGACAGGGCCCTTGAGGAACTTAGGGGATACTTCGCCATGCTTTCGGAGGGCAAGGGTAGGCCTTTGACCTACAGTCTAATGACTTACGGATGCCAGCTTAACGAGGCTGACAGTGAAAAGCTCGCGGGAATGCTCTCTGAGATGGGTCTTGAAAAGAGCAGCCAGAGCGGTGAGCTCGCTCCCGCGGACGTGGTCGTCATGAATACCTGCTCAGTCAGGGAGAACGCCGACAAGCATCTTTTTGGAAACTTGGGCGTCTATAAGAGCTTTTGCAAGAGCGGGGAGACTTCAGTGATAGCCGTCTGCGGCTGCATGATGAAGGTTCCCGAAAACGTTGAAAAAATAAGGAAGTCCTATCCTTACGTCAATCTGATCTTTGATCCGCAGCAGATACACAGATTCCCAATCCTTCTTTTGGAGGCGCTGAAAAAGCGCAAGAGGTCGGTCAGCATCAGCGGTGACGATTACATCGCCGAGGACAGCTATTTCCCGATCGAAAGGGAAAGGCGCTTCAGGGCTCTCGTTCCCATAATGTACGGCTGCAACAATTTCTGCACTTACTGCATCGTCCCTTACGCAAGGGGAAGGGAGAGGTCCAGAAGCTTTGGCGAGATCATGAAGGAACTTGAGACGCTTGCTTCTCAGGGCTACAGGGAAGTAATGCTCCTTGGCCAGAACGTCAATTCCTACGGCAAGGGCAACGACGACGGCAAGACTTTTGCGGACATTCTTGATGAAGCGTCCAAGATCACCGAGTTCTCGAGGATCAGGTTCATGTCTTCACACCCGAAGGACCTGTCAGACAGGGTGATCGACCTTATGGGAGAGCGCCCGAACATCGAAAAGCACCTGCATCTTGCATTGCAGTCAGGCTCTGACGAGGTCCTGAAGCGCATGAACAGGCCTTATACGGCCGAAGGCTACATGAAGATAGCCGACAATTTCAGGGCAAAGGTCAAGGGAGGCTCCCTTACGACGGACATAATCGTTGGCTTCCCGGGAGAGACCGAAGAGGACTTCGTGAAGACCCTTGAGATATGCGAAAGAGCCGCTTTTGACGCGTGCTTCACTTTCCAGTATTCGATAAGGCCCGGCACGAAGGCTGCAACATTCCCGGATCAGATCCCAGCCGACGTGGTGACCGAGAGATTCGGCAGGCTGACTGATCTTACCAATTCGTTGACCGAGGCTTCCTGCAACAGGCTTGTAGGACAGACGAAGGAGATCCTGATCGAAGGAATCAGCAAGGCCGGCGGAGGTGTGTATTCCGGAAGGACGATCACCAATCATCTGGTCAATTTCACCATTCCGGATGAGATCAAGAACAAGGAAGGTTTCTGCGAAGACGCCCTCGAGGGACGCCTTTGCGACGTTAATATTCAGTATTCCAGACCTTATTCGGTCGACGGAGTGATGGAGCGTTTTACAGATGGCAAATGAAGACGGGCTTTTAAGACTTGCTGACATGAACATGGAGGATCTTTCCCCCATGATGCAGCACTATGCCGAGATGAAGAAACAGGTCGGAGACGCGTTCCTGTTCTACAGGCTCGGAGACTTCTACGAAATGTTTTTCGACGATGCCATCGAAGGCGCGAGGATCCTTGAGCTCGTCCTTACGAGAAGGGACTGCGGAAACGGCCTTCGCGCGCCGATGTGCGGAATCCCTTTCCATGCATATCAGTCCTATGCCGACAAGCTCGTAAGCGAGGGCAGGAAGGTCGCCATCTGCGAGCAGCTTGAAGATCCCGCTCTTGCAAAAGGCCTTGTAAAGCGCGGCATCATAAGGATACTTACGCCAGGTACCGTAACCGATGCTTTGGACGACAGGAAGAACAACTTCCTCATGAGCATCTGCTGCGTCGGTTCGCAGTTCGGCGTTGCCTGCGCGGACATATCCACGGGCGCTTTTGAAGCAACCCAGTTGACGCTCCCTGACAACAACGAGCACCTCATCAACCTGATAAGCAAGTATCAGCCTTCGGAGATCATCTGCAACCGTGCGTTTGAAGATTCCATATGCTGCCAGACGATAAGGACCGGCACGAACATAGTGATAACCTTCAGAAGCGACAGGGATTTCGCAAGAGACAGCATCGATAAGACTGACATTCGTCCGGATAACTTAAAGCTCTACAGCGATCCGTCGCTGCTCATCTCAGCATGCGGCGCACTTATTCTGTACGCGGCTGAGACGCAGACCGAGAAGGTAAAGCACTTAAAGGACATCCACTGCTACAAGATCTCGGATTCCATGGAATTGGATCACGCGACGAGGACCAACCTTGAGCTTACCCAGACCATCAGGGGAAAGACTAAGAGGGGCTCGCTCCTCTGGGCGATAGACCGCACCAAAACGGCGATGGGCGGAAGGCTTCTGCGCAAGTGGATAGAAGAACCCCTCATATCGGTCAAGGCAATAAACAAGCGTCTTGACGCAGTTGAGGAAGCCAGAGACAAGTACATCGCGAGACAGGAGATAATCGAGAGCCTTTCAGGACTTTACGACATCGAGCGTTTGGCGGGCAAAGTCTCGCTCGGAACGTGCAACGCAAGAGACCTTCTGTCGCTGCGCAATTCGCTTGCAAAGCTCCCGTTCGTGAAGGAGCGCGTATCGTCTTTCTCCAAGGGCGTCTTCAAAGAGATAATCGAATTGCTCGATCCGATGGAGGACGTATATGAACTTCTCGAAAAGGGCATCGCCGACGAACCGCCGATATCGGTTAAGGAAGGCGGGATAATCAAGCGCGGCTATAATGCCGAGTGCGATGAACTGAATGACATTGCTACAAACGCGAGAGAGTACATTCTCCAGTTAGAGGCGGGCGAACGCGAGAGAACGGGCATAAAAACGCTGAAGATCAGCTATAACAAGGTCTTCGGCTACTACATCGACATCCCGAAGAGCCAGTCTGACAAGGTTCCGGAGGAATACGAACGTAAGCAGACGCTCGTAAACAATGAAAGATACATCACGCCTCAGATCAAGGAACTTGAGGAGAAGATAATGTCCGCTTCAGGCAGGCGTGTTGCTCTCGAATATGAGCTTTTCTCACAGATCAGGGAACGCGTTCTGGGCGAATCAAGAAGGCTTTTCGGAACGGCTTCCGCGGTTGCCATGACCGACTGCATCACGGCCCTCGCCGAACTTGCCGAGAGCGAGAACTACGTCAGACCTGAAGTCGACATGTCTGAGGACGTAGACATCAAGGCGGGCAGACACCCGGTAGTTGAGAAGATGATGGCTTCGGAGGGTAATTCCTTCGTACCGAACGACATCGTTCTCGACAGTGAAAAGAGGCTCATGGTCCTGACGGGTCCTAACATGGCCGGTAAATCGACTTACATGAGACAGGCCGCACTCATCGTTCTCATGGCGCAGATCGGTTCGTTCGTGCCTGCCGATTCCGCTAGGATAGGCCTTGTCGATCACATATTCACGAGAATAGGCGCATCAGACGACATCTCGACGGGACAGTCTACTTTCATGGTCGAAATGAAGGAAATGTCTTACATATTGAAGAACGCCACAAGGCGCAGTCTCTTGCTGCTTGATGAAGTCGGACGCGGAACGAGCACCTATGACGGTCTTTCCATCGCATGGGCTTCGATCGAGTACATCGTCGATCCGGGAGTTCTTTACGCGAGGACCGTTTTCGCGACGCACTATCACGAGCTCAATCAGATGGAAAGATTGAACCGCGGCGTGTTCAACTGCCACGTCGAAGTCAGCGAGAATGACGGCGGCGTAAGGTTCCTCCACAAGATATCTTCGGGAGGCACTTCCGACAGCTACGGCATCGAGGTAGCCCGTCTCGCAGGACTTCCCGAAGCTGTTTTAAAGCGTTCTAAGTCAATACTTTCCGAGCTTGAAAGAATCGGCAAGTTTAAGGTTATGGGCAATGTGGAGGAGACTCCTGGCGGAGGCACGCAGCTTTCTTCAGCGGCCATGCCCGGACAGGAATCGTTCTTTAATCCCGAGAACGTCCTTTATCAGAAGGAGGACAAGATCAGGGCCATGATCAGGGATCTCGACGTGTCCAGGCTCACTCCGATCGAAGCCATGAACATCCTCTATGAACTCAACTCGATGGTGAAGGGAGAAGACGATGGGCAGAATTAACGTCCTGGACAGCCGTACCGCGAACGCGATAAAGGCCGGTGAAGTAATCGAGAGGCCCGTTTCGGTCGTAAAGGAGCTTCTGGACAATGCCATCGATTCAGGCGCGACGAGGGTAAGGATCGAATTCGCTGGCGGCGGAATCTCCCTTATTAGAATGACCGACAACGGCTGCGGAATGGACAGGGAAGATGCCGAGAAGGCTTTCCTGATCCATGCGACCTCAAAGCTCAAGACCATAGAAGACATATACGATCTTTCAACGATGGGATTCAGAGGCGAAGCTCTCGCGTCCATTGCATCCTGTGCTGACGTGACGCTTACCACTTCGCTGGGCGACAACGTGACTGGAACAAAGGTCACTTATGAAGACGGAAACCTTAAGGGTGTAACGGACGCCACCGCGCCTCAGGGCACGACGGTTGAAGTCAGAAACCTTTTCAAGAACATTCCCGCAAGATACAAGTTCCTTAAGAAGGATTCTACCGAAGGAATGTACATCACCGGCATGGTCGAAAAGCTAAGCGTAAGCAATCCTCAGATATCGATAAAACTGATCAAGGACGGGGCGGTGCAGTTTACCACGCCCGGAACGGGGCTCGTAAAGGACGCGGTCTATGCGGTATACGGCAAGGATACGGCCAACAACCTTGTGCCCGTAAGCTTTCAGATGGATGGTCTCAGGATCGAGGGATTCACGGGTTCTCCGCGCTTCGTAAGGGGCAACAGGGGACTTCAGTGCGTCTACGTCAATGACAGGCTCATCCACAGCAAGACGATAACTGCAGCGATAGATGAAGCGTATAAGAACTCCGTAATGAAGAACAAGTTCCCGGTGTGCTTCCTAATGATCTACTGCGCTCCCGGAACGGTTGACGTCAACGTGCATCCGCAGAAGGCTGAGGTAAAGTTCTCATCTGACCAAGACGTGTTCAGGCTCGTTCTGCACGGCATCAGGGAAGCGATAACGTCGTCAGGGACTGCAGGCAATGCTTTTAAGGGTATAGTTTCCGGTGATTCGGATGCTTCATTGCCTGCTGAGGAACCCGCAGCGCCTGCAGGAGACAAGCAGCTCCGCTATGACGTCAGCGCGGGCGGAAAGATGTCCGGAAGCCACCGGTTGAAGAGTGAGTCCCGCCAGCCCGTTACGGTTCCTGCCGCAGGAGACGCTGCTTCGGCCAACGAGCTCTTAAAGATTCTGTCGGGATTCAAGCCTGACGCTTCAGTAGTAAGCGGACAAAAAGAGACCGTAGAGGCGCCTGCCGTGGCCGTAAAGGAAGAGGACCCCGAAGTATTGGAAGTCGTTCCCGTAACCGCCTCTGAAGCGGAAGAGGAGCAGACCGACATAGACAAGCTTGCGGGCGCAAGGTTTACGGGAATCCTTTTCAATACCTACATCGTAATGCAGACGACTGACACCTGCTATTTCGTCGATCAGCATGCGGCTCACGAGAGGGTGCTATACGAAGAATTTATGGAGAAGAAGGCGCCTGGAAAGGACGTGGCCGTCAGCGAGCACATGCTTGTTCCTTCGGTTATGAAGGTGACCGCTTCTGATTACGCGTTTATCGAGGAAGCGATGGACAGGTTTACCGAGAACGGATTTGAGATAGAGATGCTCGGAGACAGGGAGATAGCGCTCAGGGCAGTCCCGATGGGAAGCGCTGACAAGGCGCCTGAGATCTTCTCGGGAATCCTGACCGATCTCAAGCGTGAGATTCCCGCCAAGACTGACGTCTGGTACAGGCTCATCCAGACTACTGCGTGCAAGGCCGCGATCAAGGCCGGCGACGTTATTACCGAGGAACAGGCGCTTTCATTGATCAACAAGATGACGAAGCTTGAAGATCCTTATCACTGCGCACACGGAAGACCCACTTTCTTCAGCGTTACGCGCAAGGACTTCGAGAAGAATTTCAAGAGAATAGTCTGACCTTATGATTGATCCCGGTCCATATCTCGAGAAGTACTCTTACATCCCGATAGTCACGGGCCCTACGGCGAGCGGCAAGAGCGCGCTTGCCCTTGAGCTGTGCCGCAAACTGGGAGGAGAGATCGTCTCCGCGGATTCAATGCAGATCTACAAAGGCCTGGATATTGGTACCGCAAAGGATTCGCCTGAAGAGATCGCAGAGATTCCCCATCATCTGACGGACGTGATCGAACCTGGAGATGACTTCTCGGTCTTCGATTTTGTAAACAGGGCAAAGGATGCGATAACGGACGTCTTAAGACGCGGCAAGCTTCCCGTCATCTGTGGGGGAACGGGACAATACGTATCGGCACTTCTTTTCGGGATCGACTACGGCGAAGAGGATGATGAGGAAACCCGAAAAGCCGAGGAATACTATTACGGTGTATATGAAAAAGAAGGCAAGGATTCGCTTTACGACCTGCTTGTAGAGTCAGATCCTGAAGCCGCTTCAAACATCCATCCCAACAATGTAAGGCGCGTCGTTAGGGCGCTTGCGGTCAGAAGGGCCACGGGCGTCAGCTTTTCCGAAAAGAACAAGAGATCAAAGCAGGAAGGCCCCGCGTTTTCCTTCAAGGCGTTCATGCCCGAGATCGACAGGGCGGTCCTCTATGACAGGATCAATAAAAGGGTTGATCTGATGATGGAGCAGGGCTTGGAAGATGAAGCCAGAAAGCTTTACAGGAATGAAAAGGCCAAGGGCACCACGTGCTTCCAGGCCATTGGATACAAGGAATTTGAAAAGTTCTTTTCAGGTGAAGAGGACCTGAAGGAAACGGCTGACAGGATCAAGCTGGGTTCTCGCCATTACGCAAAGCGCCAGTTGACCTGGTTCAGACATATGGGTGGAGTGGAGACCATTCCGGCAGGAACGGTCTCATTTCAGATCGAATATATAATCGAGAGATGCAAATTATCAAAAATTAATTAAAATATCTTAATTCTTTTACGCAAAGTCTCACATTTCGACACATACGGCTGATATTCTTGAAATCATCAAGCATTGCCTGATACATTAGTCGTGTCACTGTTTTTCAGTGAAACGCGACTTAAGAAAGGAGGGTGATTTCTAATTAATATTGTATCTATGCAGACCGACTACCTTGCCAAGGATCTTACAGCCCTCCTTATTGAAGGGAATGGGTGAGTAGTTGTCATTTTCAGGGAACAGGTAAGGTTTTCCGTCCTTTTTGCCAAATCTCTTAACCGTTGCTTCGTCGTCGATAAGTGCGGCGATGATGTCACCCTCATCGCAGAAGTTCTGTTTGCGGACGAGGATGTAATCTCCATCAAGAATGTGTGCGTTGATCATGCTGTTTCCCTTTACTTTCAGCATGAAGCACTCGGCGTCTCCGATTACTGACTTGCTGACGAAGAAACGGTCGCCATAATCCTCGGTAGCAAGGATTGGAATTCCAGCCGTGATGTTTCCTACGCAATAAACCGGTCTGCAGTCATTTAAGGAAGTAACTTTGGGGGCGGGTTCATCATCGTTCTGTTTGATAATGATGGCTCTTCTCAGTCCGGGTCTGTATTCGATCCTTCCTTCGTTGTCCAGTTCCTTCAGATAGGTGTGGACGGAAGAAGTGGATTTTAGACCGACGCCGGCGCATATGTCGCGGACGGATGGCGATATCTGATTGACTTTAATGTAGTCGCGGATGTAGTCGTAAACACGTTCGATGGATTTGTTGTCGCTGAAACGGGCCATTTTGCGCCTCCAAACATATTTTCTATATGGTAATTGTAACTATTAATGGCAATTGTGTCAAACAATTGTTTGCATATGATGAAGGGAGTGCTGCGTTATGAAAAGAACAAGAACCGTGAAAAAGAAGTGCCTTACCAGAAAGGAACTCAAGACTTTTCTGCTTTTGAAGCTTAATTCGCTTTACAGGGACGTTAATCTGGAACCTGACCGGATCGAAGCGTATCTCGAGGAGATCAGGAAAACGAGCGAAGACAAGCGCAAGCTCATGATGAACGTTTACGCCAAGTATTACTCGCCTGAAAAGGTCACCGACTATTCGGGACTTCCCAAGCGTGAATGCGACATGACTTCGGAGATGCTCGACTTTTCAGCCGGCTTTGAGAGCTATCTGAATTCGATCGAAGAGGAATACAACGTGATAGTCAAACAAAAGAGGGAGGCGGTAGCGCTCTTGTCTCTGGTTTTGTCGCTCAAGCAGCCGTACTCGCGAATATTGTATTTCAGATATTATAAGAAGATGAGTACGAAGGAGACGTGTGAAAAGCTTCACATCGCTCGATCGACTCTGTTCAGGAAGAGGGAAAACGCCCTCTGGGAGCTGTCGAAGCTGTTTGCGGTAAGAAATGACATTGAGGTAGTGGACGATTTCTGATTTCTTTTTTATTCTTCGGATAATGTTATAATATGCAAATCAATTGTGAAAGGCGGCATTATCCTTGGGAAGTACCGGCGACAGAAAAACATCTGAAGTAGTTTCTGATTTCCTGGGCGCTTCATGGCGTGCGACGGTCAGGCTCTTCAAGAGCATTCCGTCAAGGATAATCGGGCGCATTAAAAGGACTTGGCGCTCTTATCGCGACAGGCCGCCGCGCAAGGACATCAGCAGGGTCTACGTGGTTGTCGGCTATACCACGAGGAAATTCGTGGACGAGAGATATAACGCTGAGCGTAGGATGATGATATTGAGAAGGGGGCTTCTCGCGCTTATCTTTTTCCTCTTGCTCTTCATCGTGATGGACCGAACCTTGTCCATCCTGAATTACAACGAGCTTAAGCAGATGTTCGGTTTCAGCTCGTGGACGGAGCTCTTGCAGAATGATCCGTTCTCAGACCGCAAGGAAACCGAGCAGACGGCGCCTCCGGTACAGGCCACGACAACGGCAGCTACTGCGGCAAAAACTGAATGAGACCAAAAAATGAAAGTTCGGACTTCCGAACTTTCATTTTTTAATTTTCTCTTGCATGACCGAAATGCTTGTATTATTATTATCCCGTTATGGATTTCCCACGTACTGTTAAACAGACTGAGCATAACCCAAAATGAATTATTAGACTCTCGGACTTGCAAAAAGCGGAGTCGAAAAAGAAAGGCGGTAACTTTATGGATTACACAATTGAGAATGAGTACCTGAACGGCCTTATGCAGAAGGTTATGGCAAGGAACGCAAACGAGCCGGAGTTCTTCCAGGCTGTTTATGAATTCCTTACGTCTATCGCTCCTGCACTTCCTGTTCACCCTGAACTTATCGAGAAGCAGGTTCTTGAGAGAATCGTTGAGCCTGAGCGTCAGATCATGTTCAGAGTTGCTTGGATCGACGACAACGGCAAGATCCAGGTCAACAGAGGCTACAGAATTCAGTTCAACAGCGCTATCGGACCTTACAAGGGAGGCATCAGACTTCATCCTTCCGTTAACATCAGCATCCTTAAGTTCCTCGGCTTCGAGCAGATCTTCAAGAACTCCCTCACAGGTCTCCCTATGGGCGGCGCTAAGGGCGGTTCCGACTTTGATCCTAAGGGCAAGTCCGACAACGAAGTCATGGCTTTCTGCCAGAGCTTCATGAGAGAGCTTTACAGACATATCGGACCTGACTGCGACGTACCTGCAGGCGACATCGGAACAGGCGCAAGAGAGATCGGCTTCATGTTCGGTCAGTACAAGAAGATCGTTAACGAGTTCTCCGGCGTTTTCACAGGTAAGTAGCTC
>JAFZVF010000043.1 GCA_017617935.1 Clostridiales bacterium | reverse complement strand
GTGAGAGATGTTAGCCTTGTCGAGAGCTGCAACAGCGCCCTTAGCCATATCGTCGTTCTCAGCATAGATAACGTTGAACTTGTCGCCCTTGTCGATAACTGCCTGAACGATCTGCTGTGCCTTCTCTGCGTTCCACTCAGCCGTCTGCTGTGTAACGATTGTCCAGCCCTTAGCCTTAGCCGTGTCATCGAGAGCGCCGGAACGGCCAACCTGAGCGGATGAACCCATAACGCCCTGGATGTGGATGATCTTGTACTCAGGGAGATTCTGAGCTACGAGCCAAGCCATAGCCGTGTCGCCTTCTTTTCTCATGTCGGATACGATGGAAGCCTCATAGAGTGAAGCGTCAGCGTCGATCGTACGGTCGAAAAGGATGACCTTGATGCCAGCGGTCTTAGCGTCCTGGAGAACGGAATCCCAACCGGAAGTGCCAGCTGCTGAGAGAAGGAGATAATCAACTTCGTCAGTAACGAACTTCTTAGCTGCAGCGATCTGCTCGTCGTTCTTAAGGCTGTAGAAG
Organism: Clostridiales bacterium; assembly: GCA_017617935.1. GTDB lineage: Bacteria > Bacillota > Clostridia > Saccharofermentanales > Saccharofermentanaceae > Saccharofermentans. Next base: position 31,816 of record JAFZVF010000043.1, on the reverse strand, counting down.
AACTGAGCGTCATAGCCGTTCTCTTTTGTGAACGTCTTCTTCATGTCCTCAACGTTTGCAGTACGATAGCCGGACTCGGAAGGATCGTTGTTGATGATGCCAACCTTGATGACCTTGTCTCCGGCAGGAGCAGCTGTGGTTTCAGCAGCCTTTGTTGTAGCAGCTGTTGTGGTGGGCGTAGGTGCCTTGTTGCATCCAGCCATGACCAAACCGACAGTAGCAGTCAGTAATACCGCAAGAAACTTCTTCATAATTTTTTCCTCGCTTTCATAAATGTGTTTCTTGAGTCTCAGCCTTGGCGCTAATCGGCCTCAGCTTTCTTGCCAACAGTTTGCCCTGACCTCAAAAGCCGTTCAATGCCGATCGGGCTCTTTTGACTCAATAAACAATACAAATTTTGAGGTGCTTTGAAAAAAGCGTACCAGTTTGCTACAATAAAACCGCATTTGTTAGTTTTCTTACAAAAACCACACCTGTTTTGTTGAAAAATTTACTTTGCGCCCGGCCAAATCGCCCGGCTTTGGTCATGTGAAAATGCCAAAACCGCCCAAAGCGAATTACAGATTTTTCAGAAAAACTAAGTTAATTTCCAAAAAAATCCCCTTGGAAAATGAAAATGAAAATGTGGATTTTTTAGGTTTTTTACAAAATGTACATACCGCAAACGAAGCCCGAAAGGAGGCTCAAATCCAATGAAATACAAGGTTTTGGCACAATTCTTGCGCGAAAGCGTAATGCTCAACGCAAAAAACAACTCATATAAGCTTCCAAGCGAGAGGGAGCTGACCGCAAGGTTCGGCGTCAGCCGCCAGACGGTGCGCCGCGCGATGCTCGACTTAGAGCAGGAAGGGCTCATCACCAGCAGGCGCGGAAGCGGCTACTACGCGGCCAACACGGGGTTCTCGTCTCACGCGCAGATAGCGGTAATTACTTCTTTTACGGATGAATACATCTTCCCCGGCATCTTGCGCGACATGGAGACGGTCTTAGGCAGCAGGGGCTACACCCTTCAGACCTTCGCCACGCTCAACCGCGTCTCGGCCGAGCGCGAGATCCTGCAGCAGCTGATAAGCCACCCCGTCGGCGGGATACTCGTCGAAGGCTCCAAGACCGCCCTTCCCAATCCCAACATGGACCTGTACCAGTCGCTCCACAAGATGGGCATCCCGATCGTCTTCTTCCAGGGCAATTACCCCCAGCTCTCCTACCTGCCTTCGGTCACCGACGACAATTACGCCGGTGGCTACCGCCTTGCCAAATACCTGCTCGACAAGGGCCGCAAAAACATCGGAGGCATCTTCAAGAGCGACGACATCCAGGGTCCCGAGCGCTACAGCGGCATGATGAGCGCGATAAGGGACGCAGGGCTTTCCATGCCCGATCACAGCATCTTTTGGTACGATTCGATCCAGAGGAGCAGGCTGATAGACGGCAGGGACACCTCCATGCTTTCAACGATAATGAAGGAAAACCTGCCTCTTGCGGACGCGGTCATCTGCTACAATGACGAGATCGCGTACCACCTGATCAAATACCTGACCGACATAGGAAAGAAAGTGCCTGAAGACATCGCCGTCGCAAGCTTTGACAACAGCTATTACAGCAGGATCAGCCCGGTTCCCGTCACTTCCCTCTGGCACCACAAACGCCATATGGGAACGGAAGCCGCAGGGCTCCTGTTGTCGATCCTTCAGGGGAAAAAGGCCCATTCGCTCGTGCTCCCGTGGGAGCTCGCCGAGCGTCAGAGCACTTAAGATCAGTATTTTCTCGAAGCGAGAAGCTCTTCGTTGATGTCTTCCGGAAGGAAGGCCGTCTCCTCGACGTAGCGGTTCTTTTCAGGCACCTTGCCCTCTTGCATCGTCTTGATGACCGACTCGACCAGAGGTCCCAAAAGCGGATTGCACTCAACGGTCAGCGCGAGCTTTCCCTTCTGGCAATAGACCAGCGCGTTGTAAGTCGCGTCAAACGATATGACCGAAACGCCGTCCTTGCCGCAGGTGTAGCCGAAGCCCTCAAGCGCCTTTATGGCGCCGTATGCCTCGTTGTCGTTCTCACAGTAAACGACGTCGATCTCAGGCAGGGACTCGCGGTTCGACAGGTATTCCTTCATTACCTCGTACGTCTTGGCCTCGGTGAAGTCGCCGTCCATCCTCGCAATGACCTTCCAGTTGGGACTGGACTTGACCGCGTCGTCAAGCGCGGCGGTCCTGCCGATCTGAGGCGTTGAGCCCTTCGTTCCCTGGATGTGGATTATGTTGACCTTCTCCGCGCCCGCATACTTCTTCTTCATCCAATCGGTCGCCTTCCTGCCCTCTGCATAGAAGTCCGAGCCGACGTGCGCGGTCACAAGGTTCTCGTCCTTAACGTTTACCATTCGGTCAACGACGATGACCGGGATCCCCGCGTCCTTCGCCTCTTTGAGGACCGCGTCCCAGCCGTCCTCCGTTATAGGCATGACGACTATGTAGTCGACCTTCTGCTGAATGAACCTTCTGATCGCTACGAACTGGTTTTCCTGCTCCTGCCTCGCGTCCTCGAAAAGAAGCCTGTATCCGTTTGCTTCAGTGAAGACCGCCTTCATCGAAGCGGTGTCCGCCTGCCTCCAGTCCGACTCCGCGCCGACCTGGCTCATTCCGATGACTATCAGGTCGTCCTCTTTCGGGGTCTCCGGCTTCGAGCATCCCGCCAAAGCAAACACGCTATATAAAAGGACCGTCAATACAGCGGCTATCTTACGTTTCATCAGCATTCCTCCCTGAACCGGGTATCCTTACGGTCACGTCGGTTCCTTCCCCTTCAGTGCTCTCTATCGAAAGCCCGTATTTCTCGCCGAAGAAGAGCTTGAGCCTCTCATCGACCGTGGACAGGCCAAATCCAACCCTTTCACGCTTTTTCAAGCCTTCGCGAAGCTCGCCAAGGCGTTCCTCCGTCATGCCCGCGCCCGTGTCGCTGACGACTATGACGATGTCATCTCCTTCCGCCCTGCCCGTAACCTTGATCAAGCCCTTGGCGCGCTTGAGTTTGACGCCGTGGTAAAGCGCGTTTTCGACCAAAGGCTGTATCGTGAGCTTCGGCAGCCTCGTTCCCTTTATCGCGGGATCGATGTCGATCGAATAGTCCATGATGTCCTTGTAGCGGAACTGCTGGATCTGAAGGTAGCTCTGGATCTGCTTCTCCTCATCCTCAAGCGTGACGACGTCCTCGCCGTTCGACAGCGAATGCCTGAAAAAGCTCGACAGGTCGGTGACCATCTCCTCGGCTTCCTCCGTCTTGCCGGCCTCGATGAGCCAGATTATCGTATCCAAAGTGTTGTAAAGGAAGTGCGGGTTTATCTGCGCCTGCAATAGCGCAAGCTCGGCCTGCCTCAGGCTCTCCTGCTTGTCGGTGGACTCCTTCATCAGGGTGCCCATGCGCTCGACCATCTGCTCAACGCCTTCGCTCAGCGCGCCGACCTCATACACCTGCGATTCGACGGGCTTTCTCACCGTAAGGTCGCCGCCGCCGATCTCCTGGACGCGGCTGCTCAGGCTTTCAATTGGCTCGGCGATGGACCTGGAGATCCTCGCAGACCTTTGCATCAGGCCCGCGAAAAGCACCGTCACGCCAACGACCATCAGGATCAGTCCGATCGTGAGCTGGGCGTTCATCCTGCCCTGGAGGGAGTTGAGAAGTACCGCCTCACAATATATGTATTTGTACATGTATTCTTCTATAAGGGAAGTAAGGACGTAGATGTTGTTCTTAAGCTGGATCTGGCGCTGGTCGTAGCTCGCGGTAAACTCGATCTCGCGCATCTGGTCCTCTAAGTTCCCGCAAAGATCTATAACGCTCGATATCGCCTGCTTGCTGTCCTTGTCGGAAGTGCTCGATATCAGGTCCGTGGCGATCTTTTTCGCCTGCCCGACCTCCTTCATCGGCAAGCCCTCCGACTCCTTGCTCCCGATGACGTAGTAGTACATCTTGAGGTCGATGTCCTGCTTGAAGTCCTGGTTGAATTCCGACGCGGTCGTCAGGTTGTGCATGTAATGCTGGTATCTGAACTGGTAGTAGACTATCGTAAAGACTTCTATGATGAAAACCGTGAAAATAAGGACCGCGAGCCCCAAAAAGAGCTTGCGCATCTGTGAGGAGATCGTCGTCTCCTTCACTTTGCCCTTCATCAGTGCTTACCTCCAGCGCGGTATTCTCTCGTGGTCATGCCCTGCGTCTTCTTGAAAAGGAAGCTGAAATAGTGCGGATCCTTGTATCCGACCTCGAGCGCGATCTCTCCCGAATGCTTGTCCGTCGTCCTCAAAAGCTCCTTCGCCTTCGCCATCCTCTTCGTCGTGACGTACTCGACGAACGTGGATTTCATTTCCTGGCTGAAGACCGCGGACAGATAGTTCGCGCTGATGTTGACCTCTTTCGCGACCATGTTGAGCGACAGGTTTTCATCGGAATAGTGCGAATCGATGTACTCGACCGCGCGGCTCAAAATGTCCTTGTAGCGGTTCGCGGAGCTGGCTATGCGGAGCTTGACCGCCTGCATCATGAACTCGCTCATGTATCTTCTAAGATCCTGCAGCTCGATATTCTGCTCGGTCAGATCCGGGCAGCTCACGCCCTCCAAAAGCTTTTCCTGCTTGAGTCCCAAAGAGGTCACGAACTGTATCGCCGTAAATCTCGTGTTCAGCATGACGTAGTGGCAGAAAGGCTGCGATCCGACCGCGTCGCTTATGTCCAAAAGCAGCTCGCTGATGACGTTCGGGATTTCCTCTGGCGCGGCGCTCCTCATGATCTCCAGGAGCATGTCCGTATTGAACTTGCTGACGTCAAAGCTCTCAATGCCCGAATTGGTGTTTTTCGCAGCAGGCGCCTTAACGGTGTCAGCCGTCAGCACGTGCGTGTCCGGCTGAATGTAGCGGTAAGCCCAAAGCCTCGATACGTCCTCGTAGCATTCAGGCAGCTGGGAAAGCCTTCCGCCGGTCATTCCGACCGCGACGTACCACGGCTTTTGCCCGTTATAAACGCCGTACCTGTTCGTTATCGCCGCGATGCAGCTCTGTATGTAGCTGTCCATCCTGGACTTTTCGCCCATGATGAGGAGCATGTAAGTGGACAGGTTCCAGCGGATCAGCAAGTATTCAGGATGCTTCATGAAGTGCCCCAAAAGGTCTTCCCTGACCCTCGCGTCCGTATCCGAATAGGTCTCGCCCATCGCAGAGAACAGCGCGATGCAGTAGCTCTGCGCCCTGAGCTCAAGGCCCAGCCTTCCCGCGTCCTCATAGATCTGCTGTACCGAAAGCTTGCCCGCGACGACCTGCTCCATAAAGCTCTTTCTCGCGAACTGCTCGTACTCCTGCGAGTCCCTCTGAAACTGCGCCTGGTAATTTCTCTGCTCTTGCTCCTGCTCGATCTTCTCCTTCACCTCGCGCAAGACCTTCATGAGGTTTGCCTTGGTGATGGGCTTAAGCAGGTACTGTTCCACGCCGATCTCGATCGCCTGTCTTGCGAACTCAAAATCGTCGTAGCCCGAAATGATGATTATCTTCGTGTTCGGAAACTCCTTTAAGACGAGCTTCGAAAGCGAAAGTCCGTCCATAAAGGGCATCTTGATGTCGGTGATGAGCACGTCCGGATGCGTCGTGCCGATCAGGGGAAGCGCCATCTCGCCGTCGGTCGCCTCGCCGACGAACTCATATCCGAGCTGCCCCCACGGTACCGTATCGCGCAAAGTGCTGCGTATGGTGCTTTCGTCTTCTACAAGAAATACTCGGGGCATCGGCCTTCCTCCTTAGTCTGTCCTATTTATCTTAAAAGTTGCCATACTGAATGTCAAAAGATATATTTGCCGCATCGTGGTAAAATCCTAATGTAAAAAAGCTTTCAGGAGGCATTCTCATGCGCTCGGTCAAATATATGATGATATCGCTCCTTATGGTGCTGGCTTTGTCACTCCAGCTCACCGGCTGCCTCGGGATCACCAACGGCAATCCCTCCACGCCAAACGACACTCTCATATCGCTCATGGCCTCCGTCCGCAATTTCCAAAAGGACGAGTTCTTAGGCCTCCTCATGATCGACAAGGGTTCCTCCGTCTATAGGGAATACGACGAGATCCTTGACTTGGACGCCTACACCACTGACGCCGCCAAATGCTACAAGACCGTAGCTTCCGGCATCGAGACCAAATACGACGAGTCCTCCATCGATTCAAAATCCGACATCGTCAAGGTCAAGGTCACCTTCCTGATCCCCTCCTGGAAGGACCTCTTCGAAGACGACATGTTCTCAGGCCCCGACGGCATCTGCGCAAAACTTGAAAAAGCAGACAAGAACAAGACCGAAATGACCCTCAGGCTCATCAAGACCAAGGACGGCTACAAGATAAAGAACCACGAAGAACTCATGGAGATCTTCGACTTCGTCGGCTACGAGATCGCAGGCCTCTCCGGCGAGCCCTACGAGTCAGATCCCACCGAATCAGAGCCCTCCGAGCCTCAGCCTACCAATCCCCAGCCCACAAAGCCGGCCGATCCCACTGATCCCACTGACCCCACGGAACCTTCCGAAACCGAAGACGTGACCGGTCCCAGCAGGGTAACGGCTTACTCCGAATACAAGAAGATCATCGAAGAATACAAGAGCGACATTGAATGGTACGAAAAGACCTTCAACAAGCACTCCTGCGGCCTCACCGACTTTAACAACGACAACGTCCCCGAGCTGTTCTTCTTCGCAAAGAGTAAATACAGCGAAAACTACGTGAACTTCTGCGTTTACACCTTCAACCCCAACACCAAGAAGACCTCGCTCGTCCTTGTCGAGACCCTTACTCAGGCCGGCAGCGACATCTCCGAGTTCTTCGTCTCAAGGACCAAGGACGGCCATCTCGTAACCTACCGCGGCTACCTCTCCGACGGCTCGTCCATCCTCACCTACAACCTCTATGCCAGCGCCGACAAGTCGCCCCTGACCTTCACCGGCAACATGTTCTGCACGATCACCCCGTCCTTCAAGGACAGCGAAGGCAAGGACGTCAGCGCGAACGTCTGCACCCTCACCGGCGTCGACAAGTACAAAGAGCACACCTCCGTCAGCCTCGAGGAATACCGCCGCGTCGAAAAGGACGTGCTTTCAAGCACCGACATCCTCATCTCGGCCAGCTTCCAGAAGAACGCAACCTCCCCCGCCAAGGAACTCCTCGGCAATTACAACCAATCAGGCTGCTCCTGCGCCGAACTTCTCAACATACTAAATATGTGATCTAAGGCTTCAAACCCGAACCTTTAAGGCTGGCCCCACCCGTTGGGGCCAGTCCCATTTTCGCGAAAAAGTCCCAATTGCGGGTGTAAAGTCCCGACTTTTTGAAAAAGCCTTGAAATGGGTGCCGGTGAGGTTTTAGCATTAATACACGAAATCGCTCCGAGTACCTATGTAAACAAGAAAAACTTGATTTCTATAGGTACTACAACACTCGAAACAAGCTAAAAAACTCATCTGGTACCTATGTGAATCAGACTTTCGTGATTTTTATCGGTACCAGACACCAAAAACAAGCACTTGGACAAGAAAAAGTACCTATAGAAATCCACAAAACCCATTTTCTATGGGTATTTTTCGCAAATCTCAAGAAATGAGGGGATGGTTATGGAAGTGTACAATCTCGACTCGACGTTTAAAGCTTTAAAACTACAACAGACAACAATCAAGAAGACAATTGCAGTCATCAAAAGGCGTATCAGTATGTCGCCGGAAGGATTCTTAAGAGTAGCTAAGAAGAAAGGTTCATTTCAGTTTTATCAAAGATTGGATGCTAAAGACCCCAATGGCATCTATCTCCAACGCAAAGACCACGCCATCGCGCAAAAGCTTGCCCAGAAGGACTACGATGAGCGGTTGCTCAAGGTTCTGGAAGAACAGCTGAAGTCGATCGAGCAGTTCCTTAACAACTACGACCCTGCTGCCCCGCAAAAGGTGTACGAGAACCTCAGCGACCCGAGAAAAACACTTGTGACAAACGAGTTCCTAAGCGACGAGGAATACGTAAAGCGGTGGTTAAGCGAGCCCTATCATAGGTTGGGTTTCAAGGCTGACGCCCCTGAGTTCTACACGACCGGAGGCGTGCGCGTCAGATCAAAGTCAGAAGTGATAATCGGGGAAGCGCTCGAGCGGCACAACATCCCCTACCGATATGAATACCCCGTCTATCAGGACGGCGTGCTGATGGCGGTGCCTGATTTCAACTGCCTGAACGTGAGGCTCCGAAAAGACTACTATTGGGAGCATCTGGGCATGCTTGATGATGAGGCATATGCTGACAACAACGTCAGAAAGCTCAACCAATACACGCTAAACCCGGACTTCGACGAGTCGAGGCTGATACTAACCACTGAGACAAAGAAGCACCCTTTGAACACAAAGGTCATCGAAGAAAAGATCAGGCGCTACCTGCTATGAAGCGGCTGCCGCTAAAGCGCACCCCTCTGATGCGGCGCGCCCGCTTTAGTACTTGTCACTCCCAAATACGACCATAGAAAAAGGGCGGCACCGCTGCCGCCCTTCAATTTCGTCAAAAACTCACTCGAGTTCAAACGCTCCGGTATAGAGCTGATAGTAAACGCCCTTCTCGGCAATGAGCTGGTCGTGGCTGCCGCGCTCGATGATGCGGCCGTGATCCAGGACCATGATGACGTCCGAGTTCTGGACCGTGGAGAGGCGGTGTGCGATGACGAAGACCGTGCGGCCCTCCATCAGCTTGTCCATACCGCGCTGGACGATCGCCTCGGTACGCGTGTCGATCGAGGAGGTTGCCTCGTCGAGGATGAGGCACGGCGGATCGGCAACGGCCGCGCGGGCGATTGCGATCAACTGGCGCTGTCCCTGAGAAAGGTTGGAACCGTTATTCGTGAGCATGGTATTGTAGCCGTCAGGCAGACGCTCGATGAAGTCGGAAGCGCCGGCGAGCACTGCAGCCTGCCTGCACTCTTCGTCGGTGGCGTCGAGCTTGCCGTACCTGATGTTTTCCATAACGGTGCCCGTGAAAAGGTTCGTCTCCTGGAGAACGAGGCCGAGCGAGCGGCGGAGGTCCTTCTTCTTGATCTTGTTGACGTTGATTCCGTCGTACCTGATCTTGCCGTCCGCGATGTCGTAGAAGCGGTTGATGAGGTTGGTGATGGTCGTCTTGCCCGCACCGGTCGCGCCAACGAAGGCGACTTTCTGACCGGGCTTTGCAAAAACGGTAACGTCATAAAGGACCTGCTTCTCGGGTACGTATGCAAAGTCGACTTCGGTAAGCCTCACGTCGCCTTCGAGCACCTGATAGGTGATGGTGCCGTCAGCCTGGTGGGGATGCTTCCATGCCCAGTGGCCGGTGTTGTGGTCGGCCTCGGTGACCGTGCCGTCGGGAGCGATCTCGCAGTTGACGAGGGTAACGTAGCCGTCATCGGTCTCGGGGTCCTGATCGAGGAGGGCGAAGATCCTTTCCGCGCCCGCGCCCGCCATGACGATGGCGTTCATCTGCATTGTCAGCTGGTTGAGGTTGCCCATGAACTGCTTGCACATGTTGAGGAACGGAACCATGATGGCGATGCTGAAAATTTCTCCGGAGAACGAAAGGTTCGGCGTGTGGAAGTAGATCATCAAGCCGCCTACAACCGCGAGGAGAACGTAAATGATGTTGCCGATGTTGTTGATGATCGGAGCCAGGATGTTTGCATAGGCGTTTGCCTTGCCGCTGTCAGACACAAGGGTCTGGTTCAGTTCTTCAAAAGACTTGATGGCCTGATCCTCGTGGTTGAAGACCTTGACGACCTTCTGGCCGTTCATCGTTTCCTGGATGAAGCCTTCAGCCGAAGCGACAGCCTTCTGCTGCCTGATGAAGTACTTGGCGGAGCCCGCGCCGACCTTGCCCGTGATGACGAGCATGAGCACGAAGCCGAGGCAGAGGATGAGCGTCATCCAGATGCTGTAGTAGAGCATGATGCCGAAGACCGTGACAAGCAGGATGACGTTCCTCAATATGTTCGGGAGCGCCATCGAGACGAGCTGTCTCAGCGTGTCGATGTCGTTGGTGTAGTGGCTCATGATCTCACCGTGCTTGTGGGTATCGAAATACTTGAGCGGGAGGCGCTGCATCTTGTCGAAAAGGTCCTCCCTGAGCCTTGCCAGGAACTTCTGCGTCATGAACGCGATGACCTGAGACTGTAAGATCGCCATCGCCAAAGCGAGCACGTAGAGGCATACGAGCGGGATGAGGTACGAGAGCACCTGCGGCCTTGCGCCTGCCCAGTCGCCCGTTTCCCATGTGTCAGTGATGATCGACAGAATATTCTTCTGGAAGATCGAAGGAACGGCCGCGGTGATGGCTCCGACCAGTATGCATAAGACGATGACCCAAACGAGCTTCGGGAAGTAACCGACGTAGATCTTCAGAACGCGCTTGAGGCTTCCGATGGAGCCCTTGATCTGAGACATCGACGCGGGACCTCTGGATCTTGCTCCGGGTCCTCTCTGAGGTGCAGCCTGGGGTGCCTTTTCAGGCGCTTTAGTCTTGTTTTCAGACATTTGGCTTACCTCCCTTCGTCTGTTCTTCGTAGATCTCACGATAGATGTCGCACCTTGAAAGGAGCTCTTCGTGATTGCCCGTGTCGACGATGTGGCCGCCATCCATGATGACGATCATGTCACACTCCATGACGGACGCGACGCGCTGCGCGATTATGATCTTCGTGGTCTCCGGAATGTATTCATAGAAGCCGCGCCTTATGTAAGCGTCGGTCTTCATGTCGACTGCTGAAGTCGAGTCGTCCAAAATGAGGATCTTCGGCTTCTTGAGGAGGGCCCTCGCGATGCAGAGACGCTGTTTCTGGCCACCGGAGACGTTGGTTCCGCCCTGCTCGATGTAGGTGTCGTAGCCATCGGGCATCTGCGAAACGAACTCGTCAGCCTGGGCGATGACGCAGGCCTGCTTTATCTCTTCGTCGGTAGCGTTCTCGTTGCCCCATCTGAGGTTTTCCTTTATGGTGCCGGAGAAGAGCTCGTTCTTCTGGAGAACGACGGATACCGCGTCCCTCAAGGTCTTTACGTCGTAGTCCTGAACGGGGACGCCTCCGACCTTGACCACGCCGTCCGTGACGTCATAAAGACGCGGAATGAGCTGTATCAAAGTCGTCTTGGAAGAACCCGTGCCTCCCAATATTCCGACCGTCATGCCGCTGTCGATGTGAAGGTCGATGTCGAAAAGCGCGTCTCTCGCTGCCTTTGCGGAATATCTGAATGCGACGTCCTGAAAATCGATCGAACCGTCTTTGACTTCCATGACCGGATTTGCGGGATTGTGGATCGAAGGCTCTTCTTCCAAAACCTCAACGATCCTCTTCATGGACTCGATGGACATCGTGAGCATTACGTAGATCATGGAGATCATCATGAGCGACATCAGGACCTGCGCGCCGTAAGTGAGCATCGCGGAGATCTGGCCGACGTTGATCGTCTGGCCCTGGCTCGTTATGACGAGCTTGGAGCCTACGTAAAGGATGAATACCGTGTTGAAGAAGAAGCAGAGCTCCATGAGCGGGCCGTTAAGGCCGACGATGCGCTCGGCTTTCGTGAAGTCCTTCTTGATGTCCTCGGAAGCGTTGAAAAACTTCTTGCTCTCGTACTCCTCACGCGCAAAGCCTTTGACTACGCGCATTCCGCGGATATTTTCCTCGACGGACTCGTTCATCTTGTCGTACTTCTTGAAGACCGCACGGAACGCAGGCATTGCGAAACGGCTGATCACGTAGAGTCCAACGCCCAGGAGCGGAACGACTATCACGAAGGTGAGCGCGAGCTGGCCGCCCATGATGAACGCCATAACTATCGCGAAGATGAGCATGAACGGCGACCTGACCGCGGTCCTTATGATCATCATATACGAGTTCTGCACGTTCGTGATGTCGGTCGTCATTCTCGTGACGAGCGAAGAAGTGGAAAACTTGTCGATGTTGCTGAAAGAGAATTTCTGGATCCTTGAGAACATGTCGGATCTGAGATTGCCCGCAAAACCCGCGGAAGCCTTTGCGGCGAAACTGCCCGCCAAAGCGCCGCATGCAAGCGAGAGGATCGCGGCGAGAGCCATCAGACCACCTGACTTGATGGTGTCTGAAAGGGCCGCGCCGGCCTGGATCTGGTTGACCATTTCAGCGGTGTAATAAGGGATCAAAACCTCGAGGATGACCTCGCCGATTATGCACAGCAGCGTCAGGAAAGTCTCCTTTTTATACTGCCGCAAAGAGTTTGACAACTTGAACATCATGTAAAAATACCCATTAACCCTATAAAAAACTAATAGGTATTATAGCACCATGAAATTAATGCTCGTAAGGGGGCAAATTTCACTTTTTGAAGACCAGGTCTTTCACTTCGACCGTCTTGCCAAAAAGTTTCGAATAGCTCTGTGAATCGTCGTTGCAGGCCGGGAGGTTTACCGACTGCCCCGTGCGCGTGTGGTAAAGGAATTCCTTGTCGGAAAGGTTGAAAAACGGATACTGGTTCCTTCCGTAGGCGTTGCTCACGGAATCGTCCCACATGCAGTCTATGTTGCAATAGGTGTGACCCGTCCTCACGATGTTCCAGGAATGGCTCGTTTCCGTTCCGCCTGCGGCCGCCACGGCCACCTCGTCAGCGGAGCCCATGCAGTAAAAGCAGGGGATCCCCGACTTCTGCATTATGTACTGGAAAGCCCTTGCATAGCCCGCGCAAACGGACCTGTGCGTCACCAGCGCGGAATAGGCGCTCTGGCTGTACTGCGCGTTGGAGTCGTATTCGCAGGAGTTGTTTATCGCGTCATGGACGTAGAGCTCCTTTTCGACGGCGGTGTTGTATCTTTTCGCACCCGTGATGATCGCTCCCGCGGCGCTCTCAAAGTCCCTTTTCGCCTTGGCAAGTTTCTCGGGCGTTGACGCGAAGTCGTAGAAATTGAACTGCGCGGAAGTGACCGCACCCGTGACCTCCACGTACGAATAATTGAAATCGGTCCTTACCCAGAAAAGCTCAGGGTGGTCCAAAAGCACCATGTTGAAGGCTTCCTTGACGTCATCGGCCGACATTCCGCCTGCCAGCTTGATGTTGGTCTCGCCGGCCGCAATGCCGTCGTAGATCATGGAATAGGCGTCCTGCGCACTCGGGCTGAGCATCCTGTAGTACGGATAATATGACGGATCAAAGACCGTCGTTCCCGTATAAGCCTTTTTACCGCCGTTTCCCTTTCCGGTCGCCTCATACGAATAAAGGGACGAACCCTTGGGGAAAAGGATGCTGCACCCCGACATGGTCAGGGCAAGTGCAACAGTCATCAACAATGCCGTAAAACGCTTGATCATGCGGGCTCCTTACCTAATATGGCCTTTCCGCCCGAAACGATCACAATGTTCCCTGCGGCCTTGGCCGAGTGATCATTCGTCGTGTTCATCGTCTGCCAATCGGAATAGTGTATCGCAAAGTTGACCGTGACGGTCGATCCCGCGACAAAAGACCCCGACGACGGGAACTTCATCACGAGCACCGTGTCGCTGTCCGTGCCCTTGTGATCGCTAAAAGTGCCCGTAATGCCATTGATCTGGGTGTGCTGGCCGTTCTTTTCCTGCATTCCCGCATAGTAGCAGTCGAAAACGAGCTGGCCCTTCCTGTCGTTGGTCAGGTAGTACCTGATCTCGAGGCCTCCAAAGCTGACGTTCTTCTTGCTCGTGTTCTTTATCTCAAAAGCGCCTGAAATGCTGTTTGCGTTGGCACCCGAGCTGTCGTATCTGACCTTGATGGATATGTCGCCTGACGAAGCGGATCCGCCCTTGCTTCCCTGATCCTTGGGCTGGGTCTCGTTGCCGTTATTACCGCCGTTGTTTCCACCATTGCTGCCGCCGTTGCCGCCATTTCCGCCGTTGACCACGGTCTTGCCGGGATTGCTTCCCACGGCCGGCTCGGTCCCGTAAACAAGTTCGCCGTCCTCATAGATCGCGGCCTTCTCGCCTGAAGTGGCCTGGCCGGTCTGGAGTCCCTGATAAGACGGATCGTTTGAAGGATCCCACTTGCCGTTAGGATTTCTCATGCGGACCTGTATCTCGGCCTTGCACTGCGACTGCCCGCCCGGATAAAGGTTGCCGTCATCAAAGACCACGGAAAGATAGTATATGTTCTTCGCTTCATCCCAGGTCTTGAGGCCGTCCACCCTGCCCGACTGCATGTAGTTCGTGGTTATCTCAACGTCGGACGCCTTTCCGCCTGCGCCTATCACCTCGGAAAGGTCGATGAAATACCTGAACTCGACATTGGAAGCAGTCCTCGCGGGCCACCCCGTCCTGTTGTGGATCAGCGCCTTGATCTCCGTAAAATCGTTGCCCGAAGCGTTGATGGCGACTTCCGCGTAATACTCGTTGTCAGAGATCTTCTCGACCGCGCCGAAGTCCTCCAGGGTCTGCCCGTGGTACTTGGAATACATGAACGCCAGAAGCCCCGTAAAGCCTGCGTTGTAGTCGTCCGCGACCTCGTTGGTCGTATAGTTTGAAACGGTGTCGTCGTAGCCGTCGTTCGAGTCAGGACCTCCGACGAGCGCTCCATAAAGCGTATGCCTGTGGCTTCCGGGCTCGTTCATGTTGTCGCACCAGGAACCCTGCGCGGTCCTGTGGTGAGGGTGCTGCGGAGCATTCTCGCCAAATCCGACGACGAACGAGCGCCCCGTTGACCCGAGCGCGTAATCGCACTGGCTCTCCGCAAAAGCAATGTAAGTCTTCGCCCGCGCGGCATCACACTTATCGCTCGAAGCGTAAACGGAAGCCAGAAAGGCCATCGTCGTCGCATAGCGCAGAGAACCCCAGGAATCAAGCCATGCAAGGCCCTTGGGCGTGTACTTCACGCGCTCGCCCGAGGAAGTTCCCGTGGTCCACCAATCGAGGCTCTTTTCGATCGCGTCCTTGTAGGTCTTCTCGCCCGTGAGCTTCGTCAAAAGGAGCGCCGCGCCGTAGTGGACGTCGTCCCAGCACATCGACCAAATGTAATCCTGGCTGCCCTTTGCGTAGCATTCCTTCGCGGTATCGAGATAAGCCTTTTCGTTTGTTGCAATGTAAAGCCAGGTGCCCGCCCATGAGAGCTCGTCGAAAAAGCCGCTGTTCGAGGTGTAGAAGCCGTTCGCGGCGGTGTAGCCCGAGTCGCTCCGAGTCTCGTTTGCGAACTTGAAAAGGCTCTTCGCGTGCTTAAGGCACAGGTCGCTATACGCCTTGTCGCTCTTTGCGAAAACGACTGACGCGGAAGCCAGTGCGGCTGCCGCCTCACCGACCACGCAAGATCCCGGATTGTCCTTCGTGACCTTGTAGCTCGGCCTGTTCATGGTCATGACCTCGGCGGGTCCCCACCATGAGTGATCCGCGTTACCGTCGCCGACCTGGTAGTAGAAGACGTAATCTTCAGGATGGCACTTGATCAGGTAATCGGTGATCCACTTTATGTCGCCCTTAACGTATTCGAGCTGGCCCGCCTCCTTGTAGGCGTCCTCGTATTCATAAACGGACCAGGCGAGCATTGAAGCGGTATAAGCCATCGGGAGGTTGAACTTCACGTGGTCTCCCGCGTCGTAAAGGCCGCCCGTGAGGTCGAGCCCTGCATCCTTGCCGTCATCGAGGCCTGAATCGCCGCGCCAGTTGCACCTGACCTTCTCGGGCAGGTCGCCTGACCTCTGGAGTTCATAGAAAAGGATCGATTTCTGGAGGGCCTCGCCGTAGTTGTACTTGCCCGTGCCCTTCACGCCCTCATAGCCGTTTCCGGTCTCGGTGAGGTTGCCCGTATCGAGCTTGCTTGTTCCGTACCGTCCTTCGGTGGGAGCGGTGCCTTCAGTTTCTTTGGCTGCTGCGGACGAAGCGGATTCCGAAGTTCCGGTCTGTACCGTAACCATGCTCTCATTTGCCTCGGAGGCGGCAGATTGCAGGTTCCTGCAGGACGCCATCGGCAGCATCAGCGCCAATGCCGTCAGCATCGAAGCGGTTTTCTTGATTGTTCTGCTCATGCTTATTTCTGGTACCTTACCGTAGATCTGAACTCGATCTTACCGGATTTCGTCTTCTTGTTCTTGGCATATTTGAGTAAGAAGTTCTGGCCGTTGTACGTGAGCTTTGTTCCGTTCGGAAGCTTGATGGTCTTGGGGAACTTCTTGACTTTGTTGATCCGGTAACTGTACTTCGTCAGTTCATATTCGAGTCCGGACTGTTCTTCGGCATACTTCGTAAACCTGACGAAGGAGACCGTTCCGTAAATGTTGAAGGTTCCGTCGGGATTGACGTCATAGTTCACTATAACGGCCGGCGTGGAAGCGATGTGATAGAACAGCGTGGAAAAATACCACTTCTTGAAGTGTCCCGACGTTGCGGTGTAAACCTTCTTCTCGACGTAGATGTCGTATGCCGCTTGGGAATACGCGCCGTGAACCTTGTCGATCGCAAGCCTCTGGGATGCGTGGGTCTTTCTGGCCTGGATGTTGAATCCGGAGACCGTGGTCTTCTTTGAGACCTTCGAATAAAGCGAGACGGCCGTCTTCACGTCGCCTTCCTTCAGGCAGACCTCGGCATCACAAACATTTGCGAGCTCTTTGGCGTTCTTGTAGCTTCCCGCGAGCTTTAAAAATTCGCTTGCGCTCTCAAACTCCTTCGTCTTCAGGAGCGCCACGCCCCTGGAATAGAAAGCAGCCTGACCCTTGGAAGAGGCGTCCTTGTAATCTCCCGCGATCTTAAGGAACTCTGCGGCTTTGTCAGTCTGGTTGTTGGAAAGCGCGTCAATGCCCGCGTTATAGTAGATGGCCTTGATCTTGTCGGCGGCATCTGAATAATCGCCCGCCTCAACGTAGTACGAAACGGCCTTGTCGTGCTCGTTCTTCGACTCGGCGTCATCGCCCATGAAGTAATAGCACTTCTTGATCTGCTCAGCATTATCCTTGTAGGCGCCTGCGGTCTTGAAGCATTCCATGGCCTTGTCAAAAGCCTTGTTCTCAATCTCCTTGTCGCCCTTTAAGACGTAGAGGTCAAAGATCTTGGCGTCGGCATCGTAGCTGCCGTTTGCGAGCTTTAACTCTTCGATCGCCTTGTCTATATCGCCTGACTTGCTAAGGGAGACGCCCTTCGTGTAGTGCATGGCGTTCTTCGACTCGATTGCCTTATCCTTTGCATCCTCGTACTCGCCGGCTGCCTCGTATTCTTCGACCGCCTTTTCGTACTCACCGTTCTCGAAAGCCGTTTTGCCGAAAGTGTAATGCATTTTCTGGAGCGATTCCGCGGCACGCCTCTTCGAGTCGCGGTAATCGCCAAGCGCCTCAAACTGCTGGGCCGCTGACATGTAATTGCCTGCGGTGTAATCGTTTACGGCCTTGTTGTACTTGCTCGTAGGCGAGCCCTTCGTGACGTACAGCATCGTTCCGCCCAGACCCAGCAGGATCACGAGCACGATTCCAACCATAATGAGTACGAGCTTCAGCGTGTTTGAAGAGCCATTGCGATAATCACCCATTTATCTTCTTCCTCCCAAAATGACCTTGTGCAGATCATTGCTAACCTTTCTTAAACTTGACCGTCGCCTTGTACTGCGTGGTCGATGAACCCGACTTGACCTTCTTGGAGAAGACGAGCGTAAACTTCCCCTTGCTGTATTTTATCGTAACACCGCTTCCCATGTTGAATTTTGACGGCATTTTCTTAAGATTTTTAAATTCTTTTTCAACTTTCATGTAATCCGTTTCGACGTCGTTCAGACTCCAAGCGAAATTCATGAAGCGGTAGAACTCGGCGCTGACGTCAAGGTTGAAAGTCCCGTCTTCATTGACCGTGTAACTGATGTCAAGGCTCTGCCAGTCTTTCAGTTTTGTCAGATAATATTTCTTCCATTTCTTGTATCTTCTCGTTTTTTGGGTGTACTTGACATAGGTGTTGTTGGAGGTAGCCTTCCAACTTCCTGAAACTTTTGCAAAAGCGCTTTCCGCGGTTATCGCGGCCTTTCTGCCCTGAACGTCAAACCCTGAGATCTTGAGCTTTTTGGATACCTTGGCGTAAAGGGAAGCCGCCTTGCTGATCTGCTCGTCTTCATAGGCGAGCTCCGCATCGCAGATCCTCACCAGATCTTGGGTATATTTGTAATTTCCGATATCTTCGAACCAAAGCTTTGCGTTTTTGAAATTTTTCTGCGTTATGTCGTAAATCCCTGACTGGTAACTGCACTCCTTGAATTTGGTCTTTGCATCCTTGAAATTGCCGGCAAGATTGAAAAATTCGGCGGCTGCTCCGTAATCTTTTTCAGCAAAGAGCTTGTTTCCCTTGAAATAGAAGGCTTCCTTGCCTTTTTCCGGCGCGTCCTCGTAGCTTCCGGCAGCCTTCAGATAATCCGCGGCCTTATCGTAGTCCTTTTTTTCGAGCGCTTTAACACCGAGTTCGTAAAAAACCTTCTTACGCTTGTCGTAGCCTTTTCTTACGTACTCGCCGGTCTTGCCATAGTAATTAGCGGCATCCTGAAGATTGCCCTTCTCATAAGCTTCCTCGCCCAACTGGTAATAGCATTCTGCAATATACCTTTCGGACTCCTCATAGCGGTTGCACTTGCTGAAAAGCCTGATGGCTTCCTTGTAATTCTTCTCGTTGAAGGTCTTGATCGCCGTTCCGTACCGGATGACTTTTTCTTTGTCTTCGTCGGTGTAATCTACATAAGTTTTCGCATTCTGGTAATGATCCGACGCCTTCACGAAGTCTTTTTCCTCAAGTGCCTTGTCGCCCAGTTCGACGAGGATGTTGTAGATCATCCTCTTCGAATCCTTGTAGTCGCCTGCAAGGATCAGCTCATCGACCGCCTTTTCCTTGTCGCCGTATGAGCTCAAAAGCATCGCCTTCGCGTAATGTGACGCAGGAACGCATTCCTTTACCATTTCCGCGGAATCCTTATAGGAACCCGCCGCCGTGAATTCTTCGGCCGCCTTATCGAAATCACCGTCGTTAAAGGCCCTTTTGCCGTTCTCGTAATGCATCAGGGTGACGCATTCAGCCGCGCGGTCCTTTGAATCCTTGTAGTCGCCCATCGCCTCGAACTGCGAAGCGGCAGCCTCGTATTCGGCTGATTCATAAGCGGCGACGGCCGCGTCATAAGCCTTGGAGGGCTTAACGACAAGGTTGTTCACTGCCACGCCGGCCACGGCCGCGACTGCAACAAGGGCAGCGCCGCCAATTGCAACGGGTACGACGGGGAACTTCTTCTTTTTCGCGGGAGCCTTTTCTGGTGCGGACTCCGCTTTAGGGGTTTCGGTTGCAGCAGCAGAAGCTTCAGCGGGAGCCGCCTCCGCAGCAGGCTCTTTAACAAGTGCGGCATCACCTTCGGCAGCCGGCTCGGGAGCCGGTTCTGAAGCGTCTTCCGGGGCCGCCTTTGCCTCGTTTTCCCCGTTTACAGGCAATTGAGGCTGCGCCTCCTCAGACGCAGCCTCAATTGATTGATTTACTTTTGTTCCGCAGTTCCTACAGTAGATTACTTCGTCGGAGAACTCTGCTCCGCATTTAGGACAAGTCTTCATGTGTGGCCTCCTAAATCGGGGTGACGGATTATTTACTTGTCAGGCCTTAAGAATCCTTCTTGTAAACGACCGTCGATCTGTACTGGTTCTTTACTCTTCCGGACTTGGTGTTCTTTGCGTAAGTCAAAGTGTATTTTCCGCTCTTGTAGACGATCTTGGCTCCGCTGGCCATCTTGATCGTCGAAGGGAAGGACTTGATGTTGAAGAATTCCTTCGATTCCGTCGTGTAGCTTGCGCCATAGAGCGAAGGAGTCGTGAAGCGGACGTAGCAGACGTAGACTTTCATGTTGAAGGTGCCGTCGCCGTTGTCGCTGGAACTGATCGAGATGTACTGACCGGTCTGCAGTGACTTCAGATAGTACTTTCTGGTCCATCTGGAGTACGTCAGCCTGGTGATGTTCTTGACGTAGACGTTGTTGGAGGTTGCAGACCACTTGCCTTCGACTCTAGAGAGAAGGACTTTTGCAGAGCAATAGCTCTTTCTGCCCTGGATGTCGAAGCCGGTGACCTTGGCCTTCTTTGAAACCTTGTTGTAGAAGGACCATGCCTCCTCGTACTTGCCGGCAGCGAGCTGTGCCTCACCGTCGCATGCATTCATGAGGTCCTGAGCGAACTTGTACTTGCCGCAGGACTCGAAGTACTTCCTAGCAGTGCTGAAAGCGCCGTTTGCGAGAGCCTCGATACCCTGACCGTAAGCAGTTGAGGTAAGGAGGTTCTTTGCATCCTTGTAGTTGCCAGCGAGGGTCAGATACTGGGTTGCCTTCTCGTAATCCTTGTTGTTGAGGGCCTCAACGCCCTTTGCATAATATGCGGCCTTGCCCTTTGTAGCGGCATCCTTGTAATCGCCGGCGAGAGCCAGATACTCGGCAGCCTTGTCGTAATCCTTGTTGTTGAGGGCGTCAGAACCGATCTGGTAGTATGCGGCCTTGACCTTGTCAGCGGCATCCTTGTAGTTTCCGGCCATAGCAAAAAGCTTTGCGGCGTTCTCAACATTGCCTGCCTCGAGTTCCTTTTCAGCCTGCTTGTAGTAGAGTTCCTGAACCTTAGTGGCGGCGCCGTTGTAGTCGCCGGCCTTGTTGTAGTTGCTTATTGCCTTCTCAAGATCGTTTGCCGCAGCAGCGTCTTCAGCGATCTGGAAATAGCACTTCTTGATCTGCTCAGCGGAATCCTTGAAGGAGCCTGCAGCCGTGAAGTACTCGATCGCCTTCTCGTACTGCTTGTTCTCGAAAGCCTTGACGCCCTGATCGTAGATAACGAGGGAGACCTTTTCGGAAACGTCCTTGTACTGGCCGGCCTTCTTGTAGTATTCAGCCGCCTTGTCGAACTGCTCGGCATCAAGAGCCTTGTCGCCCTGAGCTACGAGAAGGTCAAAGACCTTGTTTTTTGCGTCCTTGTAATCGCCTGCCGCCTCGAATTCGGAGATGGCCTGATCAGGATCGGAGGAGCTTAAGGAAACGCCCTTTGCGTAATGTCCTGCGACAACGCACTCTTCAGCTCTTTCCTGAGCGTCCTTGTACTTGCCGGCAGCCTTGAATTCTTCCTGTGCCTTGTCGAAATCTCCGCTGTCAAAAGCTTCCTTGCCGTTCGTGTAGTGGAGCAGCGTGGTTGCCTCTTCAGCACGCTCCTTAGCGTCGGAGAAATCGCCTGCCGCCTCAAACTGGGCTGCAGCGGTAGCGTAATCGCCTGAATCAAAGGCCTTCTCGGCAGCCTTGTACTTTCTGGAAGGCGTGGTCGCAATGAAGAAGACCGCAACGCCGATAGCCACGATGAGGACTACGCCGCCGATGATGACGGGAACGAGCGGGAACTTCTTCTTTTTAGCGGGAGCGGCAGCCTGAGCGGGAGCAGCGGGAGCTGCAGGAGCAACGGGGGCTGCGGGCTGATATGCAGTCTGGGGCATTGCCTCGGTCGTGGGGATCGCCGCAGGCTCTACGGGAGCAACGGGTGCGACGGGCGCGACTTCCGCGACGGGTGCCGGTGCAACCTCTGTAACAGGAGCGGGTGCGACTTCAGCTACGGGAGCCGGAGCAACCTCTGCAACAGGCGCAGGTGCGACTTCCGCGACGGGTGCGGGCGCGACCTCAGCTACGGGAGCCGGTGCGGGAACGGCCTCGGTTACGGGAACCGCCTGAGGAGCCTGCGGTGCAGGTTCAGCCTGTCCTTCGGGTGCCGTGTAGTATCTTCTTCCGCAGCCTGCGCAGAACAGCGAGCCGGGAATGCGCTCTTTTCCGCATTCAGGGCAGAACTGGACGTCCTTGAATCCGCAATTTGAGCAGAATACCGCGTCATCAGCGAACTGCGCGCCGCATTTCAAACATGTCTTCATGATTTCCTCCTCATATAGATCAAAAATTCCCTTTGTTAAGCATTACTTGGCGTAATCCTTTTTACCGTTCCTCTCTACCGCCCCGTCAGCGTCCTTACTCTTCCCGTCGTCCTCCTTTTTGGGTGACAGGAAGCGCTCAAAGACGCCGGACAGGTATTCCCCAACCTTCTTGTCTATCTCGAAGACCTTGATGGTCTGAAGAATTATGATTGCGAGCGCAGGTCCCAAAAGGAAACCTATCGCACCCCAAATATATACGCCTACGGCCATCGCGACAAGTGTCAGTAGCGGATGGATGCGCATCGACTTGCCAAGGATCGGAGGCTCTATGAAGCGGCGCAGGACCGTCATGACCGCCATACCGATGACTATGATGACCGCGGGGATGATCTTTCCGTTCAAAACGAGCCAGATCATGACGGGGATCATGGTGGCGCTGATGCCCAGAACGGGCATGAAGTCGATGAGCGCCGTGATGAGCGCCAGGATGAGAGCGTAGTTGTAAACGCCTGCCGCCATGAAGACGATGTAGGCCTCAGCCGCCGTTATGACGAGGAGCGCCATGTAGCCGCCAAGGACGCGGAAGACCGTCATGGTCAGGTCGTTGATGAGGCCGAAGACGCGGCTCCTGAACTTTCTGTTCGGAGTGTTCTTTGCAAAGAACTTGAGGACCGCGGGGCCGTCATTGATGAAGTAGTAGCCCGAAAGCATGATGCTGATCACGAAAAAGATGGCGTAAGGAAGGTTTCCGATGAGCTTCCAAATCTTCGAAAGCGAGGAACGGATGAAGGTCGGGATCGCCGCGACGACGTTCTGGCCGATGCCTTCAAAGTCGCCCTTTATCGAGGCGATCATCTCCTCGGTGAGGAAGCCGCCGTTTGCTACGGAGAACCTGTTCAGTATCTCGGTGGTGTAAGAAGCGCCGGCATTGAAGTTTACGGAAGCCGATGAAAGCCTGTTGAGCACGGTGTTCGCCTGCCACAAAAGGCCGATGCACAAGACGATTATGAGGATGACGAGGATTACGTTGAGGACTACATAGCAGACCAGCGCGGTCTTGGTCCTCGTGGACTTCTTCCTGCCGGGCTTTATGCTCTGCGGATTCTTGTCAAACCACTTGGAAATGGGCGTCGCTATGATCGTAGAGGTCTTCGCGAGCATGAATCCTATGAGGAACGGGATGAGGATCACTACGACGATCTTTGCGCAATAGCAAAGCGCAACCGTGATAGCGACGATCAATATGAACTTGATCATCGACATGACCGACGCCCGGTCGCGGTTGTATCTTTCTACGTCGTTCATAGCCTGATTCCTTTAAACATCAATACCCAAAGTCCAATGAATATTATAACACCCATAAAGAAAGGAATGTTAAAACCTGCCCTGAATCTGTCGACCCTGCGCGTGTCGTCGCCGACGCTGTACTTGCTGCCCTCTTCGCCATACACGTCCGCGTTGTACGAGTTGTGGAAGTCGCCAAGGATCTTCCTGAAGAACGCGAATATGATGACCGCGACGATGACTGCCGGAAGCGCCGAGAAAAAGAACGTCGTGGGCATGTCGCTGTAGGTCCTCAAAGTCGTGAGGTCGACCTCTTCTACGACGCCCTTCAAAAGGAACCCGAAAAGCCTGCTTCCCGCGAGGCAGAGGAAGGGGCCCCAGACGTTGCCCGAGTCCTTTCTGACCCTGCAGAGCCAGACTCCCGTGACAAGGGTCGCCGGAAGGTCCGGGAAATTGAGCGAATAAAGGCAGAGCAGGAACGGGATCACGAAATAGGCCAGGTTCTGGTCGTCATTCCTGATTCCCAACCAGAGAAGGCCATAAAAGAACAGCGAGATGCCCAGAGCCGGGACGAAGGAATCGGTCAGGAGCTGCAAAGCGACCGTGGCCTTAGAGTTGTCTGACGCGTATGAAAACAGCGCCGGAAACACGACGGAATTGCCAAGCCTTAACCAAAGATAGGTAAAGATGTTGCGGAATGACGCCCTGACGAGAAAGATCGCCAGGCCGGAAAGAAACGACATTAAGAGGGTTCCGCCTCCCGTGTACCTTCCGGATATGTCCCTTCCGTTCCTTCCCGGAATGAATACTGCCGGGAACATGAGCGCGATCGTCGTCAGAAGCACCGTGATGAGGCCGCAGCCGATGGTCGAAGTGGTTGAAAACTCAAGGATCCCCGCGTCAAAGACAACCTTTGCGAGCGCCATGACGAATACGGTGCCCAAAGCGGCAAAAATGAACGAATAGCCCCAGTTGAACGGGTGTGGAACGCCAAACGCCCTGCGGGAAACGTTTTTGTCCGAAGCCGGAGCGCTCATCAGAAACGCACTCCGAGAATGGTGATGGTTCCGATCATCCTCTCAAAAAAGAAGGGCTCCATGATGCAGAAAACGCCGCATCCGAGGGCCAGGAACGGTCCAAACGCCATGTAATCGGGATCTTCGGCAAAATGGATCGCGGCCTTCTTCCTCTGAAGCTCGAGACGGGCCTTTCTGGGATCCGGAGACGCCGCGATCTCGGCCTCTTCCTGCCTGATCCTCCTTCTCTTTCTGACGAGGAGAGGGATTGCCCAGATGAGCGCCGTGAAGATCGCCACGTAAATGAGAACGATGATGCCGTAGCATCCCGTGATGAGTCCAGTCGCGAAAAGAAGCCTCATGTCGCCCATTCCGATGCTCTCCTTGCCGAAGAAGGTAATCGAAACGATGCCGATGAGCCAGACGACTCCGCCTCCGACGACGGAAGCGATTATCTTGTTGAGCAGCGGCATGTACCACTTGGCCTCAGGTGTAAACCATACGGAGCCTTCGGTGAGGTCTGAAACTATCGAAATGACGCCGACCAGGGCGATGTAGACCGAAAACTGGTCGGGAATTATCCTGTTTAGCTTGTCCGACATCATGACGAGCACGAGGTCGGGGATCAGGAGCACGATGACCAGCAAATGAAGGGGCTTGAAGGTCGTGATGTAGGAGTTTCCGCAGAAAACGACGGCCACAACGTAGCAGATGGCGCAGATGACGCAAGCTGCAACGCCCTCGGGCACCCATCTCATCCTCTTGGAGATGCGGTAATTAGGGTCAGTCTCCTTTACGTCGTAGTCCTGGAGCCATTTTTCGGGGAATTTTCCGAAAAGCCAGGTGAGAGCCAAGCCGAAGCCCGCACCGAGAACGACCGCGCAAACGATCCCTAAGATGAGAGTCACTGGATTCATTAAAATCATAAAGGTGAGTTTAATATAAAAAGGGACCTTCTGCAAACCCATTGTTAAAATTATTATCATTTTGTTAGTTTTTCGCCAAAAAATTGAGTTTTGCCCTCTACATTGCTAAAATTACACATGTACTTTTTAGAGAGGGCAGTAGGCGGAAACAGCCGCCGAAGTATTGAAAAATGGCAACAGTTACTGCAAAACAGCTTGAATCAATGATGCAGTCGCACGTCAGGGCTGAGACCGGTATGAGCCTTGAGCAGGCAACACCCAAGGATTATTGGACGGCGCTCGCAAAGTCGATCGTTGAACTCATTTCAGAGAATTGGATGGCAACCAGGCAGAAGTACAACAAGGGCAGACAGGCCCACTACTTCTCCGCAGAGTTCCTCGAAGGCCGTTCGATGCTCAACAACCTCGTAAACTTAGGCATTTACGACCAGGCCAAGGACGCGCTTGCTTCCTTCGGACTCAATATCACCGACATTCTCGAAGAAGAGACTGACCCGGCGCTCGGAAACGGCGGTCTTGGCCGTCTTGCGGCATGCTTCCTTGATTCATGCGCGACGCTCAACCTCCCCGTCACGGGCTACGGCATCCTTTACCGTTACGGCCTCTTCAGACAGGCCATCGAGAACGGCTTCCAGCACGAATATCCTGACTCCTGGATGGAGCACGGCTATCCGTTCATCGTTCCGAGATACGACCGCAAGGTCAAGGTCCACTATCAGGACATCGACGTATGGGCGATCCCCTGTGATCTTCCCATCACGGGCTACGGCACGAAGAACGTCAACCTCTTAAGGCTCTGGAAGGCTGAGCCTGCACAGGAATTCGACTTCAACCTCTTCAATTCACAGCGTTTCGACGACGCAGTCATCGAGAGGAACCGCGTCCAGGACATCTGGAGGGTCCTCTACCCTAACGACACTTCCTACGACGGAAAGGTCCTCCGTGTAAGACAGCAGTACTTCTTCGTTTCAGCGTCCCTCCAGGACATCATCTACCGTTACAAGAAATATCACGGCAATGATCTGCACGATTTCGCAAAGTACAACTCCATCCAGCTCAACGACACCCATCCGGTAGTCGCGATCCCCGAGCTCATGAGGCTCCTGGTCGACGAGAACGGAATCGAGTGGACCGAGGCATGGGAGATCGTAAAGGCAACGTTTGCTTACACCAACCACACGATCATGGCTGAAGCTCTTGAGAAGTGGGACATCTCCATCTTCCGCTTCCTCTTCCCGAGGATCTACGAGATCATCGAGGGCATCAACAACCAGTTCCGCGCCCAGATGTACGAGGCAGGCCTCTATTCAGAGCTCATCGACCGCATGTCTCCTTTGGCTGACGGCAAGATCCACATGGCATGGCTCGCGATCTACGGCTCTCACTCCGTAAACGGCGTTGCAGCCCTCCACACGGACATCCTCAAGAACGAGACGCTCAAGGACTGGTACGGAATCTATCCCGAGAAGTTCTCCAACAAGACCAACGGCGTTACCCCGAGAAGATGGCTCAGGGCTTGCGATCCCGCACTTTCCGCCCTCATCACCGAGCTCCTCGGAAACGACAAGTGGGTCACGGACCTCGACCAGCTCAAGAAGCTTGAGAAGTACAAGGATGACGACAAGGTCATGAAGCGCTTCATCGAGATCAAGAAGGGCAACAAGAAGCTCTTCTCCGAATATCTCAAGAAGACCAGGGGCATCGAGCTCAACCCGAACTCCTGCTTCGACATCCAGATCAAGCGTCTCCACGAATACAAGAGACAGCTCCTCAACGCCCTCTATGCGCTTAACCTCTACGACAGGCTCAAGGAGAATCCGAAGCTCGGCATGCCTCCGATAACGATCCTGTTCGCCGCAAAGGCCGCTCCCGGCTACTTCCGCGCAAAGGCGATCATCAAGTTCATCAACGAGATCGCAAAGCTCATCGATGGCGATCCCGCGATGAAGGGCAAGCTCAAGGTCGCATTCGTCGAGAACTACAACGTTTCAGTCGGCGAGAAGATGTTCCCTGCCGCTGACGTTTCAGAGCAGATCTCCACTGCAGGCCTCGAGGCTTCCGGTACGGGCAACATGAAGTTCATGATGAACGGTGCCGTAACCCTCGGTACCCTTGACGGTGCAAACGTCGAGATCGCTGACTGCGTAGGCGACGACAACATCTACATCTTCGGGTGCCGCGCACAGGACATGGCCGCCACAAAGGCTTACTACAACCCGAAGTGGCAGTATGAGAACATCCCCGACCTCAAGAAGTGCCTCGACAGGCTTACCGACGGCTCTTTCAACGACGAGGGCTCAGGAATGTTCAATGACCTGTTCAACGGCCTCATCTACGGCTCCAACTGGCAGCCCGGCGATCCTTACTACGTCCTTGGCGACTTCGACGACTACAGGAAGACGCGCGACAGGATGTACATGGACTACAAGGACGAGCTCAAGTGGGCAAGGATGTGCTGGGTCAACATCTGCAACTCCGGCAAGTTCTCTTCAGACAGGACCATCAAGGAGTATGCTGAGGGCATCTGGAACATTAAGCCGCAGAAGATCTGATTTTGTAGTATAATGTAAAAACTATTTAAGGGAGGTGACTTAAATGCCGATTTTCCAGGACCAGAAGGGTAAGAACATAGCCAATTTCCAGAAGATGATCGACGAGAAAAAGCATACCATCTGCAAGTATTACGACGAGATAGGTCATCTTTACTATGGTCAGTACAAGGACATGAACATTGACGTCACCAAGGACATCAATGCACGTTGCGAATCCATCTCCAACATCTACAAGGAGATCGAGGAGCTCAACATAAAGATCCTCAGGGAAAAGGGCCTCAAGAAGTGCGCGATCTGCAGCACCGAGAACCAGCTTGCTAACGCTTTCTGCTTCAAGTGCGGCGCCAGGTTCGCTGACGACGACGCGGTTCCCGCCGACGTCATCGCTCCTCCGAACGCATGCGCGACTCCTCCTTCAGAGATGCCCGTGGCTGCTCCCGCTCCGGCCGTAGAGGCTGAAGAGGCCGCTCCCGCGCCCATCGCACCCGAGGAAGCAGGCGAATGATCCTTCCCTGACAATCCAGATTTACAAGGCCCGTGCAGGAAAAATCCCGCGCG
This sequence comes from Clostridiales bacterium, assembly GCA_017617935.1. GTDB lineage: Bacteria > Bacillota > Clostridia > Saccharofermentanales > Saccharofermentanaceae > Saccharofermentans. Next base: position 3,611 of record JAFZVF010000043.1, on the reverse strand, counting down.
GGTCTTTTTTATACAAATTGCTCCTGAAACAGGCTGAAATTGTCCTATTTTTCTTGCGACATATCAGCGTCTTTATGCTAATATTTATAAATTATATCTTTTTCAAGGGGGTCAAAACATGGCAAAGATTTTCGAGCAGGAATCACGTACGTTTTCAGAGTATCTTCTCGTCCCTAATCTCACGACGGAAGAAAACACACCGGACAAGGTAGACCTTTCAGCGCCTGTGGCAAAGTACAGAAAGGGACAGGAGGAATCAAGGCTTAAGATCAACATCCCCATGGTGTCAGCGGTCATGCAGTCCGTAAGTGACGACGGCATGGCAATAGCATTGGCACGCTGCGGCGGTCTGTCCTTCGTATTCCAGTCACAGTCGATCGAATCACAGTGCGACATGATCAGGAAGGTCAAGAAATACAAGGCCGGCATCGTTGAGTCCGACTCAAACCTCTCTCCTGACGACACCCTTGAGAAAGTTTTGGAGCTCCACGAGAAGACCGGACACGGCACTGCAGCCGTTACGGAAGACGGTACAAAGACCGGCAAGCTCTTAGGCCTCGTTACGACGCGTGACTACCGCGTAAGCAGAATGTCTCTTGATACAAAGGTCAGCGAGTTCATGACCCCCATCGAGAAACTCGTTACCGCTCCCGAAGGCACGTCCCTCAAGGAAGCAAATGACATCATCTGGGACAACAAGATCAACCAGCTCCCCATCGTAGACAACACCGGCCGCCTCGTAGGTCTCGTCTTCCGTAAGGACTACGACTTCCACAAGGCAAACCCGAACGAGCTCCTCGACGCTGAAAAGAAGCTCATCGTCGGCGCCGGAATCAACACAAGAGACTACGCAGAGCGTGTTCCCGCCCTCATCGAAGCAGGCGCGGACGTCCTCTGCCTCGACAGTTCCGACGGCTTCTCCGTATGGCAGGAGCGCGCTCTCAAGTGGTGCAAGGAAAACTATCCTGACGCGATCGTAGGCGCAGGCAACGTCGTTGACGCCGAGGGCTTCAGGTTCCTCGCAGACTGCGGCGCTGACTTCATCAAGATCGGCATCGGCGGCGGCTCCATCTGCATCACGCGTGAGCAGAAGGGCATCGGCTGCGGCCAGGCTTCCGCCGTACTCGCAGTCGCAGAAGAGCGTGACAAGTACTTCAAGGAGACGGGCGTTTACATTCCCCTTTGCTCCGACGGCGGCATCGTTCACGACTATCACATGGCTCTGGCTCTCGCCATGGGCGCTGACTTCCTCATGCTCGGAAGATATTTCGCAAGGTTCGACGAGTCCCCTACGAGAAAGCTCCTCGTTAACGGCTCTTACGTAAAAGAGTACTGGGGAGAAGGATCCAACCGTGCAAGGAACTGGCAGCGTTACGACGACGGCGGCAAGGGCGGCAAGATGGCTTTCGAGGAAGGCGTTGACTCATACGTTCCTTACGCAGGCTCCCTCAAGGACGGCGTAGAGACCTCCCTTGCAAAGGTCAAGGCGACAATGTGCTCCTGCGGCTCCTCCTCCATCGAGGAATTCCAGAACAAGGCACGCCTCGTAGTCGTATCATCCACCTCGATAGTTGAGGGCGGCGCACACGACGTCATCCAGAAGGAAAACGACAGAACGGCGCGCTGATTTGCAATAGCGCACGGTTCTTATTAAAATATTCAAGGCTTTTTAGAACTTTATAAGGAGACAGAAAATGGCTGAAGAACAATTAAAGAAGCAAATGACCAAGGAAGGTTATGAGGAACTTCAGAACGAGCTCGCTTACAGAAAGACCGAGAAGACGGCTGAGATCACTGATAAGATCATGGAAGCAAAGGCTCAGGGCGACCTTTCGGAGAACTCCGAGTATGAGGAAGCCAGGATCGAGCAGGCTTCAAACGCCGCACGTATCGAAGAGATCGAGGCCATCCTCAAGAACGTCGAAGTCATCGACGATTCAGAGATTTCCACCGACAAGGTTTCCCTCGGTGCCTATGTAACTCTCCAGAACACGGCTACCAAGGAAGAGTTCAAGTACAAGCTCGTTGGTGAGAGCGAGGTCGACTTCAAGAAGAAGAGGATCTCCGAGAACTCTCCCGTCGGCAGAGCCATCATCGGCCAGAAGAAGGGCAAGACTGTTTCAGTTTCAGCACCCAAGGGCATCATCAAGTACAAAATCGTTAAGATAGAGAAGAACAATGGCTAAGAAATTCGTACCAAGCACAGAACCGTTAAGCGCAGAAGAGATCCAGGAACAGACAAGGTTCCGCATGGAAAAGCTCAAGGCCCTTCAGGAATCCGGCAAGGATCCCTATGAAGAGCTCACCTACGACGTAACGCACCACTCCGTAGAGATCACGGGTAACTATGAAGCCCTCGCGGGCCAGACCGTGCGCGTCGCAGGCCGTCTCATGTCCAAGCGCGGCATGGGCAAGGTCTCCTTCTGCGACCTCTACGACAGGAGAGGCAAGATCCAGATCTTCACGAAGATCGACAATCTCCCCGAGGAAGAATACGCGGCATGGCAGAACCTCGACATCGGCGACCTCGTAGGCGTTGAGGGTGAGGTCTACATGACCGAAAAGGGCGAGGTTTCCATCCTCACCAAGGCTTACAAGCTCCTCGCAAAGTGCCTCCATCCCCTTCCGAACAAGTATCAGGGCCTCAAGGACACCGAGGTCCGTTACCGTCAGAGATACCTTGACCTCATTGTCAATCCCCAGGTCAAGGACACTTTCGAGAAGAGGTCCAAGGTCATCAAGGAGATCAGGAACTTCCTCGCTGACAGGGACTTCATGGAAGTTGAGACTCCCCTGCTCGTCACCAACGCCGGCGGCGCAGCGGCAAGACCGTTCACGACGCACTTTAACGCGCTCGACATCGACTTAAAGCTCCGCATCTCTTTGGAGCTCTATCTGAAGCGTCTCCTCGTAGGCGGCTTTGAGAGAGTCTTCGAGATCGGCAGAGTCTTCCGCAACGAGGGCATGGACACGCGCCACAACCCTGAGTTCACGCTCATGGAGCTGTATCAGGCATATACAGACTACAACGGCATGATGGAGCTCACAGAGTCCATGTTCCGTTATGTAGCTGAGAAGGTCTGCGGCACGACGCTCATCAAGTACGGTGATCTTGAGATCGACTTCGGAAAGCCGTTTGAGCGCCTCACAATGAACGACGCGATCAAGAAGTATGCCGGCATCGACTTCGATACCGTAGAAGGCGACGAGGCAGCCAAGAAGCTCGCTGAAGAGCACCACATCGAATACGAGGCTTGGCACACGAAGGGCGACATCGTAAACCTCTTCTTCGAGGAATACTGCGAGAAGAACCTCCTCCAGCCCACGTTCATAATGGACCACCCTCTGGCCATCTCCCCTCTTACCAAGAAAAAGAAGGGCTCTCCGGACAAGGTAGAGAGGTTCGAGCTATTCATCAACACGTGGGAAATGTGCAACGCTTATTCAGAGCTCAACGATCCTATCGACCAGCGTGAGAGATTCGCTGCACAGGACGCTACCGCTGAAGCAGGCAACGACGAAGCAGACCATACCGATGAGGATTTCCTCAACGCGTTGGAGCTCGGCATGCCTCCTACGGGCGGCATCGGCTACGGCATCGACCGTCTCGT
>JAFZVF010000042.1 GCA_017617935.1 Clostridiales bacterium | reverse complement strand
TTTAAACTCAATTCTTAGAATTGAAAAGGTCCGTTTTACTTCAAGTTTTGCATTCTATTCAATTTTCAAGATCCGTGCCTTTTTGTCAGGTTTTAAGGCATACCGATGCACGCCCTTCCGACAAAGTGCTTGATTATTCTAATTCGGTGGACCCTATCTGTCAAGAACTTTTTTCGTATATTTGAAAATAATTTCAGATACTTTAATGCACTAATGAAAATGCGCTTTTTCACACCGTAATTTCGGGTCGTTTAATTGCGGTGTGGCAAATAAAAAACGTTTGTGATAATATAACTTGCATCGTCTGATGGAGAAGTACCCAAGAGGCCGAAGGGGAGGCTTTGCTAAAGCTTTAGGTCGGGCAACTGGCGCGGGGGTTCGAATCCCCCCTTCTCCGCCAAGACAAAAAGAAACCGCGATCGGCATCTGCCGGTCGCGGTTTTGTTTTATGTTTTCTCTTTAATAAATTAAGTGTCCTTATAATTCTCGGTAATCTCCTTGCAGGTCTTGAGGAAGTCTACGTTGAGCTTTCTCAATCTGTAGGACATGTCGCGGAGGATCATGTAGACCTTGTTGGGGCAAGTTTTGATCATCTTCTGCAGGTCTTCCCTGGAGATCGCTTCAACGGTCGCTCCGTTGGACTCGACAACTGCGGTCGCGTTCCTGGGCTCGTCTGAAATGATGCCCATCTCACCGAAGAAGGAAACCGCTTCGAGCTCTGAGAGCATGACCTCTTCCTTGCTGCGGTAATTGTTGTACATTCCGACCTTGCCGTTATGGAGAATGTACATGCACTGTTCCTCTTTGCCTTCCCTGAAGATGAACATGCCCTTTCTCAAAGTCTTGAGCTCGCCTGCGCTGACGTTCTTGTACTTCTCCAATTCGGCCATCAGTTTTTCCTTTGAAGGCTCTTCAAGCTGACCCTTGCTGTTCTGATAGGTGTCCATGTGCTTCTTGATCTTTGAAAAGAGGGACTTCTTTTTTCCCTCGTCAGCATCGCGAAGCTGCTTTAAGAGGACCTGGGACTCGACGTAATCCGCCGCCATGGTCTGGATCCTGTTGCCGAGAAGCTTCATGAGATCGATTATCTGATCGGGATTCTCGGAGAAGAACGAATTCATGTCATCGCCAGGGATCTCGATAACGGAAATGTTCCTTTCAGCTACGACGGTTGCACTCCTGGGATACGCTTCAAGGATGGCCATCTCGCCGAAGAACTCTCCCGATTCGACAAACCCGAGTCTGAAAGGATTCTTCTTTCCATAATCAACGTATACGCCGGCTTTTCCTTCAGTTATGTAAAAAAGCGTTTTTCCGACGTCGCCTTCCTTGATTATGATCTCGCCTTTTTTGTACGTCTTTTCAGCCAATCCCATAAATGCACCCTCCGTGAATTGATCGATGTTCTTATTATAACATCTATAGTTACCATTTTAGCCACGATAAAAAGACGGCGGCCGGTTATTTTTTCCGGCCTCCGTTTCTTTCAAGCTGGCACAAGCGTTAAGTGCCAAAAGTCGTTTCTTTATTTGCTCAGATCGAGCTTTCTTACCTGATCCCTGACTTTGAGTACAAAAGAAGGTGATACGGAAAGTTCGTCTATGCCCATACGGAGGAACGTCTCGGTAAGAGTCGTATCCGCACCCAGTTCTCCGCAGATGCCGATCCATGCGCCATGCTTGTGAGCATTCTCTGCCGCCATCTTAATGAGGCGAAGGATCGCTTCGTGGTGCGTGTCAACGAACGGTTCGATCTTCGGATTCTGTCTGTCGCAAGCGAGCGTGTACTGGGTAAGATCGTTCGTGCCGACGCTGAAGAAGTTTACGAGAGGCGCGAGCTGGTCACTGATGATCGCCGCGGCAGGAGTCTCGATCATGATACCGTGCTCAACGTTTTCGGCGAACGGAATGTCCTGAACTCTCATGTCTGCTCTTACGCTGTCGCAGATCTCCATTATCTTCTTGACTTCAGAGACGCTGGTTATCATCGGGAACATGATCCCCAAGTGACCGTAAACGGAAGCTCTGTAGAGAGCCCTGAGCTGCGTCCTGAAGATGTCCTGACGGGTAAGGCAGATCCTTATCGCGCGGATTCCCATCGCAGGATTCTCTTCCTTATCGAGATTGAAATAACCGACCTGCTTGTCCGCGCCGATATCCAGCGTCCTGATTATGACCTTCTTCCCGGCCATGCTCTCGAGGACTTTTTTATATGCTTCGAACTGCTGTTCTTCAGTCGGATAATCATCGTTTTCGAGATACAGGAATTCACTTCTGAAAAGGCCTATTCCGCCTGCATCGTTCAGAAGGACCGCGCCGATGTTGTCAACGCTTCCGATGTTCGCGAAGATGTCGATCTTTTTCCCGTCAAGCGTTATGTTCTCTTTGCCCTTCAGATCCTGCAGTAGCTTCTTCTTGGCGATGTCATCCTGCTGCTTTTTGGTGAGCTTTGCCAAAGTATCTTCATCAGGGTCAACGAAAACCTCTCCGGTAAATCCGTCAACGATCGCGAAATCGCCGTCCTTTATGCTCTTCAGGAATTCTTCGCCAACGCCGATTATCGCGGGAATGTTCATGTTGCGCGCGAGGATCGCAGTGTGTGAATTGGATGAACCGAATGCGGTAACAAACGCGAGGACCTTCTCCTTGTCGAGCGAAACGGTCTCGGAAGGCGCCAGGTCATCAGCGCAGATTATTACCTTTTCATCACTTGAAGTCGAGCCGGAATCATTATTCGACAGGCAGGCGATGAGCCTGTTGGAAATGTCCTTGATGTCAGCCGCCCTTGCCTGGAAATAGCTGTCATCCATTGCCGCGAACATCTCGGAGAAATTATCCGAAGTGATGCTTACGGCATACTCCGCGTTAACAGATTCAGCCTCGATGATGTTCTTGATAGAATCGTTGTAATCGTCGTCTTCGAGCATCATCATGTGCACTTCGAATATCGCGGCATTTTCTTCGCCGACTTCTTTGAGGGCCTTGTCATAGATGGCCTGAAGCTGCTCAGTGGCTTTCGCTTTTGCGTCCTCGACACGTTTCAGCTCCGCTTCCTTGTCGGTGATCTCGATGCGCGTAACGGCCGCATCCTGTCTTTTATAGACGGAAACGTGACCAATAGCTATGGCACCGTATACACCTTTGCCATTATAAGTAATCATATGGTTACCTCCTCATGCAGGGGGATCAGTTGATCAGAGGTTCTCCTCGAGGAAAGCCTTTATTGCTTCTGCGCAAGCTTCCTCATCGTCTCCTTCTACCTTGACTGTTACGGTGTCGCCGCACTTAACGCCAAGTCCCATGAGAGCCATAAGCTTTGTAGCGCCCGCTTCCTTATCGCCCTTTGCAATAGTTACGGTGCTGGCAAATTCCTTGCACTTCTTTCCGAGAAGTCCTGCGGGTCTTGCATGGATACCTACTTCATCCTTGATCACATAATCGAATGATTTCATGTTCTTTGCCTCCTGTTTATGTTTTATATTTTTGTACCTGTTCCAAGGTCGGATACGATGGAATCGCACCTTTCTGCTGAACGCTTATGGTGCAGAAAACGGTAGAGAACTCAAGCGCATCCTTGAGCATATCCTCCGTAACGTCTTCTATGTTTCCGCTATTGACGCCCGAATCATTGAGTTTCCAAAGGAACGATCCGATGGAAGCGTCTCCCGCTCCGGTGGTGTCAACGACTTCAACTTTCGGTGATACGGCATGCGCACTAACTTTCTTGGTATAGGCGTACATGCCTTCCTTACCGCATGTGAAGAGAACGAGTTTGATTCCCTTTTCAAAAAGTTCGGGGAGCGCATCATCGACCGAATCCTTTCCCGTTATGAACTCCAATTCCTCATCTGAGATCTTCAGAACATCAGCTTTCGGGATGAATTCCAGAACGGCCTTTTTTAGAGCTTCCTTGCTGTCCCAGAGCATGAATCTGAGATTTGGATCGAAGCTTACCAGAGCTCCGTTCTCACGCGCATACCCGATCGCTCTGTCATGAGCATCCTTCATAGGGAAATCGCCTAACGAAACGCTGCAGAAATGAAGAGCGAACACATCTTCAAATGCACTCTTTTCAACTTGATCCGAGGCGTAAAGCATGTCTGCGGACGGTTTTCTGTAGAACGAGAAAGTCCTGTTGCCGTCAGCAGCCAGACTTACGAAAGCAAGCGCGGTATTCGCTTTATCGGTAAAAGCAATATGGGAAACGTCTATGCCGGCATTCTTCAGCGCGCGCTCGATCTTGTGTCCGAAAGGATCGTCACCCAGCTGCGTCAGGAATACAGACTCCCCGCCAAGTTTTGAAAATGCGGCGCACACGTTTGCGGGCGCGCCTCCGACTGCGGGGAAGAATGAATCCACGTCATCAAAATCACATCCCTTGACCGAAGGGATGAAATCTATCAGCGCTTCACCTATTGCGACCAGTCTCTTTTTACTCAAAACCTTTTACCTCCATTTCCCTCACGGGTCTGACGGTAAATCCTGCGCCTTCACTCGTGATGTTCACTTCTGCATCAGACGGATAGAACCTCGTGCTCATCACGTATCTTCCGCCGCCTGCAAAGATCTCAAGACTCGATCTGTCAGCGATTATCCGCAGATCGTTTATCCTGCCGGTTCTCGCCTTGCGTACCGTTCTGCCATACCCCGATGCGCCTTTTCCAAGATCGAGCATCAGTACTTCTCCGTCAAAACTTATAACGGCATCGCCGATCGTAATCTTATATGCCGAATCAAAACGAACGGATATGTCACATGCGAGGAGTGCTTTCGCGGTAACGCCTTCAGCTATTTCTTCACTTTCTCCAAAAAGCTCTTCGTTGATGACAGGCATCTGAACAATAAAGCCGTCGGGATCCACGGAAAGCTTTCTGGGCAATGTCAGACAGTGCTGCCATCCCAGTTCCGTTGTGGGATTGGAATACGGAATGTCTCCTATTCCCATCCATCCGATGAGGATCCTGTTGCCTTTTTTATCAATGAAAGTCTGCGGCGCATAGAAATCGAAACCGTAATCAAATTCCTCAAAATCCGAAAGCTCATCACCGTTCTTCTTGAAATAACCTGAACTGTACACGTTCTGATGACGGTATTCTTCGTGCTCCAATCCCTGCGGAGATATGCCGAGGAAAACTTTTCCGTCAACATCGAACTGATCGGGACACTCCCACATGTATCCGAAATCGTCAACGGAAAGCGTCTTCACGTAATGCCATGATTCAGGATCTTCAGCCTCATAGTAAAGAACGCAGCCTTTGTCTTCGAGCGTTCTTGCGCCGAGTACCATCTTCCATTTTCCGTCTTCGATCCAGACTTTCGGATCTCTGACGTGGCAAGAACAGCATTCGGGATAATCACTGTTTCTTAGGATTACCTTTTTTGAACTGACGGTACGGCCGTCCTTTGTCGTCACATGGATCTGGTTTGCTTCCCTGCCGGCAGTTATGTAATCGTAGTCGCCCGGAAGTTTGACGTTGCCCGTGTAGAAGATGTGTATGATGCCGTCTTTTACTACTGCGCAACCGGAATACACGCCGCTTCTGTCCTCGGGTATGTCAGGTTCCATGACTATACCCGTATAGGTCCATGTCTTCAGGTCATCAGAACTCTCAAAATGTCCCCAGCATTTCCTCCCGGCTCCTTTCGGGGAGTCGGGAGAATACTGGAAATACACGTGATACTTGCCGTCGGCATAACACAGACCGTTCGGGTCATTAAGCCAGCCGTTCCTCGGTTCCAGATGGATGCTCTGTCGCCAATTACGTGCCATAAGAACCTCTTACTTTGTTATCTTGACCAGATCCGTAAGCCTGTCGATCTCACCCGTGATCAGATGCGTTACTTCAGCATAGTCATCGGTGTTCGTAACGATAACGGGGGTGACCGTAGGATGACCTGCCGCCTTGATCTTTTCGATATCAAACGTAACGAGCGTATCGCCCTTCTTGACCTTGTCGCCTTCCTTTACGAAAGCTTCGAAGCCGTCGCCTTCCATCTCAACTGTGTTGATGCCGATGTGGATCAGGAGCTCAGCTCCGTTATCGAGCTGAAGTCCTATTGCGTGCTTTGTGTCAAAGATTGTGGTTACTTCAGCATCAGCCGGGGCGACTACTTTTCCTTCAGAAGGTTCAACGGCAGCGCCCTGTCCCAAAATTCCTTCTGCAAAAGTCTGATCAGGAACGTCAGCGAGCGCCATCGCAGTTCCCTTTAAAGGTGATGCAACGACCAGTTCCTTTGCCTCTTCCTTCTCATCCTTTGCGGGAGCTTCAGCCGGTGCAGGTGCAGGCTCAGCCTTAACTTCAGGAGCGGGAGCCGCAGGAGCTGCAGCAGCCGTTTCAACAACAGGATCCTTCCACATGAACCAGGAAGCTGCAAAAGCAACGCCTGCAGCGACAACAAAGGTCAAAAGATATCCGACGAAGCTCTCAGTCGTGATCAGAAAACCGAACACGCCGGTTACGCCGTTAGCAGTTGCATATACGTTCATTACCGAAGCTATCGCCGCTCCGCAAGCACCGCCGATCATGCCGGCGATGAGGGGCTTCATGAATCTCAAGTTGACACCGAAGATCGCAGGTTCGGTAATGCCAAGGAATGCTGAAAGAGAAGCAGGAAGAGCCATGGACTTGAGTTTCTTCTGCTTTGTCTTCAATGCTACTGCGAGAGCAGCGGAACCCTGTGCAACATTGGCAGCAGTAGCGATAGGCATCCAGATGTTCTTTCCGTTATCCGCGAGCATTGAGAGCTCGATCGCGTTATACATGTGATGCACGCCTGCAACAACCGTCGGAGCATATGCCGCACCCATAAAGAATGCACCGATGCCGAACGGAATGGAAATGAGCCATGTTGCGCCTGCGAGGACCCAGGTCTCGACCTGTGCGAAAACGGGTCCGATGAGAGTCATCGTCAAGAAACCCGTAACAAGGACCGTAACGAGCGGCGTGACAAAAAGATCGATAACTTCGGGAACTTTTTTGTGCAGCCAGTTTTCAAGTTTGCACATTAAGAATACGGCGATGACTACCGGGATAACATGTCCCTGGTAACCCGTATTCTGAATGTTCCATGCACCGAACCAGGACCACAGAGTCTTGGTCTCTGCACCTCCGCCGACAGACCATGCATTTACAAGATCTGTGTGTATCATGATCATGCCGATGACCGCACCGAGATAGATGTTGCCCTTGAAGATCTTAGCCGCACTAACGGCGATCAGTATCGGCAGGAAAACGAGAGCCGCATTTGAAAAAAGATTCAAAAGTCCGAAGAAATATGAATCAGACAAATGCGGAAATGCTTTTGAAAGGCCGCCTAACAAACCGTTAAGAAGACCCGTTGCAACGATGGCAGGAATGATGGGTACGAAAATGTCACCCAGGGTCTTTATCATCCTCTTGTACCAAGGAGCTTTAGAAGCTGCCGCCGCTTTCACGTCATCCTTGGAAGCGGCGGTAACACCTGCAAGGTCGATGAATTCATCATATACTTTGTTAA
>JAFZVF010000041.1 GCA_017617935.1 Clostridiales bacterium | reverse complement strand
GGCTACCCTGTGATGGTGCGTCCCTCCTATGTGCTGGGAGGCCGCGGCATGGAGGTGGTTCGGAGTGAGGCCGCGATCGAGGAGTACATGAGGGCTGCGGTGGGTGTTACCCCCGACAGGCCGATCCTCATTGACCGCTTCCTCCACAACGCGATGGAGTGTGAGGCGGATGCCATCTGTGACGGAACGGATGCCTCTGTTCCGGCCGTTATGGAGCACATTGAGCTGGCTGGGATCCATTCCGGCGACAGCGCCTGCATCCTGCCCTCGAAGCATATCAGCGACGAGCTGCTCGCAACCATCAAGGAATACACGAGAAAGATCGCGGTCGAGATGCACGTTGTCGGTCTTATGAATATGCAGTACGCGATCGAGGACGGCAAGGTCTTCGTCATCGAGGCAAATCCCCGTGCATCCCGTACGGTACCGCTCGTTTCAAAGGTTACGGGCACCAACATGGTCAAGATCGCAACGGACATCATGACGATGCACCTTACAGGCAGACCGTCACCCGTTACAGAACTTCACGACAGGATCATCCCTCATTATGGAGTTAAGGAAGCGGTCTTCCCGTTCAACATGTTCCAGGAAGTTGACCCTGTTCTTGGACCTGAAATGCGTTCCACAGGTGAGGTCCTGGGTCTTGCAAGTCACTTCGGCGAGTCTTACTTCAAGGCTCAGGAAGCAACCAAGACGGAGCTCCCTCTCGAGGGTACGGTACTCCTTTCCGTAAGCGATCTCGATAAGGTTGACCTGATCGACGTCGCACAGGCATTCAGCGATCTCGGATTCAAGATCCTTGCAACCGGCGGAACATACGATATGATCACCGAGGCAGGCATCAAGGCTGAGAAGGTCAAGAAACTCTACGAGGGCAGACCCAACATCGCCGACATGATTCTCAATCGGGACATCGACCTCATCATCAACACCCCTGCAGGAAAGACGTCTTCACACGACGACTCCTATATCCGTAAGGACGCCATCCGCCAGCATGTTCCGTACATCACGACGATGGCTGCGGCAAAGGCTTCCGCGGAAGGCATCAAGGCTGCGAAGGAGAGGTCTTTCGAGGTCAAGGCGCTTCAGGATTTCCACGCTGACATCAAGTGATCGGAAACCGATTATAAAAGCTTAAGGTTAAGTTAATGGGCTGTGAGAAATCACAGCCCATTGTCGTGAACCATCGTTGCCGCACTCGGTGTGTACCTAAAAGTGTCACAAAATCTGCAAAAATCAGTACACAAACAAGCAAACCGAGGCTGATTTGCCGAAAAGTGTACCAAAAAACGGGAAAATCGTGACACTTATTGTGACACCCACTGAAGCGGCTCGTCCTCAATCCGATAAGTGTTGTTTTCAACCGTATCTTTTCATTTCGGTTACGGTTTTAAAACGCCTTTTTTGGCGCTTGTCCTTCATGTTATACTTTTTCCGTTATAGGTATTTATTATGGAGGATTGTTTATGGGGTTCTGGGAAACGCTTGCATCCGTTAATGACAAGGTAAATACGTTCGTATGGTCACAGACCGGCGTCTGGCTCCTGATCGCCACGGGCATCCTTATGACCTGCCTTACGAAGGTTTTCCAGGTTACGCACATCGGCCACTGGATGAAGAGGACCATAGGCAGCCTTTTCGACAAGAACGTTATCGGCCACACGGGTGACCATGCCACCATCTCGCAGTTCCAGGCGCTTTGCACCGCGCTTGCCGCAACGGTCGGCGTAGGCAACATTGCGGGCGTTTCCGCGGCCATCATCACGGGCGGTCCCGGTGCCGTTTTCTGGATGTGGTTCGCCGCCTTTTTCGGCATGATGACCAACTATTCAGAGAACATCCTGGGAATCTATTTCAGGCGCAAGAACCATGACGGCGAATGGTCCGGCGGTGCCATGTACTACCTCCAGGACGGTCTCGGCGGATACAAGGGCATGAAGGTCGTAGGCAAGGTCCTTGCAATAATTTTCGCGGTCTGCGCCGCTCTTGCCGCATTCGGAATCGGCAACATGGGCCAGGTAAACAAGATCGTCCTGAACTTTACTTCCGCATTCGACGTTAAGTCATTGTCATCCGTAGTGCTTTACACTTCGGGTGATTCAAAGGTTACTCTTTACATGCTGCTTGTAGGCATCGCGCTGATGATCCTCGTCGGCATCGTCATCTTGGGAGGCCTCCAGAGGATCGCCAACGTAGCGGAAAAGATCGTTCCTTTCATGGTAGTGTGCTTCATATTGGGATCGATAATCATAATAATCGTAAACGTCCAGCATGTGCTTCCCGCATTCGGCGCGATATTCTCAAGGGCTTTCACGAGCCAGGCCGCATGGGGCGGCGCTACCGGCGTTGCGTTCAAGACGATCATTACCCAAGGATGCAAGAGAGGCGTTTTCTCGAATGAGGCAGGCCTCGGTTCCTCGGTCATGGTCCACAGCAACTCGAACGTTAAAGAGCCAGTCAAGCAGGGCCTTTGGGGCATCTTCGAGGTTTTTGCCGACACGATCATCGTATGCTCGATGACCGCTCTCGTCATCCTTACTTCAGGAGTCGTCAATCTTGAGACCGGAGCTATTGAGACGACGAGCGACGCGACTCTCGTTGCTGACGCTTTCGATACGATCTTCAAAGTTGGAAACTTCTCGTTCGGAAGATACTTCGTCGCTCTTGCCATACTCTGCTTTGCGTTTACCACGATACTCGGATGGTCACATTACGGAAGCAAGGCCGTTGAATACTTGAGCGGAAAGCACGCTCCCGTCGTGACGAAGATCTACAAGGTCATCTTCGTTATGGTAATCATCTGCGGAGCCCTCATGACTTCATCGATCGCTTGGGACATCTCCGATACTTTCAACGGCCTCATGATGATCCCCAACCTCATCGGCGTCCTCGCAATGAGCCCGCTGGTAATGAGGCTTACCAACAATTACGTTGACCGCAAGATCAAAGGAAAGAAGGACGTTAAGCCGATGCTTTCCTACGATCCGGCCATCCAGGCGGCAAACGAGAAGGCCTTGGCGGAGGCTCCCGATCAGGACTGAACATTCGCTTTTTATCAGATATTGGCTATTTATCGTTAATGTCAGAGAATATTTAAACAAACGGTATGAACCCCTTCTGCTATTTGCAATAATATGCAGGAGGGGTCTTTTTATGTCCTCAGACCTATGCTTAAGGAGAATGCCTCATGGATAATTTCAGATTCTGTTCACCCACTTATTTTGTTTTTGGAAAAGGAACCGAAAGCGATGCCGGAGAGCTCGTCAAAAAGTATGGCGGCACGAAGGTCCTGATTGTCTATGGAGGCGGAAGCGTCGTTAAGTCAGGCCTTTTGGAACGCGTTGAAAAGTCGCTTGCCGATGCCGGGATCGCATATATAAGCAAGGGTGGAGTCCAGCCGAATCCTTTGAGTGATTTCGTTTATGAGACGCTTGCCGATCTTAAGTCGGGAAAGATCGATTTCGATTTCCTCCTTGCCGTAGGCGGCGGAAGCACCATCGACACTGCAAAGGCTATCGCTGCAGGTGCAGTCTATGACGGCGATTTCTGGGACTTCTATGAAGGCAAGTGGATCGAAAAGGCTCTTCCCGTGGGAACGGTCCTTACGATCGCCGCAGCCGGAAGCGAAGGCAGCGGAGACTCCGTAATTACCAAGGTCGAAGGGATGCTCAAGAGAGGAGCTAGCGGTGACGGCATAAGGCCAAAGTTCTCCATCCTTAATCCTGAGATGACGCAGACGTTGCCTCCTTACCAGACCGCCTGCGGAATGACGGACATCATTGCCCATCTTTACGAGCGTTACCTTACAAATACCAAAGACGTTGAGGTCACCGACCGCCTGATCGAGGCTCTCATAATGACCATAGTTCACGAGGCTCCGCGCGTCATGGCGGATCCAAACAACTACGAGGCAAGGGCAAACATAATGTGGGCCGGTACCGTTGCACATACCAACGTCGCAGGCGTGGGAAGATCACAGGACTGGAACAGCCATAACATCGAGCATGAGCTTTCCGCCCTTTACGGCTGCGCTCACGGCGCGGGTCTTGCGGTGGTAATGCCTGCGGTCTTCACTTACTGCATGGACCACGACGTTACGAGATTTGCTCAGATTGCCGAGAGGGTATGGGGATGCAAGATGGACTACTATCATCCCGAAGTCACCGCCAAGCAGGGAATCGAAGCTTTGAGGAGTTTCCTCATTTCCATCGGAATGCCTTCCAAGATAAGCGATTTCGGCGGCAAGGAGGAAGACATACCCGTTCTCGTTGACAAGCTTTGCAACGGCGGCGGAAGAGGAGGAACGATAAGCGGCTTCGTTACGCTCGACGAGAAGGACTGTACCGAGATTTACAAATTGATGCTGTAAGGCCCCCTTAGCGAAAAGCCCGTAAAATAGCCACTTTCAGCCGTTTCGAGTTGTCAATTCCACTTGACGTTCAAATGCCTGACTTATATACTAAAAACGGTCTTTAAGGGCCGTTTTTTGGCCTGTTTTTCTTTTTGAGATTCGGCCAATTCGCATAGGATGGGGGATTGATTTATGAAGCAGTGTGACAAGGGACATTTTTTTGATGACAACCGTTTTGACAGCTGCCCTTACTGCAAGGAAGGCACAGGGCTCGGCAAGCAGGCGGCAGTCTCTTTCCAGAATCCGCAGATCCCTCAGTACCAGCCTGTGGCGAGCCAGCCGGCTGCACAGAAGCAGTTCAAGTTTTGCACCAAGTGCGGAAACAGGGCTGAATCCACCGCGAAATTCTGCACGGGCTGCGGAAATCAGTTTCCCGTAATGCCTCAGCCTCAGATGCCTATTCAGGCTCCGGCTTCCGACATCGGAAAGACCGTTGCCGTTCAGACGTCATTTACTTCACCGACTTCTGACATCGGAAAGACCGTTGCCGTAAAACCGATGTCGGCCGTACCTTCACCGACTTCTGATATTGGAAAGACCGTTGCGGTCCAGCATCCTGCGGCTCCGGTATCGGCACCCGTTTCAGCGCCCGTATCGGCTCCGACGCCTACTTCCGACATAGGAAAGACCGTGGCTTTGCAGCCGCTGGTCGAAATAGGTACGCCGGCTTCTTCTCCTGCAGTCGCACCGGCAGCGGCACCCGCTGTTTCGCCGACTTCTGACATCGGCAAGACCGTCGCGGTCAGGATGCCTGAACCCGAGGCTGCCAAGAAGCCTGAAAAGTCAAAGCCTGCGGCGATCCTCGTATGCATTTCCGGTGAGAATTCCGGTGACTTTTTCGCCGTCTGTAACGGCAGGAATTACATCGCCAGCGGCGCTGATGCCGACATTAAACTCGACAAGGACAATTCCGTTTCAGCGGATTGCCATGCCGTCGTTACCTATAATCCTTCGGATAACAAGTTCACGCTTTCTGCAGGAACCGGCCGCGGGATCACCTACCTTAACGGAAACCAGGTCGACGTATCGGCTGAGGTCAAGGCCGACGACAGGATCAAGGTCGGAGCGAGTGAACTGCTCTTCATTCCCGTATGTTCGGATAAGTTCAAGTGGGACGCTCAGGCTTGATGGGTATTGAGATCGCCAACGTACAGGGCATAGGAAACCGTACTGAACAGCAGGACGCCTTCGGCGCCAGCCGCATCAGTGATTATGAGACCAATGGCATTCTGCTGACCGTCTGTGACGGAATGGGCGGAATGGCGTCCGGCGGCGTCATCGCGCGCGACGTGCTCTCGAAGATCCTTGAGGTGTTCCCTTGGAAGGCTGATTTCGACGTCCCCGCTTACCTTTCTTCGATCAGCAACAACGTCTACGAGAACTTCTACGGACAGGGCGGAACGACCGTCGTAATGATCCATCTTAAAGAAGACAAGCTTAATTTCTGGAGCATTGGAGACAGCGACATACTTCTCTTGAGAGACGGAAAGCTCATCCCGCTCAACATCCGCCACGAGTATTCCAACGAACTGATAGTCAAGGCAATGGATCTGGGATTCCCGGTTACTGACGCTTTTTCCGATCCGCAGGCCGCGGCTCTTTCGGAATATATTGGTAAGAGAAATCCGAAATGCGAGACCAACAGGATTCCCTTGGAACTCAAAGACGGCGACACGCTTCTTTTGTGCTCGGACGGGATCACCGATACCTTGAGCTTTGAGCAGATTGCTTCTGACATGGCCCTCCCGCTCGAGCAGGCGGCTTCCAGGATGGAAGAGGAGATCATTTCGGCAAATCTTGAGAACCAAGACAATTATACGGGTATAATATTAAGATATAACGGAAGCCGTTAACCCGGCAGAAAGGAAAGGTTATGAAGGGAAAATTTTCCGTGTTGAAGCTGCTCGGGCTCATCCTTGCAGGCGTAGGTCTGATCCTTGCCGTTCTTGGAGCGGTCTTTGGTACCATGAAGTACAAGATCAAGCCGTCGGATGCAAGGAATTCGGTAGTTTGGATCTACGAATCGCTCAGCGTTCCCGAACTTAAGTATGAGGGCGCTTGGTCCGGAACGGGCTGGGCCATCGGCGAACCTGGACAGAAGGTCAAATACATCGTTACCAACGGACACGTCGTTGAGCAGGCTTATGCTTGGCCCAAGGGAAAGGACGATCCGTTTGACATAGAGGCGAAGAAGGGATTCTCCCTTGACACTTATCTTAAGCAGCAGTACGGAATCTCGCTCAGCCAGCTTAAGATGAAGCACGAGATCAGGGTGTATTTCTCCCAGTCTTCCAATGACTACGTCGTTCCTGAAGTCGTTTACTTCTCCGGTCCTTCCGAAAAGGACATCGCGATCCTCAAGCTCGACGAGGCTACAAACAAGAGAAGCGCGCTCCTTATCAGGGATTCCGACAAGGTCGAAGTCGGTGAGGAAGTTACCGCCCTCGGTTTCCCTGGCGTTTCCGACAGCGTTCAGGATCCTGGAACGATCAATCACAGCGTTGAAGACGTAACCGTAACCAAGGGAATCATCAGCAAGAGGGTTAAGCCCAACGAGCGCGATTACGATTCATTCCAGATGGACGTTTCCATCAACCACGGAAACTCCGGCGGACCCCTCGTTGACAAGGACGGCTACGTCGTCGGAATCAACACTCTTGGAAACGCCCAGGACAACAACATGAACTATGCGATCGTCAGCAACGAGCTCACGAAGATCCTCGACGTTGAAAAGATCCCTTACAAGACAACCGCTTTGAAGTCTCCCGCGCTTCTCGTGCTTCTTGTCATGGGCGTTATTATGCTCGCAGGCGGAGCAGTCATGTTCTTTATCCCTTCCGGCAAGAAGAAGGCTCCCGCTGCAGGCGTTCCCGCAGGCGCGGTTGCTCCCCAGGCCGGTGCAAATCCTTATCAGGCGGCGGCACAGCAGCCTGTCGCACAGGGTTATCCTCAACAGAAATATCCTCAGCAGGGCTATCCCCAGCAAGGTTATCCTCAACAGCAGCCTGCCGCTCAGAATACGGCTGCCGCGGCTGCCACTGCAGCAGCTACGGCTACAGCAGCGGGACAACAGACGGCAAAGCCCGCTGCCGCACAGGCTACCGGACGTCCCATCCTTAAGGGCATCAAGGGACAGTTCATCGGCAAGGCGTTCGACCTTTCAAGAGGCGCGGTCGTCTTTGGACGAGATCCTGCTGCCTGCAACCTCGTATTCAACAAGGATACCCCGGGCATCAGCGGCAAGCACTGCCAGATCAACTATGATGCGGCCAGCGGAACTTTCATCCTGACTGACCTCGGATCTTCTTACGGAACCTATACCGGAAGCGGAAAGAAGCTTACGCCCAACGTGCCTGAACGTTTGGCTGCGGGTGATTCGTTCTATCTCGCTGACGAGAACGTTAAGTTCCAGATCTTAAAGGAATGATCGAATTTAATGAGTGAGTGCTTTCTTATAAAAGGCAAGATTGACAATGCTGCATCGCAAGGCGGTGTGGCATCTGTCGATTATAACGACACTTTCGTTTTCGATGCCCAGGGCAATCTGAAGAAGATGTCCGCAGGCGTTCTTTCGGCATACCGCCTTAAGAACGGCGAAGGGGAACTCTGGGTGTCCGGAAAGCTTGACGTTACGCCTTTTGAGATCGAACTAGAATTCAGAAAGACGGGTACCGCCCGCAAATGGCTTGAGAACCTCATCGTCCGCCACGTGACGCGCCAGCGCAGCCTTGACGGATCCCTCACCATTTTCGCGCGGACCGCGGAAGAAGGCACGGGCGTTTTATGCGCTGACATTCCGCACACTGCGGCGCCGCCGGTGCCAGAATGGAGGAAGACGTATGAGCTTTGATCCCCAGCATGTCTGTTACGGTTGTTTTAAGGAAAAGGAACCCGGAACGGTATGTCCATCATGCGGGTTTAATGAGAATTCCGAAAGGGCCTATCTCGCCGTTCCGCTCGGAACGATCCTTGACGGCAGGTATCTTATCGGAAAAGTGCTTGGCGTAGGAGGCTTCGGCATCACCTATCTGGGCTATGACCTTACACTCGACTACAAGGTGGCCGTGAAGGAATACATGCCTTCAGGCTATGCCACCAGAGCCGATGACAAGTACACCCTCACGGTTACGAGTTCCTCCCAGCAGCAGGCTTACGATGAAGGACTGGACAAGTTCTTAAGCGAGGCCAGAACGCTCGCCAAGTTCCATGACACGCAGAACATCGTTTCCGTGCAGGACTTCTTTAAGGAAAACAACACGGCTTACTTCGTCATGGAATATGTTGACGGAGAGAGCCTTAAGGACTACCTGGACAGGAACGGCGGAAGGATCTCGTATCCTGACGCTTCCAAGATCCTCATTCCGATAATGAGGGCGCTTTCCAAGGTCCACGATCAGGGCCTTATCCACAGGGACATAAGCCCTGACAACATCTCGATCACTTCATCGGGCCAGCCGAAGCTTCTTGACTTTGGTGCCGCACGTTCCGCCTATGGCGAGAACAAGAGCGTGTCCGTCATCCTCAAGCACGGCCTTGCTCCGATAGAGCAGTATTCAAACCACGGCAACATGGGTCCCTGGACCGACGTCTATGCAATGGGCGCCACGATGTACCGCAGCATTACGGGAATTCTTCCGCCCGAATCCATCGAGCGAATCCACGCGGATTCCATCAGGACTCCTTCTTCGATGGGCATCGCCATTCCGCCTTATGCTGAAATGGCTCTTATGAAGGCGCTGGCGGTAAACCCTGAAAGCCGTTTTTCGAACATAGATCAGTTCATAGCCGCTTTGAACGGCGCTTCCGTAAACCGCCCGGCGGCTCCCGCACAGATGCCCGTGACGCAGGCTGCGGCTCCCGTGGCTACACCGGTGGCTCCAACGGCAGCGGTCCCGCTTGTTCCGGTCATTCCGACTACGGCGGTCGCACAGGCTCCCGTCTATTCCCAAACGCCGACGACTGCCCAGGGAGCGGGTTACAGGCCTGCACAGCCCGTGAATCCGTACACGCCGGGCTATGGCACGGCGCAGAGCGGCGCACCCGCTCAGGCTAAAGCGCCTGAAGCAAAGAAGAAGGGAATGAGCAAGGGTGCCCTCGCCGGCATCATCATCGGCATCGTGGCAGTCGTGCTCACGGTTGTCGGAACCATCACGGCGATCAACATTGCCAATAACGGCACCAAGCCCAAACACACCACTGAGACCACTGACGATAACGGCGGCGGACATTTCGGAAGCAAGCAGACTACCGAGGTCACGACCGACGCGTCTACCGATTATCCTTTGGATACGAAGGATACCAGCTCGGGTTCCACTGACAGTTCGATGAACGGCAGTTCAGCAGCAGCTTCGGGCGGAACCGTGACCGATCTCGGAGACCTTAAAGCCACGATGTGGATCCCTGACGGATACGTGAAGAACGAAAAGGGATTCTACACGAAGGCGAACGGCGGCTTTTCCGTTAACTTTGCCGACATGGTCAAAGACACGCCGGTATACGACATCAAGGATGTAGAGAACAACAAGGCGTTCTTTATGGAGTACTACCTCGGCTCTTCCGTTGTCGAGACTTTCTCCGGCAATTACACAATGCCTAACGGAAAGGTCTGCTATGAGATAGACGGAGAGTCAGGCGGAGCAAAGTTCATTCTTTTGTGCGTGCCTTGCCACACGCCCACGAGCAAGCCTGGCTGTTATTTCATAAACTCCTGGTTTAACAATGATGAGGAGCGCAGCAACGTCATTACCGCCATGAAGAGCTTTGTTTCGACCGGCGACGTGAGTTCAAGGCTTGATGACTTCTGGGCCGACGTCCCGTCCAATCCTGATGAAAGCACTACTGCCGACATAAGGATGAAGGTCCTTTTTGAACCCAAATTCTCAAGCGGCTTCAAAAAGCAGAAGAACACCGTCGTCTTCCTTGACAACAGTAACGTTACGAACAAGACCATGGTCCTGAACGTGACCGTTACTTCAGTTAAGAACCAGACTCAGATGAGAAACGACAGCAAGGATTCGTTCGTTACGGAGTTCCAGAAGAACAGCGCCACGCTGAAGAACACGAAGACCACGACCGTCACTTACAACGACGTAAAGTGGACGGTTGACACTCACGACTTCGGAAACTTCACCGCATATACCGTTTCCGCAGTCTATTCGAACGGAATGGTCGTCTTGATCCACGCAAAGTGCACCAACTCTACGAGGACCACTTTGAACGGATACATCAAGGACTTGGAGAGGTCCATCAGACTGATCAGCCTGACCTGACGGCAGTGAAAATCGATAGCAATATTTGAGCAACGGCGATCTGGGAAAACAGGAGTTTCCCAGATCGTTTCATTTTCGTGAAAGTAGTAAAAACACGGCATTAGCGACCGACGACGAGACCTTTGAAAATAAGTGTCAAAAAATCGCAACAATTGTATGATTTTTCCATTTTGTCGAAATACTGCCATAGATTACTTGCATTTTACGGCATACAAAGTTAGGTCTTTTGCCTTTAAGATATTAAAAGTTATTTTTATTATCGGAGGTTATTTATGCTGTTTATCGGTATTGATCTCGGCACTTCCTCGGTCAAGCTGCTCCTGATGAAGAGCGGCGGTGAGATCCTTCGTACTGTTACGGAGGAGTATCCCGTCTATTTCCCGCAGAGCGGATGGTCTGAACAGGACCCTGAGGAATGGTTCAACGGAACCATGAAGGGAGTCGCAAAGCTTCTCGACGGTTTTGACGGAAAAGAAGTCGGAGGAATCTCTTTCGGCGGACAGATGCACGGACTTACGCCCCTTGATAAGGACGGTAACGTCATCAGACGCGCCATCCTTTGGAATGACGGAAGGTCTGAAGAGGAGTCTCAGTATCTGAACAATGTCATCGGAAAGAAGAACCTTTCCGCATATACCGGCAACATTTCCTTTGCAGGCTTCACGGCTCCGAAGGTTCTCTGGATGAAGAAGAACGAACCGGAGAATTTCGCCAAGATCGACAAGATCCTCCTTCCTAAGGATTATCTGGCATACCGTTTGAGCGGCGTTTTCGCAACTGACGTTTCCGATGCTTCCGGTACGCTTTACTTTGATTGCGCCAACAGAAAGTGGTCTGCTGAAATGCTCGAGATCCTGGGCATCACAGAGGCTCAGCTTCCTAAGGTGTACGAGAGCTATGAGGCCATCGGAAAGATCCTTCCTGAGATCGCTGACAAGCTCGGAATCAATCCTGACTGTCTTATCGTTGCAGGCGCTGGCGACAACGCTGCGGCTGCTGTCGGTACAGGCACAGTCGGCAACGGCGGATGCAACATTTCCCTCGGTACGAGCGGAACGATCTTCATCGCTTCCAGCAATTTCAAGAATGATGAAGATAACTCTCTTCATGCTTTCGACCACGCAGACGGCGGATATCACCTCATGGGCTGCATGCTCAGTGCCGCAAGCTG
Organism: Clostridiales bacterium; assembly: GCA_017617935.1. Lineage (GTDB taxonomy): Bacteria > Bacillota > Clostridia > Saccharofermentanales > Saccharofermentanaceae > Saccharofermentans. Next base: position 1,630 of record JAFZVF010000041.1, on the reverse strand, counting down.
CAACAAGTGGTGGATGGAAGACATCATCGGAACCAAGGATTTCGCTGCAGAGCAGACCGGAATCACAAAACTGGGCGAGAACAACATCTTCTTCCTGCCTTACCTCATGGGTGAGAGATCTCCTCTCAATAACCCTGACTGCCGCGCCATGTTCGTCGGAATGTCCATGGACACAAAGCGTGAGGAAATGACACAGGCAGTTCTCGAGGGCGTTGCTTTTGCTCTCAGGGATTCTTTTGAGTGCGCTAAGAAGATGGGCCTCGACATCAAGAGCTCCAACATCTGCGGCGGTGTTGCAAAGTCACCTCTGTGGAGAAAGATCGTAGCAAACGTTCTGGGCATCGAGCTTACAAGAACACAGAACGATGAAGGCCCGGCTCTTGGCGGCGCCATCCTCGCAGCTGTTGCATGCGGCGAATACAAGAACGTTGAAGAAGCATGCAAGGCCATCGTTACAACTCACGTTGCTGAGACTCCGGATCCCGAGCTCACAGCGAAGTATGAAGCCAAGTATCAGAAATTCAGTAAACTTTATCCTATGTGTAAGGAGGCAGGATTATGGTAATTTTCGAGTCACATTCCGAGCGTTTCCGCAAGTACGGCCGCGTTGTCAACAACATTGATTTCGCACCCGTTATCGAAGCGCTCGAGAAGATCGCGATCCCTGACGGAAGTGTTGAGTACAAGCCTTCCGTTAAGGAACTTGAGGAAGCTTCCGCAAAGGTCGACATGACAAGGCTTTTCGGTGGTGAGCTTGCTCTCGAGACAGGTTACTGCGCAGGTCAGAACCAGCTTCTCAACGCAGTTGAGTATCACAGATCATCTGAGATCAACATCTGCGCTACAGACTGCATCCTGCTCCTCGGTTCCCTTCAGGACGTAACCGACGATTTCCACTATGACACGTCAAAGATCGAGGCATTCCATATCCGCAAGGGAACGGCTGTTGAGCTTTACGCTACAACGCTTCACTATGCACCCTGCGGCATCGAAGGTTCCAAGTTCATGGTAGGCGTAGTCCTTCCCGCAGGAACAAACTACGACCTCGAGCAGGATCACGTCGACTGCCTCGCAGATTCTGACAGCGAAGACAAGCTCCTTACCGCAAAGAACAAGTGGCTTATCGCTCATCCCGATGCACCCGGCGAAGCTGGACATTTCCCGGGCCTGATCGGAGCTAACATTGAAGTAGACATTAAAAAAATACAACTGGAGGAAATCTAATTATGTCAAAGAAATTGTTTAATGCACCTGACGTTAAGCTCGCCATCGTAGCTGTCAGCCGTGACTGCTTCCCTGAGTCACTTTCCGTCAACAGAAGAAAGGCTCTCGTTGAGGCTTACACAAAGAAGTATGGCGCTGATGACATCTATGAGTGCCCTATCTGCATCGTTGAGTCTGAGATCCATATGCAGCAGGCATTGGCAGACATCAAGGCTGCCGGCTGCAACGCTCTTTGCGTTTACCTCGGCAACTTCGGACCTGAGATCTCCGAGACAATGCTCGCTCAGCAGTGGGGCGGCCCCGTTATGTTCTGCGCAGCTGCAGAAGAGTCACAGAATGACCTGGTTGGCGGCAGAGGCGATGCTTACTGCGGTATGCTCAATGCTTCCTACAACCTCAAGATCCG
>JAFZVF010000040.1 GCA_017617935.1 Clostridiales bacterium | reverse complement strand
GCGATGCACAATCCTTCACTGAGGCCCGATACATAAGCCAAGGCATAACCGATAAGAAAACAGGCCAGCGGCAGGATATAAACAAGAAATACCGCGCCGAAAACAGCTGAAGTACGGCTCTCGATCACAACGCGTTCACCGGGCTGTGCGTTGAGGCGGTTTTGAGCGAGCGTTTTGACCTCGCTTTGCAGCATGCAGCTCTCACAGCTGCCGCAGTTTCCTCCGCATGCCGTCATTCTCGTAACGGCGACTTCCGCCATTCCGTTTGGAAAAAGCTTTGTAACAACGGCTTCCTGCGTCATGTCGTTTCCTTCTGGATCTCGACGGAGATCGTGTATTCCCCGATCGCTCCGACATCCGTAAAGCCGTCGACGGAGATTCTGACGGGCGGCATGTACTGACCGACAGAGGTGTTATAGTCTTTCAGATCCGCGACAGCGCGGATGTTTTCGCTTCTGATCTGCTCGATTGATTCTTTGGATCCGCGCAAACGAACGGTCAGGCTCTCCGAGAGGACTTCTGCGATATACCCGTCCGTCACGTTGATGCATGCAAGATTCTCCTGCGGAACGGCAAAGCTCCGCGTCTCCAGTCCGACGATCTCGACGGTGACTTTTGCCTCGGTCAGACCGGAGAGATTCTTCAAGCCGTCGTCATAGATGATCATGTATTCGCCCTCGAACGTGCTTTCAAAGTCGGAAAGATCGATCGTGGCCAGGGAGATCCTGTTGAGGTTAGAGAGGATCGAAGTATCTCCGGCGAGCGTAATGGATTCAGGCTGTATGGTGATCTTGGTATTTCCGCTGCTTGCTCCCGCCGCGCTGATCAGATCGACGCTCAACGGGATCTCCTTGACTGCAAGTACACGAAGCGTCGCACGGACGGTATCGTTGGAAAAGCTCAAACCGGTGGTCGAGCATTCCTCTCCCTCTTCGTTCTGAAGAACAAAGCCTACGTCGACAGAATAGGTGCTGGTGATGTCGTTGCTTCCGAATACGACCCAGGCGCGGGACACATCCTTGAGATAGGACTCGGGACCGTACACCGTGATGGTCGAGGGGTCGAACTCCGGTGTTTCGGCGGTAAATCCCTCTGCCACGCCGCCCTCAAAGCTTCCGACGACAGGGACGACTTTTTTGGTCTGAGCCGAAACCATAAAGTTCACGGTCTCCGGTGTCTTGGAATTTGTCTTCACGCCGCTGGTATCCGTCCCATCGGGGAATTTTACCGTGTATTGCAGGGACGTAAAAGCCGACTGTGTGAGTTTGCTGACGTCCACCTGCGCGATCAGATCGTCCGAGCTCCATGTGCCGACGAGTCTTCTAGGCCCGGAAATCTCAACGGTGACGGTGCTTGTGCTCAGGTCTGTGATGACCATGTTGCGCGAATTGAGGAGGATGTCCTCCCCCACCAGTTCGACCTTGACTCCGCGGAAAGTCTGTTTATACGCTTCCGTCTCCTGACTGACGACATATATCCAAAGAGAAAGAGACGCAAGAAGCGCTATGACCATCCAGAAGATCCTGCTGTTATACAGTTTTCTCATCACGCTTGTCTTCTTCATTGTTCTTCCCCTTAAAGAGCTTGTTAAACAGCTGCTTGAGCCCTCGCTGATCACGGTCGTCTTCTTCGACAATCAACTCTGCGCGAAGAAGACGCTCGAGCGTAGAGGCTGTGAGATGACGCTTGAGCATTCCGTCGATCGAGACGGAGATCGAGCCGGTTTCCTCCGAAACGATAACGACGACTGCGTCGGATTGTTCGCTCAGACCTATTCCGGCGCGGTGACGCATGCCGAGTTCCTTGCTGAGATTCGTGTTTTTTGTAAGGGGTAGGACGCACCCGGCCGCAGCGATGCGCCCGCCCCTGATGATCAGCGCGCCGTCGTGCAGAGGCGCTTTGTCATAGAAAATATTTTTGATCAGTTCCGCGTTTGTGTCGGCATTGATGATCGTTCCGGTACTCATGATCTCGTTGAGCTTCACGTTGCGTTCAAATATGATCAGTGCGCCGGTTCTGGAAGACGACATTTCCGTGCAGGCCAAAACGGTGTGCGCGATGGAAGAATCGATCTCGGTGCCTCGCTCTCCCCGCAGCGTCCCGAAACCGCTGCCCATTCTTTCAAAGACGCGGCGCAGCTCGGGCTGAAAGAGAATAACGAGCGCGATCAATCCCAGTTCTGCTGCCTTCCGCATGACAAAACTGATCATCTTCAGACCAAAGAGGTCAGCAAGCAGCATGACAAGCAGGAAGACGATGATTCCCTTTGCAAGATTATAGGAATTCGTTCTCCTTACGAACCATATCGCTTTATAAATCAGATACGCGACAAGCAGGATATCGACGATATCCGCGATCCCCAACGTTGTAAACAGGTTGAGTGAACGCTCCAATGCCGTTTTCAATGCTTCCATACGGACAACCTCTTCGTTTGAGTCACATAGTTTCCCTTTTTATCACTTTATTATATAGCATCAGGCGTAAAAAGGCAAATGAAAACGGAAAGCAATTTATATAATTTTTATTAATTTTGCCGCTGTTT
>JAFZVF010000039.1 GCA_017617935.1 Clostridiales bacterium | reverse complement strand
ATTCCGGTATTCAGACCCGCTGTCTCTTATTTCTGCTTGAGCTCAATAGAGACGCCTGCGGGCATGTCAAGCTTTGCTAAATCTTCCATGACCTGGGAAGACGGTGTGTAAACGTCGATGATCCTCTTGTGAGTCCTCTGTTCGAACTGCTCACGGGAATCCTTGTTTACGTGAGGTGAACGCAGAATCGTTACGATCTCCTTCTCCGTAGGGAGCGGGATCGGGCCTGCGAAGCTTGCATTGTCGCGCGTGAGAACGTCAACGATGAGCTTTGCGCTGTCGTCAAGGATCTTATGGTCGTAAGCCTTGAGCCTGATTCTGATCATGATCTTCTTTGTTGCCATTGTGTTTGGCCTCCTTATAAAAGCTGTATGTTTTTTATCTCAACCTAGTCGGGCGTTTCCTCGTACTCCATTCAAAAACCCAGTTAACCAGTTACCGTCATTCGACAGCACTTTGGGACTCTGGGCAAGTGTCTGCAATACCCTTTTCGTCCTGCCTTCAAGGCATGAGACCGGCAGATGATCTTTGTTCTGCCATCGGCTCCTTCGAAGTTACCCGCGATCCGGTGCGCAGCTTTGGCGCCGCCCGCGGCAATCTCCGTTATCAAAGCCTTATTTGCGCGCAGTTGTGGGTCTCCACAGAGCGTGCGAAAAAGATTTTACTCTCTGCTTTTCTTTTTTTCAAGGGTTTTTTTGTTATTTTGTAAATTTTTGTTATCGAAAAAAGGCTTTTTACCGATTTTCGAGAAACTTCGTGATCTCATCGGTCCCGAAGACGTATTTTTTGTTGCAGAATCTGCAGCACGTTTCGACCGGCTTGCCGTCCTTCAAGAGGTCCTCAAGGTCCGTTTTTGACAGCGCGGCAAGGCCGGCACTCATCCTTTCCCTGCTGCAGGTGCATTCAAAAGCGACCTCGGCGGCATCAAGATACTTAAGGTCCGGATCTCCCATGAACAGGTCGATTATCTGCGCGGGAGAGAAGCCTTCGGATAGTAAGAAGGATACTTCAGGGAAGCCTGCCGCCCTCTGCTCGAGATATGAGATCTCGTCCTCGCCGGCGCCCGGAAGGAGCTGGGCCATGAACCCGCCGGCATGCGAGACCTTTCCGCCTTCGAGCAGAACGCCCAACGCGACTATCGAAGGAACCTGCTCGGACTTCAAAAGATAGCACGCGAAGTCTTCGGCGATCTCGCCGCTGATGAGTTCGACCGAACCTACGTAAGGATCCTTCAAGCCAAGGTCCCTTACAACCGTAAGCGTTCCGTTGCCGACAGCCGCACCGACGTTGATCTTGCCGGGCTTATGGTATTCGGTAGGTATATTATTCTCTACGGGATAGGCGCGGCACTTGAATCCGAAATCCGTAACGCAGGTCATGCCTCCGATCGGGCCGTCGCCCCTGATTATCGTGGTCTGGGTATCCGTAGGCCTCTTCATTGATTCGGAAATGAGAAGCGAACCCGTAAGAAAGCGTCCCAATGCGGCAGTCGCCGCAGGAGTAGTGTCATGGAGGACCCTTGCGGTCTCGCATGCTGCAGTCGTCCTTATCGCGGAGCACTTGACCAGACCGCCCAAGGCCTCCGCCCTGACGATGTGGTCCGCGGCAACGTCTTCAGGCATTCCGCTAACGTAATAAGGATTATCCGTCATGTCTTCCCTTTCTTTCCGAATACGTAGAATATGCGTTCCTCGTCTTCTGACGGGACGCCGTCCTTCAGCTCGCCGTAAGTCGAAAGGAGTTTCATCCCCGCTTTCTTTGCAATGCCTTCGAAGAACTCTGAAGGATAATACTTCTCGACGAGCTCGCCGTCAAATCTTTCGTAAAGGCCCTCTACCGTCAGCGCGAAAAGCGTAAGTCCCGCGGTGTTGACCTTAGTTTCCTTATTAAATTCATTTACCCATAAAAGGGTAAAGTCATCGTAGTCCTCATAGAATACGTTGTCAGCGAGCGTGTCTTCAAGGTGATGCATCGTGATGGCGTCAAAGATGAAGACCCCGCCTTCTTCAAGACAATCTCCCACGTTGGCGAAAAGCCTTTCGAGCGCCTCTTCGTCCATTATGTGGTCGACCGTGTCGAGAGTTGAGATAAAGCAGTCACTCTTTCCGCCTATGTCAAATGCGGTAATGTCCTGCGCGGACCAGAGGACCTTTTCGGCATTGGGCTTGGAAGTCGCCTGCGCGAGCATCTCCTCTGCCGAGTCCAGACCCGTCATGGAATAGCCTTTTTCAGCGAGCGCGACCGTAACGCTTCCCGTCCCGCAACCGAGATCGGTTATCGTTTCAGTCTTTATTTCAGAATGACGCTCAATGAGCATTGATATGAAATCAGCCCAAGCTTGGGGCTCCATGTCAGACTGCATGGTGTCATAGTACATGGCAAGAGCGTCGTAGAAATTGTCCATGCGGTCAAACCTTGTCAGAGGTATCTTTCGGGATTCACGGGCGAACCGTCCTTACGGACTTCGAAGTGCAGGTGTGAACCCGTCGATGTTCCCGTGCTTCCCATCTCGGCGATCCTCTGGCCGGCCTTTACGTGCTGGCCCTTCTTTACGTAGACGCTTCTGCAGTGACCGTAGAGCGTCGTGTATCCGCCGCCGTGATCGATGATGCAGTAGTTGCCGTAACCTGAACCGCCGGTGTTCTGGCCCTGGACGGGAGTTGAAACGAAGATGACCACTCCCGCGCCCGCGGCCATGATGGGTGAGCCGTAGTTTCCTCCGATGTCTATTCCAGAGTGGAACTTCTTGGTGTTGTATACCGGGTGTATGCGCCAGCCGAAAGGCGAAGTGATGTTGGGCCAGTTGACGGGCCATCTGAACTTGCCGTTCGTGGGTCCTTTATACTTGTTCTGCTTTGCATACTTCTTCTGGAGCTTCTTGATCTTGTCGTTGAGATCCTCTGACTCCTTGTTAAGCTGGTTTTCCTTCTTTTCCCAATCGGAAAGCTTGGTCTTTACGTCCTTGAGAGTCTCCTCGGTCTTGCCTATCTTGGCTGCAAGCTCGTCGAGCTGCTTCTGCTTCTCGTCGGCAATGTCCTGCAGGTCTTCGGCTTCCTTGAGGGAAAGTTCTTTTTGGAGCTTGGCGTCATCAACGGCGATCTTCATTTGATCGACTGCCTGCGCATCAGCATCTGCTATCAGCGTCATTATCTCCATGTTCGTAAAGAATCCCGCAAGGCTGTCGGATTCAAGAAGCACCTCGAACATCGACTTGTTCTGGAACTGGAACATGACGGAAACCCTGTTCTGGAATTCCTCCGTGCGCTTGACAAGGGTCTCTTCCGCATTGATATAGTCGTCCAATGCCTTTACCCTAGCATCGAGAGCCGCCTCAAGCGATGCCGCGATCTCTTCGTACTGTGCGCGCTGCTCGTCATTGGCGTCGTTGAGCGCCATGAGCTCATAGTCGACCTGCTTTTTCTTGCTCTTCAGGGATTTGACCTTCGAAGCGGCGCTCTGTGCCTTTTTCCTGGTCTCGTCACGCTTCTTCTTGGCTTCCTCGATGTCTTTTTTCGAAACGTCGGAAAGCTTGACTACCGCCATGTCAGGAGAAGCGGCTTTTGCGGAAACGCCCTTAATGGCCGTGCCTGCGATCAGCACCGTGATCAGGACGACCGCGGTAATGAAAGGCTTTAAGTATTTTCTTCTCAGGTAAGCTTCGCGGGATGCGATTGCTTCAAGTTCTTCCTTGTATCTCATAAGAATACCTCTTATACCCTTACGTACTTGCGTACGGAAATGCCGCTTCCGAGTGCTCCGATAAGCGCGCCGAGAATAAGCAGCAGGAACAGTTCGTGCCACATGAGGGCACCGGCGGGAACTATGGCATAGAAGCTCGTTGAGTTGACCGCGTTCATGGTCCTTACGTATATCTGATGGTAAATAGTCATTGTAAGGCCCCATGAAATGAGGGCGCTTATAAGGCCTACGATTGCGCCTTCAATGATGTAAGGCAGCCTGATGTAATTGTTGGTCGCACCGATGAACTTCATGATCTCGATCTCGGAAGCTCTTGAATAAACCGAGATCCTGACCATGTTCGAGATGATGAACATCGAGATGATGAGGAGCACGGCGAAAGAAGCAATGGTCGCGACGTTGACGATCTCGCTCGCCTTTGTGAGGAACTCCATTACCTTGCTTTCCTGCTGAACCTTGTTGACGCCTTCATACGTCTCGAACTCTGCGCAGACGTCATTTGCAAGCGAGGGATCGGAGATCCTTACGGAGAAGGTAAAAGGCAGATACGTGTTGTAATCGAAGTCATCAAGGATCGAAGACGAATCGCCGAGGTTTGCCTTAAAGGCTTTGTAGTTCTGTTCAGGCGTTGAAACGGTATAGTCCAGGACCGCTGGATTTGCCTTTATCCTGGCCGCCGCGGTGTTGAGCTCTTCTTCCGTGCAGTTGAGCTTCATGTAGATGTCTATCGGCGGCTTCTGCTTCAACTTGTTCATGATGCCCCTGGCGTTTACCGAGAACATCAGGAAGATGCTCATGATGATGAGCATCAGAGTGATCGTAGTTATGGATGCAATGGTTACCAGCGGATGTCTTACGATTCCGCGGATGCCTTCACGTACTGAATTAAGAAAAGCTCTTCCGCTCAAATCCTCAGTCCTCCGGGTACAAATCTATGTCATTGCCGTCACCGGAAGAAAGTCCGGTGCGTCTTATCTTTTTCTGCTTGTCGAGCTTCTTCCTGCGCTTTTCTTCCTTAAGCTGCTTCTTGTCCTTCGTCTTAGCGGCGGGTTCTTCAGCCGATTCGGGAGCGGGCGTGGCAGCAGGCTCGGGTGCGCTCTGCGCGGGAACGGGGTCTTCACCGAAGGTTATATTGCTGTTTTCAGCAGCGGCGACGGCCTCAGGCGTGAGGTTGATCTCGATGATCTCAGGACCTTCATCATCCGTCTTGATCTCTTCAGGCAGGGAATTGTCTTCTTCCTTAAAGGAAACGACCTCTTCAACGGGAAGGTCTTCCGCCTTCGTCTCCGTGGGGAGCTGCGTGACCTGGCTCTTTCCGTAGATCTGCTCGTGCTTGGTCAGGTCGTCGTTGAACATGAGCGGCGACTGGACCTTTGTCTGATCGGGGCTGAATTCCTCGTCGTCGAAATTGTCGCCATATGCCGCATCTTCGTCATCGCCGAACGAAACGAGATCGGAACTTGCACCGGAATAAAGCGAAGTGCGTGACTGCGCTTCGATCGCCGCGTTGGAATCCGCGGAAAGCCTGTCTCCGTATCCGCTCTCTTTTTCGTCTCTTACGAGCTTTCCGTTCTCTATCTCAAGGACGCGCTTCTTCATCCTGTCAACCATCGTCTTGTCATGGGTGCAGATGATTACGGTCGTCTTGTTGCCGCTCGTGCCGTTCCTGTTGATCTCGAGGAGCATGGCCATTATCGCCTCGCTCGTCTCAGGGTCAAGGTTTCCGGTAGGCTCGTCTGCGACTATGAGGCTGGGGTTGTTTACGAGAGCCCTTGCGATGGCTACGCGCTGCTGCTCACCGCCGGACAGTTCCTGCGGATAAGCGTTTGCCTTTTCCCTCAATCCTACGGATGAGAGGCAGAACATTACGGTATTGTCGAGGCTCTTCTTCGGAACGCCGATGATCTCGCCCGCGAATGCGACGTTCTCAGCGACGGTCTTGCTTTCGATAAGCCTGAAGTCCTGATAGATCATGCCGATCTTGCGGCGCAGTACGGGTATCAGCGCACGCGGCATGTGTGAAATGTCGAAATTGTCTATCGTTACCTTGCCGCTTGTAGGCTTTTCCTCACAGGTAATGCACTTGAGAAGAGTTGATTTACCTGATCCTGATTTGCCGATAACGAAAACGAACTCGCCGTCTTCGATCGTGAAACTTACGCCCCTGAGAGCATCGACCCCCGATTTGTAGGTCTTCTCTACGTTTATAAAATCAATCACTTGCGATGTTTTACCTTATCTTGTTGTCATTAGTATCGTTAAGATAGTCAACGTAGGTCCTGACCATCGTTGCCATCTTGAAAAGGACCGCATCGTCAAACTTGCGCAGGTCGAGGCCCGTCTTGGTCTTGACCTTTTCAAGTCTGTAAACGAGGGTGTTCCTGTGTACGAAAAGCTCTCTGGAAGTTTCGCTTCCGTTGAGGTCGTTTGCAAAGAAAGTGTCGATCGTCGTCCTCGTCTCCTCGTCGAGCTGCCTGAAGGCGTCGTTCGGGAAGACTTCCCTGATGAACATCTCGCAGAGGGGCTTCGGGAGCTGGTAGATCAGACGGCCCAAGCCGAGCTTGTCGTATCTGGAGATGTCCGCGTCGCCGTCAAAGATCTTGCTGACCTTGAGGGCGGTCATTGCGTCTGAATAGGACTTGCTGATGTCCATAAAGGAACCGACTACGGAACCAACGGCCACCTTTGCGTTGCATCCTTCGGAATTGAGTCCCGCGAGGATCGACGCGCCGGTCTCGTCGATGAATCCGTCAGCGCCTTCCTCATCCCTCAACGCCTCGGAAGCGTCAACAATGACGATCGCCGTAGTGTCGTCCATGGAGATGACGGTCGCTATCTCGGAATCGCTGTAAAGGTTCTGAAGGATCTCAAAAGCCTCAGCGCTCTGCTCGGCGGTGGTCCTTACGACAAGTACGAGCCTCGGATCCTTGCAGTCGATCTTGTAGCTTCTTGCGATCATGGGGATCTCGTTGCGGATCTCGTTGTCGAGCAAGACGTTCCTGATGAAGATTGCCTTCTCAGCGTCAGTACCCTTCTCTTTTACAAGGGTCTTGAGCCATTCGGCGATCAGCTGGAGGCTGATCTTCGCGTCCTGGTCAGTGTTCTCTATGTAGATGATGTATTTCAGCTGCTCACCGATGAACACCTTGAGATAGGTACGGTCTGCAGTGGAAGCGAACAGATTGTCCGATGACATTACGGCACGGAACGAAGGATCCGTCTGGTCCTCTCCGGTCTCGTCAGTGGATGCGAGAATCTTTCCGGTGGTGTCCATGACTCCACACTGTGAAGGGATTATCGTCTTAACCTGGCGCATGCACTTCTTGATTTCTTCCATTTTGTCACCTCAGCCGTAATCTTCGCAGAATATCCGATTAAACCCTTAAATAATAGTATTTTTCATTAAAAGGTGCAAGCAATAAAACGGGCGCCTCCGAAGAAGCGCCCGTGATATTCGTTTTGTCTTTCCTTAAGATTAGGAAATGATGCTCTGCTCTGTATCCTTGTCGAAGATGTGGATACGGTTTGCATCGACTGCGAGGTCGACAACCTGACCAACTGCAGACTGTGAAGTTGTAGGGTCAACGCGGCATGTAAGAGGCAGTGATCCGTTAACCGTAACGTAGAGGTATGTCTCAGCACCGAGCATTTCGACGACGTCGACGTCTGCCGTGAATGCTGACTCAGGGTGATCGGTAACGTACGTGATATCGTCTGTGAGAGCCTCAGGTCTGACGCCGAAGATGACTTCCTGACCGTCACGCTCCATAACTTCCTCAACAGCATATCTCTCAGGAAGCTTGATGGTAACGTTCTCGAAGGAGATGAATACGTCGGAACCCTCAACGTTGATGACAGCGTTGATGAAGTTCATAGGAGGCATTCCGATGAATCCTGCAACGAACGTGTTGACCGGGTTGTCATAGAGCTCCGTAGGAGAGTCAACCTGCTGGATGAAGCCGTCCTTCATGACTACGATTCTCGTACCCATGGTCATAGCCTCTGTCTGGTCGTGTGTAACGTAAACGAACGTTGTCTTAAGTCTGTGGTGGAGCTTTGTGATCTCGACACGCATCTGTACACGGAGCTTAGCGTCGAGGTTGGAGAGAGGCTCGTCCATGAGGAAGACCTTAGGGTCACGAACGATGGCACGGCCGAGAGCGACTCTCTGTCTCTGACCACCGGAGAGAGCCTTAGGCTTTCTGTCGAGGAGGTGCTCGATCTCGAGGATCTTAGCAGCTTCAGTAACACGGCGGTTGATCTCGTCCTTGCTCATTCTTCTGAGCTTGAGAGCGAATGCCATGTTGTCACGGACTGACATGTGAGGATACAAAGCGTAGTTCTGGAAAACCATCGCGATGTCTCTGTCCTTAGGGAGAACGTCGTTGACGCAACGGTCATCGATGTAGATCTCACCCTCAGAGATGTCTTCGAGACCAGCAAGCAT
>JAFZVF010000038.1 GCA_017617935.1 Clostridiales bacterium | reverse complement strand
ATTCCAGAATGTACCGATGAACTTCTTGATGCCGTCGTTGACAGCTTCCTTGGAGAATCTTGAAGGAAGCCAAGGCTGGTTTGCGGTATAGAAATACCATCTTGCGGCGTCTGCGCCCTGGGAATCAAGAACGTCCCAAGGATCGACGACATTGCCCAAGTGCTTGCTCATCTTGATGCCGTCCTTATCCTGGACGATGCCCATAACGATGCAGTTCTCGAAAGGCGATCTTCCGAAAAGAACGGTAGAAATTGCGATGAGCGAATAGAACCAGCCTCTCGTCTGATCGATGCCCTCAGAGATGAAGTTGCAGGGATAGTGGGATTCGAAGAACTCCTTGTTCTCGAAAGGATAGTGATACTGTGCGAAAGGCATTGAACCGGAGTCAAACCAGCAGTCGATAACCTCAGTGACCCTCTTCATCTGGCCGCCGCACTTGGGGCACTTGATGTGAACATTGTCAACGTAAGGCTTGTGGAGCTCGATGTCGTCCGGGCAGTCATCGCTCATGGACTTGAGTTCTTCGATGGAACCGATGCAGTGTCTGTGGCCGCACTCGCACTCCCAGACCGGAAGCGGCGTGCCCCAGTAGCGCTCACGGGAGATGCCCCAGTCGATAACGTTTCTAAGGAAGTCTCCCATACGGCCGTCACGGATCGTTTCAGGCATCCAGTTGACCATTGCATTGGACTTTAAGAGCTCGTCTCTCTTCTTGCTCATTGCGATGAACCATGTGGATCTTGCAAAGTAGATCAGAGGAGTGTCGCATCTCCAGCAGAAAGGATATTCGTGTTCGAACTTGGGAGCGGAGAAAAGGAGGTTTCTCGAATCGAGGTCCTTCAACACTTCCGGATCGGCGTCCTTTACGAACATGCCCGCAAAAGGCGTCTCCTCAGTAAGGTTACCCCTTGTATCAACGAACTGGACCATCGGGAGGTCGTTGTCCCTACCTACCCTTGCGTCGTCTTCACCGAATGCGGGAGCAATGTGAACGATGCCTGTACCGTCTTCCATCGTTACGTAGTCGTCGCAGACCGTGTAGTGTGCCCTCTTCTTCTGGTTTGCCGCTTCCTTTGCGGTACCCTCATAAAGAGCCACGTAGTTCATGCCCTTGAGGTCAGAACCCTTGTAGGACTCGAGGATCTCATATGCCTTCTCGCCGTCCTTTGCAAGTCCGCCAAGAACGGTATCGAGGAGCGCGGTCGCCATATAGTAGGTGTAGCCGTCGCAAGCCTTTACCTTGGAGTACTCCGCATCAGGATTAAGGCAGAGCGCGACGTTTGAAGGAAGAGTCCATGGTGTCGTCGTCCATGCGAGGATGTAAGCGTCCTCGTCAACGCACTTGAATCTGACGACTGCGGATCTTTCCTTAACGGTCTTATAGCCCTGAGCAACCTCGTGTGAGGAAAGCGCGGTTCCGCATCTCGGGCAGTAAGGAACGATCTTGTGGCCCTTGTAGATAAGGTCCTTGTCCCACATCTGCTTCAATGCCCACCATTCGGACTCGATGTAGTTGTTGTCGTACGTGACGTAAGGGTTCTCCATGTCAGCCCAGAAGCCGACGCGGTCGCTCATGTGCTCCCACTGGTCCTTGTAGGTCCATACGGATTCCTTACACTTCTTGATGAAGGGCTCAACGCCGTATCCTTCGATCTGAGGCTTGCCGTTAATGCCAAGGGCTTTCTCGACTTCAAGCTCAACGGGAAGTCCGTGCGTGTCCCAACCTGCCTTGAAGACGATGTTCTCGCCCTTCATTGCGTGATATCTCGGGATGACGTCCTTAATGACTCTCGTCTTGATGTGTCCGATGTGCGGCTTGCCGTTAGCCGTCGGCGGGCCGTCGTAGAGCGTAAAGGTGGGATCTCCGTCTTCGAGCTTCTTAATGCTCTTCTTGTAGATGTCGTTCTTTTTCCAGAAATCCAGGACCTGCTTTTCGCGGTCGACGAAATTGAGCTCTTTTGAGACTTTCTTGTACATAAAGCGTATTACCCTTCAGTCTAAATTTTGTGACTGTATATTATAAATATTTATGTGAAATAATGTCAAGAAAACCACGGTGCGCATGAGGGCACCGGAATCTCAAAAGCCATGCGTTCTTTCCTGGTCGGATGGTCAAATTCAAACCTGTAGGACTGCAAAGCAATGTCATAGCCTACATTGCCGTCTTTTCCGTACCTTCTGTCGCCTGCGATGGGATACCCGAAATGCGCAAGCTGTGCCCTTATCTGATGGGCTCTTCCCGTCCCGAGCTTTATGTTGACCAGTGTCTTATCGCCATCCGAACGGACGGCCTTGTATTCGAGCACGGCAAACTTGGCATCACCTGCCGGTTTGTCGGTCACGGTAACGGTATTGGTCTTGCCGTCCTTGAGAATGTAATTTTCAAGCTTTCCTTCGCCCTCAAGGATGCCGTTTACCATGCATCTGTAGCACTTGACGGTCTTGCCCGACCTGATCTGCTCGGAAAGCCTTGAAGCGGCCTTGGAAGTCCTTGCGAAGACCATCACGCCCGATACCGGACGATCAAGCCTGTGAACCAATCCCAAATACACTTCTCCGGGCTTTTTATACTTCTCCTTGATGTACTTTTTGAGGATCGTCAGCATGTCAGGCGCGTCCGAACCGTCGCCCTGGGACAGAACGCCCGCAGGCTTAATGCAGACGATCACGTGATTGTCTTCGTAAAGGATGGTAACGCCTTCAAAAACCGTCAGTTCGGAGTCCATCTTGCAACAGAACCGCAGGGCAGGTTTATGCCCATCTTTGTAACGGGAAGGCCGATCTCTCCTGCAGCAACCTTTCCGCCCTTTATTCCAAGGGAAAGGATCTGGCCTGAAGCCTGAGCAGTAATCTCGGTCGCATAGGAGCTTGCGATGAAGAACAAGGGATCGTCGGATAAAAGTTCAGAGGTAAGCGAGACCAGGTCATAGAAGGAATCCTCAAGCTTCCAGAGCTCTCCTGAAGGTCCCCTTCCGTAAGACGGAGGATCCATGATGATCCCCTCGTATTTCCTTCCGCGCCTTATCTCTCGCTCAACGAACTTCTTGCAGTCATCGGCAATGAAACGGATGTATTTGTCGGTAAGGTCGCTAGCGGAAACGTTCTCCTTGGCGCGGGCGATCATGCCCTTTGAAGCGTCAATGTGCACTACTTCGGTCGCTCCATGCGCAGCGCATGCAAGCGTTGCCGCGCCGGTATAGGCAAAGAGGTTCAGGACCCTTATCTCCTCTCTTCCCTTTTTGACGGCGTCTTCGATGAGTCCGCCGCAGAAGTCCCAGTTAACGGCCTGTTCGGGGAACAATCCCGTATGCTTGAAGCTCGTGGGTTCAACTATGAAAGTAAGCTTTTTGCCGAGCGAATCGTAAGATATCTTCCAAGAAGAAGGCATCTGGGAAAGCCTCGTCCACGAGCCGCCGCCTTCGCTGCTCCTGTTGTAAACGGCGTTTGGAGCAGGAATGTCATTCATCTGAACGACCTTGCCGCCGTCCATTACGGGCCATACAGCCTGCGGATCGGGCCTTAAGAGCTTAACGGAGCCCCAACGCTCATACTTCTCGCCTTTTCCGGCATAAAGGATCTCGTAATCCTTCCATTTGTCAGCCAAAAACATCATTCAACCCTCATTTCGCTTGAGACGGCAACATTCTTGCCTTCAGTCTCGATATACACCTTGTAAACGCCCGGCTTGAACGAATCCATGCCTTCCAAGCCGGCGGAAAAATCACATTCCGCGATGACCTTTTCGTCAAGCCTCAAAGTCTTTACGACAACCTGCTCGCCTTCATTCTTCAATATCACGCGGAAAGTCGCGCTGATCGGCTCTGAAAAATAGAAAACGCACTTAAGAGCGTATGCGTCATCGGAATCCATCGCGTTGTAGTTTGCGGGATTGTCCTTTTCGACGTCGTACCAAGCGCTGTAAACGTATGCCTTGCTTACCTTGTCATAGCCCATTTCGACGCCCGTCGATGACGGAAAAGCCCCTTCACTCTCCGACGGCGACGAAACGGTGGAAGAAGCACCCGATTCATCGTAAGTTATCTCGCCCGAAGGGTCGTCTATGTCGTCAAGGATGCTGCAGGACGGTATGAAAACAGGCACCGTCAGGCACAAGGCGAAGACGGCCATCTTGAAAAAAACACCGGTAACTGCGTTCGAAAAACCCATATCGTCGATTATAATATAAGCATGAAGATTTTTCTTGTGTTTTACATAATAATGAACATTGTCACCTTCATCCTTTACGGAGCCGACAAGGCGAAAGCCAAGAAAGGCAAATGGAGGATCCCCGAAAAGACGCTCCTTCTTTTCGCGGCCTGCTTCGGCGGCCTGGGAGCCTTTCTCGGAATGAAGGTCTTCCGCCACAAGACGAAGCACACCTCGTTCCGCATACTTGTTCCGGTATGCATGATCATACAGTTCATCCTTATAGCGGTCGGAGCGTATTTCCTTCTCATCCGCCGTTAAGCCAAAGAAACAGGGCATCTCCGAAAGAGATGCCCTAATTGTTTGTACCCGTTTTTCTTACAGCTTACTTGTAATCGGAAGTAGGCTTAGAAAGGATCTGGCATTCTGCCAATGCCAAGACCGTCTGCCTGTCTTCGGAGAAGATCGCAAGTATGTAGATTCCCTGCCTGAGGCTCTCTCCGTTCTTGGATTTAAGGCCAAGCGAGTAGTAGTATCCACCGTTGTTTTCGATGGGCGTCTGGTTGCCGCTGACGGAAGGCGTGTCAGTCTTGACCTTGATCTTAAGGGCTTCCGAAAGCGTAGGAGCATAGAAGAATCCGAAGTAGACGTTGTCCGTGGTCGAAGGATCAACCTGCATCACGAATGAAATGCGGGACGCGTCAGAACCATAGGATGCATTGCTGACGAGCTTGCCGTCCACGTTGCTCCAGCCAGCCTTAAGCACCTTGCTTGCGAAGCCTGCGTCATAGATCTTGTAACCCGTGGTATTGGATACGGTCGCCGAACTCGTCTCAGAAACCGTTACGTCGGTCTGGGTATAAGCCGTATGGAGGACCGTGCCGTTTTCGGCAGTCAGTGTGATCTTATAAGCGCCCTTCGCAAGACAGTTTGACTTCATTTCCGCATTGGGATCGACGTCCTTGCCGTAATTAAGCTCGATCCTGCTCTTGTCGCCGAGTTCGAAAGGATCGCTCGTCCAAACGTTTCTGCCATCCTTTTCCACGGTGTAGGTAGCCTTGATTCCCTTGCCCTTGAGCTTGGTGACGTCACTGTTGAAGTAAACGACCAAAGAGATCCTTCTGGCATTCTTGTACATTCCGTCAGTCTCTCCTGCCCACACGCACTTGGTGGAGTCAACGATCTTGGCAAGGTCGACCGCGAGAACGCCGATGTCGGCATCCATGAATTCAAAAAGGCTCAAGAAACTTGAGCTCATGAGGTTGTCAAGGAGCCACTCATTGTCTTCCTTAATGAATCTTGCGTTAAAGGTAACGGTCGTCACGTCGTCCGAGCTCTTGACCGCGGAAACGAGCTCATCGATGTTCTTGTAGTCTCTCTTAAGGAGCGACTTGTAGTCCGCGAAGGAGAAATCGATGTCGATGGAAGCCTCCTTGCCCTTTGCGGTAAAGGTATCCTCACGGATCTCATAACTGAAGGTCTTACGGATCGCCGTGCAGAACTTCAGAGTGTTCTCGTCCAAATATTCGCCGTTGAGTCCTTTGCGGAGCTCATCGGCCCTGTCGCTACCCTTGCTCAGAGTCGACAGGTCAAGGAGCTTGTCCGCGTCAAAATCCTCAATGTTCTCAGCAACCCTTTTTGCGGCGGCGACTACGTCTTTTTTGCTTAAGGCGCTGCATCCGCAAAGAGAAAGGAACATCGAGCATAAAATGACGACTGCTCCCGTCTTTTTGGCAATTGTCCTGGAATTCATAATCTTTCCTCCCGATTAGAGAAAAATTGTAATATTAGCAGGTTAAAAAAGCAAGAAAATACAATAATAGTTAATTATACCTTACATTTGTATTTTGCGCGTAAAACAATATATAATGAATAAAACTCTTAAAGGATGATCGATCACCAATGAACGGACAACCCAACATTCTGATATGCGATGACGACCCGGTCGTACACGAGTCACTGTCTTTATACCTCGACAATGACAACTTCACCCATGAGGATGCATATGACGGCAAGGAAGCCTTGGAAATGGCCCAGACCGGCAATGCGGACCTCATTTTGCTAGACGTCATGATGCCCGAAATGAGCGGCCTTGACGTTTGCCGCGAGGTTAGAAAGACTTTGTCCACCCCGATAATCATCCTTACCGCAAAGGGCGAAGAGATCGACAAGATCCTTGGCCTTGAGCTTGGCGCCGACGACTATATCGTAAAGCCCTTCTCTCCACGCGAGGTCATCGCGAGGATCAAGGCCGTCTTAAGAAGATTTGGCGACACCCAGCAGTCTTCTTCCGTTCTCAAATTCCCCGGTCTTGAGATCAACCTCGGAAACTATTCCGTCAAGGTCAAGGGCGAGACCGTTCCCTGCACGCCGAAGGAAGTCGAGATCCTTTATCTTCTCGCTTCTCATCCCGGCCAGGTCTATGAAAGGGAACAGATACTCGAATCCGTTTGGGGATTCGATTACAGCGGCGATTACCGTACGGTCGACACACACATCAAGCGCATCAGGCAGAAGATTGCTTTCGAAGGCGCTACCTGGAGCATCCAGACCATCTACGGCGTAGGCTATAAGTTCGAGGCAGACTGATGTTTCAGAGCACCCTGCTCAAAAGGACGATGTCACTTGTCATTGTTTCGCTGGTCGCATCCGCGATCCTGGCGATAATTGCCTTCATCGTCGCAGGACGAACAGCCACCGTTGACATCGAGACAAACAACGCAGTCAATCAGGACGCCGTTTACCAACAGCTCTTTATAGAACACCCCGAATATCTTAACGATGAGGCTTCTCGAAAAGCCTTCTTTGGCACTTCCTTTGCATCGGGGCATGACTATTTCCTGATCGGTCCTGACGGAAAGCTCATCGATTCCACTCCGACGGAGCACATGAACATTTCCGCAAAGGACATAAACAACGTCAACAACACTCTTAACTTCAGGGAGTTTCAGGCCAGAAGCAACGGTCTTTCGACCAAGCGTTTCGCCACTTCCGATCCGATGAAGACGATAATCGCGATAAGCCAGCCCGTTTACTGCAACGGAGAAAAGTGCACCCTCTTATCGCTTTCTTATCTCAACGCTTACAACAATCTGATCATCGAATACATCAACATTCTCGTACTTTCCACTCTGATGGCCGCATGCTTCATGCTCATTCCCGCATACGCTTTGGTTGCCAGGATGGTCCTCCCTATCCAGGAAATGAACGAGATAGCAATGGAATACGCAAGCGGCAATTTCAGCGTGAGGGCTGACGAGGGCCACAAGGGCGAGATTGGAGAACTCGGTGCGTCTTTCAACTACCTGGCTGACCAGCTCTCAAAATCCATCAGCGACCTGACAAACGAAAAGAACAGACTTCAGGAGATCTTCGACGTCATTTCCGACGGAATCGTCGTGGTCGATTCGGAATCAAATCCTGTCACTACGAACGAAGCCATCAAGACGCTGTTCAACAGAGCCGAAAAGAACAACATGTTCACGGAACACCTCCAGCTCATTCCTTTCGAAGAAGTCTGGCGCGATTTCGAGGACTGCATCGCGACCGGCGAGACAAAGACCAGAATGATCGAAGACAGGAGCTACGCTTACCAGTCGACCATCATCCCCAAATATGACTCAGAGGACAAAACGCGCATTATCGGTGCGACGGGCTTCTTCCGCGACATCTACGAAGCTCAGAAAAACGAGCATTTCAGACAGGACTACGTCGCCAACATCTCGCACGAGCTCCGCACGCCCCTCCAGACCTTGCGCGGCCTCATCGAACCGCTGTCAGATGGAATGGTTAAGAAGGAGGAAGACCGTCAGCGTTACTACGGCATAATCCTCAACGAGACTATGCGTCTTTCAAGACTCATCGACGACATGCTTGAGCTGTCCAAGCTCCAGTCGAGGACGCTCGCGTTCAAGACTTATCCTTTCGACGTAAACAAGCTCATCAGCAGCATCGAGATCAGGTTCAGACCCATAATGGCAGAATCAGGGATCAAGTTCTCGGTACAGAACACTTACGGCACGCTCCCTACAGTTAACGGCAACCCTGACCGCGTTGAGCAGATCCTCGTCATCCTTCTCGACAACGCCAAGAAGTACACGCCGCGTGGCAAGTCAATAACGATAATCACGGACTACATCGAGAACGAGAAGAAGGTCTACATTTCAGTCGCGGATACCGGACAAGGCATCCATGAATACGACATCGACCACATCTTCGACAGGTTCTTCAAGGCTGACCGCGCGAGAGGAAAGAAAGGCTCCGGATTGGGCCTCTCCATCGCAAAAGAGCTCCTCACCTACATGGGCGAGACCATCAAGGTAACAAGCAAGTACGAAGAAGGATCGACCTTCACCTTTACACTTTCCAAGGCGGAAAACATCGATGTCTGGGAGTGACCCTGAGAACACTGCGTCTGAGGGCGTCAGGCTCAACAAATACGTCTCCTCGTCAGGAATGTGCTCAAGGCGTGAAGCTGACCGTCTGATCGAATCCGGCAAGGTAAAGATCAATGGCGTCACGGCCGATCTTGGTTCGCGCGTTTTTGACGGCGATACGGTCGAAGTTGACGGAAAGCCGATCGTTCCCGAAGACAACTCGATCTACATAGCATTCAACAAGCCCCTCGGAGTCACCTGCACTACCGACAGAAGGGACCCTTCAAACATAATAGACTACATAGCCTTCAAGGAACGCATCTTCCCCATCGGCCGTCTCGACAAGAACTCGTCGGGACTGATCCTTCTGACCAACAACGGCGACATAGTTAACGGCCTTTTAAGATCCGAGAACGGTCACGAAAAGGAATACGTCGTTACCTTGGACAGGCCTTATGACGGCAAGTTCATAAAGAACATGTCTTCAGGCGTTCCCGTACTCGGCCGCATGACTCTTCCCACTGAGGTCTTCCCCGTCAATTCAAAGACTTTCAGGATAATCCTCAGACAGGGCATGAACCGCCAGATCAGAAGGATGTGCGAATACTTAGGCTACAGGGTCACCAAATTAAAGAGGATCAGGTTCATCAATATTGAGCTGGGAGACCTTGAGGTCGGCAAATGGCGCTATTTGACTGCTGAAGAGAAAAAGGAACTTCTTAAAGGAATGAAATGAAAAAGGAACCGCAGATTGCGGTTCCTTTGCTTTTCGGTTCAAAAGAAGGATTACTCTTCTTCCTTCTTCTCCTCTTCGGAAGCTTCTTCAGACTCTTCAGAATCCTCCTCAGATTTCACGGACTTAGCGGCCTTCTGTTCGTTTCTGGCCTCTTCAATGATCGCGTCCATGTCCGCATCGCCGGAAGAACCCTTTTCGTCGTCCGTCTCATAGTAGAACTTTACCTTGTCCTTGCTGTTTCTTGCGCCGTAAGCTTCAGCAATGGCAACGCAGTCAGCCTTGAGCTTCTCGAAATCCTCCCTGGACTCGAGATCTGCGATGGAAGTCTGATAGCAGGCATCCTCGAAAACGTCGTCAAGAACGAGATAGGCGTTGCCTTCCTTGTTGAAGTTCTTGTCGATCATTGCCTCAGCCTGGTCGGGAGATCCGTCCCTTGCGTCGAAATTCTCGAACGGGATAAGGATCTTGCTGTAACGGTATCTGAGAACGATGTTCTTGTTGTTGTAGTCAACTGCGACTCTGAATTTTGCGACAAGGAAAGTCTGGCAGAAAACAAGCACGAAGCATACCGCGAGCAAAATGCCGATGCATGCGAGGATGAGCATGAGCATTCCGTTTGCACGGTTGATGATGCCAACTACTGCAAGTGCGGCGCTCAACGCAAACATAACCAAAGACAAGACTCTGTTCCTCATGATCTTGCCGGGATTGCCGGCATAGCAGTGAACTCCTTCCTTCGGCAGTTTAGCGATAAGCTCCTTGTTCTGGAAAGCTTCGATGTCCATTGTTCCTCTTCCTCCTTTTATTTGCTGAGTATGGCGATTCTCTCGGTTATACTCTTGTGCATTTCCTCATACTTGGCGAGCTTTGCCCTCTCCTGATCGACAACCGCTGCAGGTGCTCTGGATACGAACGACTCATTTGCGAGTTTTCCGCTGACGCGCGCTATCTCGCCTTCAAGGCGCTCCTTCTCTTTGCCCAGACGCTCCAACTCCTTGCCGATGTCGATAAGGTCTTCCAGAGGCAGATAGATCTCGCCGCCCTTGAACATAGCGGCAACAGCCGTCGAAGGTATCCCTTCCTTGTCCTTCCTTGTCTCAAGTCCGCTTACTGAAGCAAGCCTTGCGAGGAAGCCCTCACCGTTAACAAACATGGAAGCCGTCTTATCAGAAGGCGTAACTACGATGATGTGTGCCTTTCTTGAAGGCGCAACGTCCATGTCCTTTCTGACCGCACGGATTCCCCTGATGGCATCCATGAGGGTCTCCATCATCTCCGCCTCATCAGGTGAAGCGGGGATCTTGTCGGCATCAGGCCAGTCGGATATCATGATGGACTCAGCCTTGCCGTCAAGAACGAGATTGGAATATACCTCTTCCGTGATGAACGGCATGAACGGATGCAGGAGCTGCATTGAAACGCCGAGCACGTAGTTGAGCAGATACCTTGCCTCGAGGCTTGTCGGGCAGTTCTCATCGAACAGCCTGCTCTTGCAGATCTCGATGTACCAATCGCAGAAGTTGTCCCAAATGAAGTCAACGATCTTTGAAAGAGCGACGCCGAAATCGTAGTTGTCGATGTTGACCGTTGCTTCAGCGACCAGGTTGTGGAGCTTGGTAAGGATCCACTTGTCCTCGAGCGTGTACTTCGCAGGATCAAGGCCAGAATAATCGATCTCGTCAGGCATGTTCATGATGACGAATCTCATCGCGTTCCAGATCTTGTTGGAAAGGTTTCTTCCCATTATGATCTTGTCTTCCTGGAATCTCTGGTCGTTGCCCGGAGCGTTGCCCGTAACGAGCGCGAATCTCAGAGCGTCTGCACCGTTCTTCTCGATGATCTCCAACGGATCGATTCCGTTGCCCAAGGACTTGCTCATCTTTCTGCCCTGGGAATCCCTTACGAGACCGTGGATCAAAACATCTTTAAAAGGAACTTCGTCCATGTGAGCCATGCCGGCAACCATCATCCTGGAGACCCAGAACGTGATGATGTCGTAACCGGTAACGAGAGTATCCGTAGGATAGAAGCGCGCGAGGTCTTCAGTCTTCTCAGGCCAGCCGAGCGTTGAGAACGGCCAAAGCGCTGATGAGAACCATGTATCAAGCGTATCGGGATCCTGACGCATCGGCTTGCCGCACTTGGGGCAAACGGCGGAAGCTTCCTTGGTGACTACGATCTCGCCGCAGTCATCGCAGTAGAAGGCAGGAATCCTATGACCCCACCAGAGCTGTCTTGAAATGCACCAGTCGCGAATGTCTTCCATCCAGTTGAAGTAGTTCTTTGAGAACCTCTCAGGAACGAACTTTGTGCGACCGTCCCTAACTGCCTCGGTAGCGGGCTTGGCAAGCGTCTCCATCTTAACGAACCACTGGAGTGAAACCCTCGGCTCGATTGTAGTTCCGCAGCGGTAGCACGTACCGACGTTATGCGTATAGTCTTCGATCTCGATCAGGAATCCGCCCTCTTCAAGGTCCTTGACGATGGCTTCCCTTGCCTCGTATCTGTCCATGCCGGCATACTTCGGATAGTCTTCTGTGATCTTGGCATCCTCGGTAAGGACGGTGATGACCTCAAGGTTGTGCCTCTGACCGACTTCGAAGTCGTTGGGGTCGTGGCCTGGAGTGATCTTAACCGCACCGGTACCGAATTCGATGTCAACGTAGTCGTCAGCGACAACGGGGATCTTACGGCCAACGAGCGGAAGAACGAGCATCTTGCCGATGACGTCCTTGTATCTTTCGTCCTTGGGATTTACTGCAACTGCAGTATCGCCAAGAAGCGTCTCAGGTCTCGTGGTAGCAAGATTAATATATCCGGAACCGTCCTCAAAAGGATATCTGATGTGCCAGAAATGGCCGGGCTGCTCCTCATACTCAACCTCTGCATTGGAGATCGAAGTAAGGCAGTGCGGGCACCAGTTGATGATGCGCTCACCCCTATAGATAAGGCCCTGATTATAGTACTTTACGAAAACTTCCTTAACGGCGTCTGAGCAGCCTTCATCCATTGTGAAGCGCTCTCTTGACCAGTCGCATGAAGAGCCCATCTTCTTGAGCTGCTCAACGATCCTTCCGCCGTACTGCTCCTTCCATGCCCATGCCCTCTCAAGGAACTTCTCTCTGCCGATGTCTTCCTTGAAGATGCCTTCCTTGCGCATCTGCTCAACGATCCTAGCCTCTGTGGCGATCGAAGCGTGATCGGTACCGGGAAGCCAAAGTGCGGCATAACCCGCCATTCTCTTGTATCTCGTAAGGATATCCTGCAGAGTGTTGTCGAGTGCGTGTCCCATGTGAAGCTGGCCGGTGATGTTCGGCGGGGGCATTACGATGGAAAACGTCTTTTTGCTCTTGTCCTCTGAAGGTTTGAAATAACCTTTCTCCGTCCAGTTCTTGTAAAGCCTGGGTTCCTCCTCATTCGGATTGAAGGTCTTGCTGATGCCATCAATTCTAGCCATTGATATATTGTTCCTCTTTTCGATTTAGATTACTTTTTGATCATTGAAAGCGCGCCGTAAAGGATCGAATCGTCACCCAACGCCGCCTTCTTGAATACGACCGTCTTCCTGATCGAAGGCATGCAGTATCTGTCAACTTCCGAAAGGATCTTCTGAAGGAACAGATCACCGACCGCTTCGATGACGCCGCCGCCATATACGACGATCTCAGGGCTGAAAGTGTTAACGAGGTTGCCTGACGCGATCGCCAAATAGTGGCATGCGCGGTTGACCGCCTCGGTTGCAACGGGATCGCCGCTGTTAAGCGCAGACTTCAGTGCCTTGGACTTAAAAACGCCTTCAGCAACAGCTTCAGCCATTGCGGACTTTCTGCCTCTTGAGACCTGCTGTCTGATATAAGAGCTCATGCCCTGCTTGCTTGAAAACGCCTCAAGGCATCCCCTCTGACCGCAGTTGCACAAAGGTCCTTCAGGATCGAGGATCATGTGACCGTACTCTGCAGCCTTGAACTGGTTGCCCGTATAGAGCTCGCCGTTGAGGATGAGGCCGCCGCCCATGCCGGTACCTACGAAAAGGCCTACGACGTTGTTGTAGCCCTTGGCGGCGCCAAACTTGTATTCACCCAAAACGCCGACGTTTACGTCGTTGCCAATGTAGAAAGGGACGCCGAAAGCGTCTTCTATAGGCTTTCTGATGTTGTAGTTCTTCCAGGGAAGATTGGGTGAGAACAAAACGATGCCACTGTCCGAGTCTATTACGCCGGGAGCGCCTGCGGCTATCGCATGGATCTGGCTCTTCTTGATGCCTGAACCCTCGATAAGGTCCTTGGCAACGTTGATGATTACTTCTTCTACGTTCTGGGAGGAATCACCACCGGCCTTGGTCTTCTTCTTAATCCTATAAACGATCTCACGCTTGGAATTGAAGATTGCTCCAAGAACCTTAGTGCCGCCGATGTCGAGACAAAGATTATAAGATTCAGCCATGTGTATTTCTCCCTTTCGTAATGTTTAGATTGATCGTTTTTTCGTCAGCTGACGCCCAATACGGAGCTTGCGCCCGTTTCGCCGGAAGGCTGGGACTGGACCGCAGTGCCGTTCTTGTAGATGACGATCGGCTGCTTGCCCTCGGTAATGCACTCCTTCTTGATGATGCACTCCTTGACGTCGTGCTCGGAAGGAACGTCGAACATCACCTGTCTCATCGTTTCCTCGATGATGGCCCTCAAACCTCTTGCGCCGGTATTCTGCTCAACGGCCTTGTCGGCTATGGCCCTGATAGCGTCTTCCTCGAACTTGAGGTCGACGTCGTCCATCTTGAGGATCTTCTGATACTGCTTGATGATCGCGTTCTTGGGTTCGGTAAGGACTCTGACAAGAGCGTCGGAATCAAGCCTGTCCAAAGCGACCGTAACGGGGATACGGCCGATAAACTCCGGGATCAAGCCGAACTTCATGAGGTCATCAGGCTTAACTTCGTGATAGTAAATGCCGCTGTTCATGTCACGGCGTGACTGGACGTCTGCGCCGAAGCCGAACTGCTTCTGTTCTACACGCTTTGCGATGATGTCATCGAGGCCGTCGAATGCGCCGCCACAGATGAAGAGGATGTTCGTAGTGTCGATCTTGATGCACTCTTCGTTCGGATGCTTTCTTCCGCCCTTCGGGGGAACGTTTGCAACGGTGCTCTCAAGGATCTTGAGGAGCGCCTGCTGAACGCCCTCGCCGCTTACGTCGCGGGTAATGGAAACGTTCTCGGACTTCTTTGTGATCTTGTCGACCTCATCGATGTACACGATGCCGATCTGAGCACGCTCAACGTCGTAGTCAGCAGCGATGATGAGCTTCAAGAGGATGTTCTCAACGTCTTCACCAACGTAACCCGCCTGTGTAAGGCTCGTTGCATCAGCAACGGCAAAAGGAACGTTAAGGATCCTTGCGAGCGTCTGTGCAAGGAGGGTCTTACCTGAACCGGTGGGTCCCAAGAGCAGGATGTTGCTCTTCTGGATCTCGGTCTCATCGGACGGAAGGTCCGTGAATACTCTCTTGTAGTGATTATAGACTGCGACGGACAGAGCAACCTTTGCTTCATCCTGACCGACGACGTACTGATCAAGCATGTCCTTGATCTGATGAGGCGTGACAAGCTTCTTGGGCTTGATGGAACGCATCTTGCTCTTTTTCTTGACCTTTTCCTCTTCGGCGATGATGCCGTAAGCCGTCCTGATGCAGTCGATGCAGATATAGCAGTTTACGCCGGAAAAAAGTCTGGGAACTTCATACTCTGATTTTCCGCAGAATGAACAACTGAGGATCTCCCTCGAATCTCCGCCGCCGTACGTGTTTTTAGAATTCGCCATCTTGAACTCCCTTTGCATTTTGAAAGACTGAATACACAGTCAGTCCATTATATTTTATAGCAATATAAGTAATATTACCAAATATTTATATTTCTTATATTTCAACTGCGTGAAAAAGCTGTCACAGACGCTCGGAATCAAGGATTATCGTGAACGGGCCGTCGTTGGTCAGAGAGACCTTCATGTCGGCTCCGAACTCGCCTGTGCCTACTTCTCCGACCAGATCGGTACACTTCTTCACGATATAGCCGTAAAGCTCTTCCGCCCTTTTGGGCTCGCACGCATCAGTAAAGCCGGGCCTGTGTCCCTTCTTGCAGTCTGCGTAAAGCGTGAACTGAGAGATAAGGAGAAGCTGACCGCCCACCTGTGAAAGATCGAGGTTCGTCTTGCCGTCAGCGTCTTCGAAAATGCGAAGACCGATCATCTTTGAGATAAGCTTGTCCGCGACCTGCTCATCATCTCCCTTTCCGATTCCGATAAGCACGCAAAAGCCCTTTCCGATGGAGGCCTTCGTCTTGCCGTCGATGTCGACCTTTGCAGAAGTCACGCGCTGGATAACGAATCTCATTGATCAGACTCCCCTTCCGTCATTTTCTTTACGTAATCGAGATACTGCCTGACCTTGGCTTCGTAACCGATGTCGGTAGGTTCATAGTAAGTCCTGCCCAAGGTCTTGTCAGTCATGTACTGCTGTTTTGTAACGTGTCCCGGGAAATCGTGGGGATACTTGTATCCTACGGAATAGCCGAGATCAGCCATTCCTTTTGCGGGGGCATTCCTTAAGTGCATCGGAACGACTCCGGTATCCGTGCTGCCAACCTCTTCGAGGGCCTTGTCGACAGCGAGATAAGAAGCGTTGGACTTCGGTGACGTCGCAACCGTAACGCATGCCTGTGCAAGCGGGATCCTCGCCTCCGGCATGCCTACGGCCCTTGCGCAGTCGTATGCGGCCGTTGCAACGAGGAGCGCGTTCGGATTGGCCATGCCGACGTCCTCGGATGCGCAGATCATGATCCTTCTGGCAAGGAACTCAATGTCCTCACCGGCTTTCAAAGCCCTTGCGAGATAGAGGATCGCAGCGTCAGGATCAGAGCCTCTCATCGACTTGATCATGGCGCTGATGTTGTCGTAGTGGTATTCGCCGTCCTTGTCGAAGATGACCGCCCTGTTTTGCATGCAGTCCTTCATGACTTCATCGGTGATAACGACCGAGCCGTCTGAAGAAGGCGTAGTCGTAACCACCGCAAGTTCCAAAGCATTGAGGGCAGAACGCGCGTCACCGTTGGAAGTCTCGGCTATCTTGAGCAGGGTATTCTCATCGCATTTGACGTCGATGTTGCCGTATCCCCTCTCCTTGTCTTCAATGGCGTTCTTGAGGACCTTTGCGATGTCCTTGGGCTCCAATGGCTTTAGCTGCAAAACGGTCGAACGTGACACGAGAGCCTTGTTGACTTCGAAGAACGGATTCTCGGTGGTCGCGCCGATCAGAATGACCGTTCCGTCTTCAACAAACGGAAGGAGGGCGTCCTGCTGAAGCTTGTTGAACCTGTGGATCTCGTCGATGAACAGGACTGTTTTGCGGCCTTCCGAGATTATCGGATTTCTCGCGTCCTCAGTGACCTTCTTGATGTCGGCAACGCCTGCCGTAACGGCATTGAGCCTTTCAAAGCGTGATTCGGTCGTATTTGCTATAACTCTTGCGAGAGCGGTCTTGCCGACTCCGGGAGGCCCAAAAAGGATAATCGAGGACAGACGGTCTGCCTCGATCATTCTTCTGAGCATTCTGCCCTTGCCTATTATGTGTTCCTGACCTGCATACTCATCAAGAGTGCGGGGGGACATTCTAAATGCCAGGGGCTGCTTCTTTCCTTCGTTTAAGTCGGCCAAATCAAAAAAACCTTACTTGATGTCAGGATAGATGGGATACTTGTCGGTAAGTGCCTTAACTCTTGCGATAACGTCTGCCTTCTTGTTCTCATAGTCGAAGATGCAGTCAGCGATACAGTCAGCAACGATCTTGCAGTCTTCTTCCTTGAAGCCTCTTGCGGTAACTGCGGGAGTACCGATACGTACGCCTGACGTGACCATAGGCTTTTCGGGATCGAACGGAATGGTGTTCTTGTTTGCCGTGATGTTGCAGTCGTCAAGTCTTTCCTGGAGCTCCTTACCCGTAACGCCCGTGCCTCTGAGGTCGATCAGCATGAGGTGGTTGTCAGTGCCGCCGGATACGAGGTTAACGCCTCTGGAAAGGAGAACCTGGCTCATAGCCTGTGCGTTGGCTATGATCTGAGCCGCATACTGTCTGAACTCGGGAGAAAGCGCTTCCTTGAAGGCAACTGCCTTTGCAGCGATTATGTGCATGAGAGGGCCGCCCTGCTGTCCCGGGAATACTGCGGAATTGATCTTCTTCGCATATTCCTCTTTGCACATGATGATTCCGCCACGAGGTCCCCTGAGGGTCTTATGTGTTGTCGTTGTAACGAAGTCAGCGTACGGAACCGGATTCGGGTGAAGTCCCGCAGCAACGAGGCCTGCGATGTGAGCCATGTCTACGAAGAGGTAAGCGCCTACTTCGTCAGCGATCTCCCTGAACTTCTTGAAGTCAATGATCCTCGGATAAGCGGAAGCGCCTGCGACGATGATCTTAGGCTTAACTTCAAGAGCCCTCTGACGGATCGTCTCATAGTTGAGCGTCTGTGTCTCAGGATCTACCTGATAGAACTCAGACTCATAAGTTCTTCCTGAAACGTTGAGCTTCATTCCGTGTGTGAGGTGGCCGCCGTGTGAAAGGTCAAGGCCAAGGATCTTGTCGCCCGGCTCGAGGACTGCGAAGTAAACGGCAGTATTTGCCTGAGCGCCTGAATGAGGCTGTACGTTAACGTGCTCAGCGCCGAAAAGCTGCTTAGCCCTGTCGATAGCGAGCTGTTCTACGATGTCGACGTATTCACATCCGCCGTAATAACGCTTTCCCGGATAACCTTCTGCATACTTGTTGGTAAGCGGTGAGCCTGCAGCCTCAAGAACTGCTTCGGATACGGTGTTCTCGGAAGCGATCAGCTCGATCTTGTCGCGCTGACGGCCTATTTCCTGCATAATTGCGGAATAAACCTCAGGATCCTCGAACTTGATGTGGTCGTACATATAAAACATCCTCCTTGGGATAAAGAAATCAACGAGGGTATTCTATATTAATTTATTTAGTTAGTAAACTTGAATAATAGGACAATATGACGATTTTAGGGGCATCATGCATAGTCCAATTTGTCAGCGACCTTGAGAGAGCCGTTGCGGATGCGCTCGACGATCTCCTCTTTGGGAACCGGCTTGGAAAAATAGAAGCCCTGAAGCCTTCTACAGCCTGCCTCCTTCAGGAATTCACACTGCTCTTCCGTCTCAACGCCTTCGCAGAGCGTGTCGACGCCAAGGTTTTGGGCCATGTCGAAGATGCTGGTGAGGATTATCCTGTTCTTGGGATTCTTGTCAAAGCCCCTAAGGAACATCATGTCGACCTTGATGACCGAGAAGTCAAAGTCCTTCAGAACGTTGAACGAAGAGTATCCTGAACCGAAATCGTCAAGCCAGAGCGGGAAACCGTTGTTGTTGAGTTCCGCGATGGCCTCACGAAGCATTCCTTCCTTATCGGTAAGGGCGCTCTCAGTCACCTCAACGTGAATGAACTTTTTCGAAAGGCCGTATTGCTGGTACATTTCTTCCAGAAGGCCCAAAACGTCGAGCATCTCAAAGTCTATCCTCGAGAAGTTGATCGAGCACGGAATGACGGGCCTGCCGAGATCGAGCGCTTCCCTCATGTCCCGGAAAACGATCCTGGTGATGCCCATGTCGAGCTTTTGTATCAGCCTGTATTCCTCAAGGATCGGAACGAAGACGCCCGGAGAGATGCTACCGTACTTAGGATCCTGCCAACGCGCAAGCGCCTCAAACCCGCACATCGTAAGGCTGTCAGACCACATGACGGGCTGATAGAACACCTTGATCCAGCCCTTCTCCACTGCCTCGTCTATGTGATTGATGATGTACTGCTGCCTATAGAAATCAGACGACATCGACTCGTTGTATTCACGGAAATGCTCACCGTACTTTTTCTTTATCGTCAAGCAGGCGTATCGGGCATGGTCCAAAGCCAGCGAAGGGCCGGTCTTTTTGCCTGTGGCTACATAAGCGCCGCACTTGAAGCTCAGCTTTATCTCCTTGCTGACGTCTTCAAGAAACGCACCGAGTTCCTTCAAAGATTCCTTCAATGCATATTTGTTCGTAAGGACGATGAAATGGTCATCCGAGAACCTTGCCACGGTGTCGCCCTTAAATATCTCACTGAGCTTTTCAGCCGTATCCTTGAGCAGCTCATTTCCCTTTTCGAAGCTGTAATACTCATTGTAGGATTTGAAATTCTCGAGATCAATAAAAAGATAGCAGCGCCTTTCGTCAGGGTTCTCAGAAGCACGCCTGTTCGCGGTTTCCATGAACCAGCTGAGATTTCCTATGCCGGTAACATCATCGTGAACGGCTATGTATTTGAGGTTCTCATTGTTCTTCGCCAGGTCTTCAAGAGACTTTGCTTCGGACAGCCTCTGCTGATAAGCGGAAAGCGAAACGATGCAGACGGAAATGTAAAGCGTCAGGTAGTTGATCCACATCGACTCGTTCATAAGGCCGGCGGCAGAAGCTTCCGGGGACATGTATTTCAGGAACCAGAAGAAAACCCAGAATGCAAAAGAAATGCAGAGGAATGAGAACCAGGGGCGCCAAACGAGAAGGCACATCGCGAAAATGACCATGGTAACAAAGCAGAGGATCTGATAACCGCCGTTGTACTCCGGCCAGGAAATGTGCATTCCGAAGACAACGCATATGGTCGCAAAAGCAAAAACCAGAACGTTGCCGACAAGTATTCCGTGCTTCTTTGGAGACTTGAGGAAATGGATCGCATAGACGAGGACGATCAAGGCGGAAGCAAAGAGCATGACGTAAAGCTTTTCCTTCTCTGCGAGCCATGCAAGGTTATGTTTAGGATTTGTATCCTTGGTGTCAAGATAGATCTGATAGACCATGACCATCATCCAGGCTTCGAGCGACAGGATGACAAGGGACATGTAGATGCAGGCCTTCATGTTAGCCTTCAGGAACGCATTTGAAAGATACGGCGTGTAACGGGAAAAGCCTAACGCCTCTTTAACCGAGTTCAAGATGGTTTTCTCTTTACGTTCCATAGCAAACCCACCAATCTATTTAAAAACTAACATTAATTGAGCCATCATTGGTGAATTGCGTATTAACATTTAATTAACAAGAAACATTTACAAAAACAAGGCTGCACGGTCCTGACAGCAACCGTACAGCCTTCGTATATTTCTGGCTTTAAGAAATTGTTTGTTTAAACTTTCGTGCAGTTAACGTAATAACCACCCTGCTTGGAAACGCTCGAAATCTTGAACGTAACCGTTTCTCCGGGAACCACTACGGGATCAGTAGCGAGGCAGAAATTGAACTTGCCCTGCTGAACGATGTATCCTGAACCGCCATCAGAGAAAACTTTCTCAACGGTAACTCTAACGGTCTTACCTGTAGGATCTCCGTTAAGATTGATAGACTGCTCGAGTTTGTCTACAGACGAATAATCGACGGTAGAGAAAAGGTCGCCGCAAGCTGAAAGCGATAAAGCAAGCGAAAGAAGAAGTACCAATGATACTATTTTGGCTGCTGTACTTTTCATATTAGATCCCCCTGATTTAGCAGTTTGTCAAATTATATTATTAAATGTTAGAAAAATGAACTGATGTACTCTTTTTTTGACATTTTCGTCAAATACGGTATATCTCATCAGCCCCAGGAGGCAACAAATTGACATATCTTCCGTCATTTTCAACAAATCGGCACCCCTCGTTTTTGTTAACAAATCTACCTATTACGGTCGAGCGGACGCCATGACGGGCAAGTTCAGCGGTGACTTTTTCGGGTTCCGGCGATGCGATCATGAGTGCACCGGATGAGATCAGCCTGAAAGGATCGAGGCCGAGCGCTTCGCAGATAGAGCTCGTTGCCTTTGTAAACGGAACAAGGCGCTTGTCTATCACAACTCCGGTACCGGAGAAATCAGCCATTTCGAATGCCGCGCCGAAAACTCCGCCTTCGGTAACGTCATGCATGAGGTTTACCGCGCTTAACGCAAAGCCGTCCTCACGGACCTTTCCGCTTGAAGACTTAAGGCTGCCGCAGGCTGCTCCTTCCTTTACGACAGATATGAGTTCCTTATAAGACAGCGCTTCCTTTACGTCTTCCTCACTGACCTTTCCTTCGAGCTTTTCACGGTGCTCGCTGGCTGCAATGAAGCTTCCTTCAATGGCTGCAGTCTTCGTGATTATCAGGCTGTCACCGGGCATAGCCTTGCCAAGCGGAACGGTTCCGCCCTTCCTTACCAGGCCGAAAGCCGTTGAAACGACGATCATCTTGTTGACCGCGTCAGATATCTCGGTATGGCCTCCGACGATGTCCACGCCAAGGCCTTTCGCCTCACGGCTGGCTTGGTCGACGGTCATCTTTATATCCTCTTCGGTAGCCGACGGAGGCGCGATGATGACTATCAGTATTCCCGCGGGCCTTACTCCGCAGGCTGCTATGTCGTTGCAGGATACGTGTATGGCTAGCGTTCCGGACTCGGTGCCTCCAGCCGTGATCGGATCGGACGAGGTGACCATAAGATCCTCGCCCGTCTTGATCCAAGCGCAGTCAGCGCCTATTCCCGCTCCCGACAAGGTGTTCGCGGAAAGTGCGGGAAGTCTGCTTATTACGAGCGACTGGAGCTGTTCGTCTGTCAGTTTGCCTATCTTCATATCAGAACGGTGTTATCTCAATGGTCTCCGTGCCTGCAACGCCTTGCTCGACCATGTCTTCAATGTCGAGGTTCTTTTCAGCCTCGATGACGTCTTCAGGATGGGGATGCGTCTTCGGATGCTTAGCAACGAAGATCGTGCAGCAGTCCTCGTAAGGAAGGATCGACGTCTCAAATGCACCGATGTTCCTTGATATCTCACAGGTTGCCTGCTTGTCCATTCCGATGAGCGGACGGAGGATGGGCATTTTTACCACTTCATTCGTGGCACACATTGCCTCAAGCGTCTGGGATGCCACCTGACCCAAGGATTCGCCCGTGATGAGGCACTTGCAGTCATGCTTCCTGGCAAGCTCTTCAGCGATCCTGAGCATGACTCGGCGCATCGTAACGGTGAGCATGTCCTGAGGCGAGTTCTTGTACATGTCGAGCTGGATCTGCGTGAAGTTGACGATATGGAGATTCATCCTTCCGGAGAACCTCGAAACGATCTTTGCGAGATCGATTACCTTCTGCTTGGCGAGGTCGCTCGTGTAAGGATACGAATGGAAATAAACCGCATCCAAAGGCATGCCTCTGGAAGCCATCATGAAGCCTGCAACAGGGCTGTCGATGCCGCCCGAAAGAAGCAGCATTCCCCTGCCCGCGGTTCCGACCGGAAGGCCCCTGTGAGCCATCTTCTTACCGGAATACACGTAGTTGTACTCTCTAATCTCAACGTTGATGATGAAATCGGGATTCTTCATCTTAACCGTAAGATTCGGGAATGTATCAAGGATAAATCCTCCGAGCTCGTCGCAGATCGTCGGTGAATCCATGGGGAAAGCCTTGTTTCCGCGCTTGCTCTCGATCTTGAAAGTCTTAAAGTCAGGGTTCTCTGAAAGCAGGTATTCAGTCAGAGACTTGGCATTCTCACAGATGGAATCAAAGTCTCCTTCAAACTTTCTTGCAAAACTTACGGAAACGATGCCGAAGACCTGGCAGACCGCATCAAGTATATCCTTTGCGGCAGCCTCATCGGAAAAATTCGGATTATCCTCTTCCTTGGGTTCAATCCAGATACGGCTCTGGCTCTGAAAGATCCTGAGGTTGCCGAATCTCTTAAGCCTGTACTTGAGGTTGCTCTTGAGCTGTATCTCAAAAGAGCCCCTGTTAAGGCCCTTAAGCGTGACTTCGCCCATTCTGGCAAGTATTACGTTTGACATCTGCTATGCTCCTATTTCCTTACCGCATAAAGGTCATATATCACATCGACCTTTTGTATGAACTGCTCTGCCTCTTCCATCGAATTATATCGCGAAAACGAAAGCCTGACGGCATTTGCCGCGGTCTTTCTGTCCACGCCGGACTCGAGCAGCACATAGGATACCTTTTTTGCCTTCGAAGAACAAGCGGAAACCGTGGAAACAAAGATATCGTATATCTCAAGGCAGTGAAGCATTGTTTCGGATTCAAAACCCTCAAACGATACATTGAGAACATACGGCAGCGCGTCTTCAGGCGAAAGGATGACGGCCTTTCTTTCTGCAAGTTCTTTTCTTAAGTATTCGTTTATCTTAGCGGCGTTCCCGTGCGAATCGTCCATAGTCTCCACCGCTTCTTCCAAAGCGGCTTCAAAAGCCTTGGCAAGGAGCAGGCTCTGCGTGCCTGACCTCATGCCTTTCTGCTGTCCGCCTCCCAATATCAGCGGATCGATCCTCACGCCGTTCTTAACATAGAGAACGCCCGTTCCCTTTACGGAATGGATCTTGTGGCCTGAAAAGGAACACATGTCCACATTCATCTTATGAAGATCGATAGGCATCTTTCCAAGCGCCTGGACGGCATCCAGATATATCTTCGTATCAGGGCTCAACTTGTTTCTCATTGAAACGATCTGATCCAAAGGCAGGATTGAACCCGTCTCATTGTTGACGAGGGTAAAGCAAAAAAGCGCGGTCTTTTCTTCAGTCAAAGCCTTCTCAAGCTCTGAAAGATCAGGCTTGCCGTCCCTTCCAACCGGAAGATATACGACTTCATAACCGCTCTTCTCAAGAAGCGATAGGCACTCGAGCGAAGCCTTGTGTTCGGTCCTTGTGGAAATGACCCTCCTGCCTGCCCTGCTATTTCTGCTCATAAAGCCGCGGATTGCGGTATTGGCGCCCTCTGTCGCGCACGAAGTGAATATGATCTCATCAGAAGAAGCGCCAAGAAGCTTGGCGACCTTAGCCTGAGTCTCGCCGTACGCCTTGTCGGCGGATACTCCGAGCTTATGAAGAGACCCGGGATTTCCCGAGTACTCATCCTTCATCATGTCAGATATGACCGCTCTTACCCTGTCTGAAGGAAAAGTCGTGGCACTGTTGTCAAAATAGATCATGGTGATTTATACCGAACCCCTCATAAATTCAAACATATTATAACTTGAAGCGTAAATACTTAAACAAAACCTTTGATACCACTTTGCACAAAAAAGAGTCCGGATTTCTCCGGACTCCTTGATTAACAGATTTTGGAAAGAATTACTTCTTAACCTTAACGCCTCTCTTAGCGCAGTTTCTGTATGTGAAGAACTTCTTGTACTTCTTAACCTTGGACTTCTTAACCTTAACCTTCTTAACGGAAGAAAGGTACATGGAATTCTTAACGCCCTTCTTGGTGAGCTTTGTGGTGTTCTTGATGTAGATTGTCTTGAGCTTGGAATCGCAAAGGAATGCAGCCTTGCCGATCTTCTTGAGCTTCTTGGAAGTAATTACGAAGTTGCTGAGCTTCCAGCAGTGCTCAAATGCCTGAACGCCGATAGTCTCAAGTCCGGCACCGCCTGTGAACTTGACCATGGACTTCATGCCGCGGAAAGCGAAATCACCGATGGTCTTTACGCTTGCAGGAAGATATACCTTTGTAACATTGGTCAAGTTGGCGAAAGCACCATAAGCAATCGTTACAAGAGTATTGGGGAGTGTGAGCTCGGTAACAGCCGAATCATCCATGAATGCCTCGTAACCTACGGAAATAAGACCTGTAGGAAGATTAACGGCAGTAAGCGAATAGTTCTTTGCAAAAGCGCACTTACCGATTGACTTCAAGCTGCCGTTTGTAGGCCATGTGATTGTCTTCAGGTTTGTGCAAAGAGCAAAAGAGAAATTTCCGACTCTTTCAACGCCGTTTCGGATAACAAGCTTCCTAATTTCATACCTGTAGTTCCACCAAGGAATGTTTGTAGTCGTATCGTAAATAAAATCGTACATAGGACCGGTACCGGAAATAGTCATAGTACCATCGCTTGCCAAGGAATAATTAACGTTGTTGCCGCATTTACCTTCTACCGGATATTTAGTGGCAGCAGCAGAACCCATCGCAGGAAGCATGGAAAAAGCCATGACGAATGACAGAAGACATGTAAAGATCTTCGTTTTTAAGCTTTGCATAATTTTCCTCCCCATATGCAGTTAAATGTTTTGGTAATCAAATAATCCCAAACTGTTAAGGAATATACATTAAAGTCAAAAATAAATAAACCCCCTTTTTTGTGGCAAAAAGAGGGCAATTTGGTGCAGATGGCGGGACTTGAACCCGCACGAGATTGCTCCCACTAGCACCTGAAGCTAGCGCGTCTGCCAATTCCACCACATCTGCGTGCCCGTAAATTCTATAACAACGGGTTTTGTTTTTCAATATCGGTTTAGCGGACAACCCTTCCGCCCGCCTTTCGCGGAAAACCAAAAACTATATAATTGTCTTATGAACGAAATCACGGTCTCAGTAACAGCTCTATCTCAGTACGTATCCCGCGCGGGCGACATGGCGGGCGGCTCATACCAGTCCGTCTGCGGTACTGAAGGCACGAGGCTCCACCAGAAGGTCTTTTCCGAGCTCCGCAAGGAATACGGCGACGTCGTTACGACTGAAGAATCCCTGTCTTGGGTATATGACGGTACCCCCGGGCTGAACCTGAAGGTGCAGGGTCGTTTTGACGCCATGCTGTCCGAGAAGAACAAGGCCCCAAGGATATTCGAGATAAAATCGTTCAATTCCGCCAGGGACAGCTTCAAGAGCCTGGTAAGACCCGAACACGTAACGCAGCTCAAGCTCTACGGAGCGATGTACATCTTTTCCAACAGCAACGTAATGGACGTCACCCTGACGCTCAGGTATGTCTCCGTCACGACTTTCAAGGCGTATGAAGAGAGTTTTTCCATGTCTTACGAAGAGGCCGAAGCCTTCTTTGAGTCAACCTGCATGGAATACGCCGTATTTGCCAAGAGGCTTCTGGATTACGGCAGCGAGATGATCACTTCGGTAAAGGAAGCGACCTTCCCTTACGACGTGATCCGCGCGGGCCAGAAGGAATTCATGAAAAAGTCCCTCCTTTCCCTCACTTCAGGCACCACCCTTTTCGTTGAGGCTCCGACGGGCATCGGCAAGACCATTTCCACGCTTTATCCCGCGATCAAGGGACTTCTTAAAGGAAGATATTCAAAGATCTACTATCTGACGGCCAAGTCCGCGACCCGCAACGTCGCTTCAAAAGCATTGAACGACATGCGCGCCAAGGGCCTTCTCATCCGTTCCATCCTGCTGCAGTCCAAGGAAAAGATGTGTCCTTTCGGCACCGAATGCGACGCAAAGTTCTGTCCTCTGGCAAAAAAATACTATGGAAAGCTCAAGCCCGCGCTGGAAGAAGTCCTGACCAGGGACGAGATCACGCCGGAGATTATATCCGAGATAGCCGGAAGATTCGGAATATGCCCGCACGAGTTCATGATAGACACGATGAACTACTGCACCGTGATAATCGGAGATTACAACCACGTCTTCCACCCCAGGGTCTCGCTCATGGATGACGACCCCGGAGCACCCAAGTGCGTCGTGCTGGTCGACGAGGCACATAACATGATCGACCGAGGCCGTGACATGTTCTCAGCTTCTTTTTCACTGAGCCTCATAGACGAGATGATCAAGGACTTCAAGGACAAGGACACGCGCATATCCGCGCTCATCCATCAGCTCAGACAGTATTTCGTGACCGCGTCACAGATGTTCAGCAACAACAGTTCGTGCTTTGCCGTTCTGGAGGAAGCCGAAGAAAGGAAGATCATCAGGACCGACGGCTGGGAAGCGATGCGGCAGCCTCCGAGAAAGCTCTACGCCAAGATGTGGTACGTGGTCAAGTGCCTTGGCGACGTATTGGACGGGATCGAACAGGGGCAGACGAGAAAGACCTCGATGAAGTTCTTCTTTGAAGCAAGATATTTCCTTACCATCCTGGAACACTACTTTGACGATTCCTACATCACGACGATCGGCAAGGACAGGTCGGACGTCGTATTGACGCTGAACTGCCTCGACTGTTCATCAAAGATAGACAGGATAATCAAGGACAAGCTCCCGGTAATATTCTTCTCCGCTACGCTCTCGCCCTTTGAATACTACCGCAACTGCTTAGTCGGGCGCGATGCGGACTATACCGCCACTTTGCAGCTTCCTTCTCCCTTCCCGCCCGAGAATCTCGAACTGATGCTCGATACGGAGATCAGCACGGCATACAAGAACAGAAACGAGACGAAGGACGAGCTTGCGCGGAAGATAACGGACGCCTTGATCGGAATGACCGGAAACTACATGGTCTTCTTCCCGTCTTTCGAATACATGAACCTGATAATGCCAAAGGTCAAGGAACTGCTCGGTTCCGACAATACGAGGATAATATCGCAGTTCCCCGAAATGACGGAACACGACAAGAACGAATACCTTGCAGCATTTGCAGAGCCGTCAGACGGGCTTCTGCTCGGAACGGCCGTATTGGGCGGCCATTTCGGAGAAGGAATAGACCTCGTCGGAGACAGGCTTTCGGGCGTAATAATCGTAGGCGTGGGCCTTCCCAAAGTCACGCCTGAAAGGCAGATACTGCTCAACTACTACACGGAGAAATTCGGTGACGGATTCGCCTTCGCATACAGGTTCCCCGGCTGGCAAAAGGTCCTGCAGGCTGTAGGAAGGGTCATCAGAACGGAAGAAGACACAGGATTTGCCCTGCTCATTGATTCAAGGCTCGAGAACCCCGAGTACGTCATGCTCTTCCCTGATCACTGGAAGATCTGAACTGAAGCTTATTTTCCCGGAATGCCGTCCAAGATGGAAAGACCGTCGTAGTTCTTGTCGAACTGGACGGAAAGATACGCCGTCGTAAAGTCCTTTAACGCTGACACGACCTCTTCTGACGCCTTCGCGGTGAAAAGGCGGTTCAAAGGACAATCCGAGAAATAGTTCAGGGCTTTGACCGCGTCAAAGGGAAGAATGCGGTATTCGGTTCCCGTAAGCCTCCCCGCCTTGGAGTTTTTCACGGTCTCTATCGTTCCTCCCGTAAGGCTTACCAGATAATCCTTACCGGGAACCAGGTCCTCTCCGCCGTTATTCGTGACCTCATATCTGACGGTAAAACCCGCTATGGTCAAAAGGCGCCAGTTGAATGCCGAATATACGACAAGATAGTCCTGCGGGTGCTTTGCGAGCATGTAGAACGCATATGCGGCAAGCTCGTAGGCTTCGTGCGCGTTCTCACCCTGGAACGTGGAATCCAAAAGACAGGTAGATATGTGAGAGGCACACGTCATGGCCTCAAGGCTGTTCATTATCTCGGAATTGTTCTCAACGATCGTGCCTTCCTTAAGATAGTAGTATCCGTGTGAAACGCTGACCACGAGGTCGCATACAAGGAAGGGAATGGAAGCAAACGCCGACTTGGATCCGGGACGCCCTACGCCCTTCGCGCAGACGGTAACCAGCCCTTTGTCCGCAGTAAGTACGGAGACAAGGCGGTCCTTTTCCTTGAATTCACTTGACGCTAAGATTATTCCCCTGCAGGAGAACGGTTCCATCAGTCTTCCTCCGTGTCGGAAAGACCCGTCTCCCTCAATATGGCATCATTGTTCTGCCAGTCTTCCCTAACCTTTACGTAAAGGTCGAGATAGACTTTGCAACCGAGCATCTTTTCGATGTTCTTTCTGGCGGCGGTGCCAATGCGCTTGATCATCTTGCCGTCCTCACCGATGAGAATGCCCTTGTGCGACTTTCTCATGCAAAGGATGTCTGCCTTTATCACGACAATGGAACGGTCATACTCGTCCTCACCGTCCTCGGCTGCGCTTTCCTTGAACTCGGTAACGATGACCGCAGTGCCGTGAGGGATCTCCTGATCGGTGTAATGCAGGATCTGCTCCCTGATCATTTCGCCGGCTATCTCACGCTCGGTTTGGTCAGTCAGGTATTCCCCGTCGTAGAGCCTCGGGCCTTCGGGAAGAAGGTTTGTGAGCACCTCCAAAAGCGTTTCAACGCCCTTTCCTGTCTTGGCGCTTATCGGGACGACGTCCGCGAAATCGTAAAGCTGCGAGTAGTTTGCGGTGATGGGAAGAAGCGCGTTCTTTCCAACTTCGTCTTCCCTATTTATCGCGAGAACGACTTTCTTTTTGTTTTCTTCGCAAAGCTTGATGAGGCGCTTTTCAACGCTTCCGGGTTCTTCAAATCTTCCGTCGGCAATGAGCAGGACGACGTCTGCCGCAATGGCGGATCTGAACGACTTCTCGACCATTATGCCGCCCATCTTCGAGCCGGGCTTGTGAACGCCCGGAGTGTCCGTGAAAATAATCTGCGTGTCTTCAGTGTTGTATATCGACCTTATGTTGGTCCTCGTAGTCTGCGGCTTGTGGGAAACGATCGCGATCTTCATTCCGGAGATGCAGTTGATAAGCGTGGACTTGCCAACGTTCGGGCGTCCCAACAGGGCCACCGTTCCGACGTGCGCGCAAAGCTCTCCGGCGGGAAGGATCGCGCCCTCGTCCTTATGGTTATCCATTTCACAGACGTCTTCGATCTCGTCGTCAAATGCGAGCCCTACGGCCGCCATGAGACGCTTCTGCTTTGCAATCATGACCTTCTCATCTTTGGGATCGATATGGTCATAACCGAAAAGATGCAATAAGGAATGTCCAATCAGGAATATGACTTCGCGCTCAAAGGAATGTCCGAATTCATCACTTTGCTTTTTTGCGGCGGAAAGGTTAATCAAGACGTCGCCGTAGCACAGAGCCTCGTTTCCGTCATCGTCGGTCTCGTAATCTCCTGCGGAAGGGATTTCTTCAAAGCTTCCCTCCTTCATGCCGAACATCGGGAACGAAAGACAGTCCGTCTCCTTGTCGATGCCGCGCTGCTCGGAATTGACTTCCCTTATCTCTTCGGGAGTTACGAAAGTCAGCGTGACGTAGGCTTCCTTCATCGTCCTCATCGCCTGGGGCGAGATGAAGTCTTCCGTGCAAACGGCTTCCGAGACCTTGGGAATGAGGGCGCTTATCTCTTCAAGCGATTCTTCCGGATGGTTTTCGTCTGAATATACTGTCCTGATAATCATGAGGGGTACTTGATCCTTTCATGGAACATTCCTTCGTAGATCTGTCTGAAGGAAAGAATGATCTTCTCGAGGTCATCGAAAGACAGACCGGAGTTCTTGAGCTGGTCCTGGTCGATCTTGTCGCGTACAAGAGCCCTGACGAGCTCCTCCGCGCCATCCGCGGTGGTGATCTTCTTGGACCTTACCGCGGCCTCGCAAGTATCAGCGAGCATTACGACAGCCGATTCCCTTGAAGAAGGAATGTGTCCTCTGTATCTGAAATTCTCGATGTCCGGCGGTTCCAAGCCCTTGATCTTGGCTTCCTCACAAGCCTTGTGATAGAAGTATCCGGGTACGGTCGTGCCGTGGTGTTCGTCGATTATCTTGATTATTGCGGAAGGAAGACGTTCCTTCTTCGCGAGAAGAACGCCATTCTCGGTATGCGCGGTAATGATGTCAACGCTCTCCTTTACCGTAAGGTCGTCATGCGGATTGACGCCGTTTGACTGGTTCTCGGTAAAATACAGGACCGCATTGAGCTTGCCGATGTCGTGATAGTAGGATGCGACCTTGCAGAGCAGCGCGTCAGCACCGATCGCTTCCGCAGCAGCGTCCGCGAGATTGGCGACCATCATGGAGTGAGAATAGGTGCCCGAAGCTTCCATGAACAGCCTCTTTAACAGATGCTGTCCAGGCTGGCTCAAGGAAATGAGCTTGATCGGAGACGCGGCATTGCTCAAGAGCTCATAGATCGGCGAAAGACCAACGGCCGCGACGAGCGAAGCGATACAGCTAATGAGCGCGAAGACTCCCGCGTTGATGAACTCGTCACGCGTTGCGCCGATCAGGAATCCGTACACCAAGGAAGCCGTGATCGCGGCAAGCGTCGGATACAGGATGAGCGACGCATTTGTAGAGACCCTTGCGGACTTTCCTGCGAAGATCGCGCAG
This sequence comes from Clostridiales bacterium, assembly GCA_017617935.1. Classification (GTDB taxonomy): domain Bacteria; phylum Bacillota; class Clostridia; order Saccharofermentanales; family Saccharofermentanaceae; genus Saccharofermentans. The sequence goes on along the minus strand of JAFZVF010000038.1, from coordinate 19,081 downwards.
AAGACTATGACGATGACGTTGATGAACAGGGCCTGCGTATCGAAGTAATAAACGGGCCAGACGTACATGAAATTGAACAACGAGAGGATTATTCCGTCGTGAGTGCCCATGTAGGTCGAACAGACCGCCGTGAAGAACGGCACGATGCAGAACAATGGCGAAAGGTTCGACAGATATATGGAAGCCGCGATAGGAACAAGGAAGGTAACGACCAGCATGTAGAACACCGGATTTTCGATCTCTTTGTTTCTGATCTTAGAGTTCAGATAGAAAACGACGCCGACGGATATAACGGCCACATAGAGCAACACCCTCAAAAGGATGACCAGGTCGAACTTGTTGTCACGGATCAACTCAAGGTCGACAAGGTTGCTGTAGATGTGATCGTCGATCTTGCCTCCGGTCTCAACGAGCCTGGCGCCCTTGTCGACGGTGACGGGATCGTTCATTACGGCATTGTAGGCGTTCTGTGCGGCGTCAGCCGAAGCCGTCTCGTCGTATATGACGTTCGGCTCGATCACGGCGTTGAGAACTGCCGACATCGAATCCGTATAACCTGAGTAAGAAGGCGACGAAGTCTTGAAATTGTTGATGTGGATCAGGATCTTGTTGGCAAGCTCGTCCTGGCCGATCTCTTCGGTCATGAGCAATTCCGCAATCGCTACGGACTTGTCGCGGATGAACGGGAAAGCGGTTGAACTCATGTCGATGAATGAAACGAGCCTCCTAGAGGAGATCTCCTTATTCATCTTCTGGGCGACCAGCTTTGAAAGACGGTTGGCGCCTTCGGCAGACGAAAGCTGAGTATTGGTCGCCCTCTCCTTGATTATGTCGTTCCTGACCTGATCGGCGAGTTCGAAGAACTGCTTGGTCCTGTTGATGTTCTCTTCTGAAACGGTCGCGGATTTGACAAAGATGTCATCGGCGTTTTCCCTAGCGATAATCGCCCTTCTCTTCGTTTCATATGTATCGGTAAAGGTTCTCGGAGCGTAGATGTCGCTCACCGCGATCGAACCGACGCGGTAATCGTAACTGACCGGGAGTGATCCGTAATAAACGATCGCGGCTACGGTCAACGCTGCAAGAATTAAGGAAATGACCTGGTGGAAACTGAATATCCCCTTCTTTTTCTTATCGACGTTCATTTTTCCTGACCCGCTTTCTCATATGCCCGTACGATCCTCTGAACAAGGCTGTTTCGGACGATGTCCGTTTCGGTCATGCTCACTATGCTTATCCCCTCGACTCCGCGGAGCACCCTGATGCAGTCATCCAGACCGCTTTCAACGCCCCTCGGAAGGTCTATCTGCGTAAAGTCGCCACACGCGACCGCCCTGCAGTTCAATCCGATCCTCGTAAGGAACATCTTCATCTGCTCGCAAGTCGTATTCTGAGCCTCGTCGAGAACGACGAAGCAGTCGTCAAGATTTCTTCCCCTCATGAACGCAAGGGGCGAAACCTCGATCAGGCCCTTTTCATAGTATCTGTCAAAGGATTCAGTTCCCAAAAGCACTGAAAGCGCATCGTAAAGAGGCCTCATGTATGGATCGACCTTCTCTTCGATGTCGCCCGGAAGGAAGCCCAGCCTCTCGCCTGCTTCGAGCGCGGGCCTTGTAAGGATTATCCTTGAGACTTCGCGGGCCTTCAAAGCCTTTACGGCCATTGCGACTCCCAAAAATGTTTTTCCGGTTCCCGCAGGTCCTGAGCATATGACGAGTTCCGAACGCTCAAGTGCATCAATATAAACGCGCTGACCCAGAGTCTTGGCCTTAATCGGTCGGCCTGAAGGAGTCGCGTAAAAGACCCTGTCACTGCCTTCCAGAAACTCCTCGAGTTTTCCGGAACGCGCAAGGAATATCAGATAATCAGGAAGAGTCGCGTCGATCTCGCCTTCCTTAGCGAAGTCGGAAAGCGCTGAAAGAACGCCTTTTGCGCGTAGTACGGACAGGCTGTCGTCGCCCGTTATCTCGACGCCGCCCCCGTCAAGCGAAATGCCGACGCCGAAAGCGGAAGCGATCTTGTTCCAATAAACGCCGACAGCGCTGTCAAAGGCGCCTTTGATGTCCAATTTCTCTGTCATAGTAAAATTATCTGTCAAATGAGGCTAACCGTCAATCTCATAGCGGCGTAAGAAGTTTTTCCGCTTCTATGAAGTAATCAGGCAGCGGCGCTTCAAAATGCATGGTCTCTCCGGTCCTCGGATGGACGAAAGTGATCGAGCAGCTGTGAAGCGCCTGGCCTTCAAGTCCGAATTTCTGGCGTCTTGCCGCATAGACGGGGTCGCCTAAGACCGGATGGTTGATGTAACCCATGTGGACCCTTATCTGATGGGTCCTTCCCGTCTCAAGCCTAAGCAAAAGGTCCGTAGCCTCTGCAAATCTTTTGACAACGGTGAAATGGGTGACCGCGCTCTTTCCGTCCTTTACGACGGCCATCTTCTTTCTGTCCGACGAAGACCTTCCGATCGGGGCGTCAATGGTGCCCCTCTCTTCTGATATAACACCGTAAACCAAAGCCCTGTACTCCCTGACGATCTCATGCCTTGAGAGCATGTCGGCCAGCGCAAGATGGGTCTCGTTGTTCTTGCAGGCAAGCATGACGCCTGAAGTGTCCTTGTCGATACGGTGAACGATGCCGGGCCGGATCACGCCGTTTATGTCGGAAAGGTCTTCGCCGCAATGAGCAAGGAGCGCGTTGACCAGCGTTCCCTCGTGATGGCCCGCTGCGGGATGCACCACCATGCCCTGAGGCTTGTTGATGACGAGGATGTCCGAATCCTCATACAAGATGTCGAGCGGAATGTCCTGAGGAATGTTGTCACTGTTTTCGGGCTCAGGGAAAGTCACCTCGACCAAGTCCCCGTCCTCAAGGATGAGGCCCGCTTTTGAAGCGGCCTTGCCGTTGACCTCCACCATGCCGTTGGTGATGAGCCTTTTGTAAAAGGACCTCGAATAATCGCGTCCCGAGTTCTCGGAAATAAAGACGTCGAGCCTTGTGCCCGGCGTGCTGCAGCTAAGCTTAATCTTCTCCATCGTAACCTTTTATGTTGGCCGACCTGACCTTGTAAGGAAGTGAAGGCGTTTCTTCGTCCTCTTCAGATTCATTTGCCTCAGCAGCTTCATCCGCTTCATTTTCTTCCTGGTCTTCGGTTTCGTCATCCTTGTCGTCTGACTTGATCTTATCGTCGATATTCGGTACGAATCCGTAGAGTTCCGCTTTGGAAATCCTCTTCTTCGCAGGCTTTTTCGGAGAAGAACTCCAGAAATCGTCAAAATAAGTCTTGCCGAAGATTATTATCCCCATGAGGATCACAGTTCCCAACACCGCGCAGACGTCTGCGAGATTGAAGATCGGGAAGGTGTAGCTTCCGAAATCGAATCTTAAATAGTCGATGACGTATTTGAGCTGCACCCTGTCGATAAGATTTCCGAAAGCGCCCGAAGCTATAAGGCAGAAAGCCAGACCGAGCAGCTTAAGGCGCTTGGCGCAGGCAATGCCCATGAATATCACGACGAGGCCGCCGAGCACGGCGGAAATGATCGAAAGAACGGTAATGCCCCATGACTTGTCGGCAAAAAGACTGAAGGCGCTGCCGGTATTACGGACGTAATGCAGTGAAAAGAAATTCTCAATGACCGGTATGGTCGAACCGTAGGCCATGGAAAAATCGATGACCTTCTTGACCAGCTGATCCGCCACGACAAGGAAGAACAGCAGGAAAACGTACATTACCATAAGCTCAAGTCCGTTGATGGAACCGGCTTTCCGACCTTTACTCATACTCACAAAACCTTCTTATCTCCAGACACCTTCCGGAGGCGTCAGTATTAAAAACTATACCACAAATAACGGCGGGTCCCGCAGCGGGCTCGTAACGCGCCTGCATCTTGTTGACCAGCCTGGTGATCGAAGTCTCCGTCTTCATGCCGAGTACGGAATCTTCAGCACCCGTCATTCCCGCATCGGAAATGTAGCCCGTTCCTCCGGGAAAGATCTTTTCGTCCGCGGTCTGGACGTGCGTGTGCGTTCCGACGACGCAGGAAACCCTGCCGTCAAGGTAACGCCCCATGACGATCTTCTCCGAAGTCGTCTCCGCGTGAAAATCCAAAAGGATGGAAGTACAGTTCTCCTTAGCCTTAAGCTTTTCAATGATCTCGTCCGCCTTTACGAACGGGTTGTCTGCAGAAGGCGTCATGAAGACCTGCCCCAAAAGATTAAAGACTCCAAGACGCTCGTTGCCCTTCTCGAAAACGAAATAATCGTATCCGGGCCATGCGGGCGTGACGTTTGCGGGCCTCGCGCAATTGGAGGCTTTGGAAGCCTGACTGATGAAGTCCCTGTTTGAAAATGCGTGATTGCCCAAGGTAAAGCCGTCAGCCCCGGCCGCTTTAAGTTCGTTTAAGACGTTAATGGAAACGCCCATGCCGTGAGTGGAATTCTCAGCGTTTACTATAAGGCAGTCGATGCCGTTTTCGGTCTTGAAACGCGGCATTATCGCGCTGAAAGCGCGCTTGCCCGCCGTACCAACTATGTCACCGACAAAACAGACTTTCACAAGGCCTCTCCTTAAGCACGATTACAGTCAAAAATTATACTAAATATTAATAAAAAACACAAAATCCGTTATCCTCACTGCTGCATTTGCTATAATGAGTTTCACAAAGACGGAGGGCATGTTATGAAAGTTGAATTCGGCTACGGCAAAGGCACACAGATAGTTGACGTCCCGGATAAGAACCTGGATGACGTTCTTATGGCAACCGACATAGAACACGAGCGCAGAGGCCCTGATGCCGTTAAATATGCGCTCCATAATCCCATCGGCTCTCCCCGTCTCAAAGACCTCGCAAAGCCAGGTCAGAAGATCGTCATCGTTACCAGCGACATCTCAAGGCCGCTCCCCAGTTTTGACGTGATCCCCTCCATTCTTGACGAACTCTATGAAGGCGGCTGCAACCCCAAGGACATTAAGGTCGTCTTTGCGCTCGGCTCCCACCGCTGCCACACGGAAGAGGAAAAGAAAAAGCTCGTCGGCGAGCGCGTTTACAGTGAAGTCGAATGCGTTGACAGCGACCCGGGCGACTGCATCCACATGGGAACAACTTCCAGAGGAACTCCCGTAGACATCACGAGAAGCGTCGCAGAGGCTGACTTCAGGATCGGCGTAGGCAACATCGAGTTCCATTATTTTGCAGGTTATTCAGGCGGTGCAAAGGCCCTTATGCCCGGCGTCTCCACTCCTTCAGCCATCCAGGCGAACCACCGCATGATGGTCGACGAAAAGGCCTGTGCGGGAAACCTTAACGGCAATCCCATCAGGGCTGACATTGAAGAATCAGAAACGTTCTGCCATTTGAGCTTTATCGTAAACCCCGTCTTGGACGAACATAAGCACATCGTTTATTGCGTCGCGGGCGACGTCACCGAGGCTCACAGGGCAGGCTGCAGATATCTCGACAAGATGTACAGAAAGCCCCTCAAGAGAAGGGCCGACATCGTCATCGTCTCCCAGGGAGGCGCTCCGAAGGACGCGAACCTCTATCAGACGCAGAAGGCTTTGGACAACTCGAAGTACGCGGTCAGGGACGGCGGCACGATAATAGTCATCGGCGCATGCAATGAAGGTTTGGACAGCGCCAAGTTTGAAGAATGGCTCACTACCGCTCAGACTCCTGATGAGCTTATCGAAAGAGTCGGAAAAGATTTCCAGTTGGGCGGTCACAAGGCTGCCGCCATCGCAATGGTATTAAAGCACGCAAAGATCGTTCTGATATCTGAAATGGATGACGATTTCGTAAGGAGCATCTTCCTTGAGCCCATGCATTCAGCCCAGCAGGCTTTTGACGAGGCTTACGCGAAGTACGGCGAAGACTGTTCGGTAATCTGCATGCCTTTCGGCGGCGCTACCCTTCCGATCCCGCCTCAGGAATAACCTCCTTTTTTATGGCGTAAACTTTTCCGTAAACATTTCAAGCAAAATTGTTTACGCTGAAGTTTACTTTTGGGAAAAGTAAAGATTTCCGTAAACTTTTTAGGCCAAAAAGTTTACGCTGAAGTTTACGGATATAAATCAATTTGTCTTTTCTTCAGTTTGAGTATCAGACGATTCATCCAAATTATTAGTTTCACCGGAGGCGGCCTTCACAATGCCGCCTTTTGTATCTTTGGAAACGGCTACAACAATAAGGCTCAGGAAAAGGCCGAAATAGAATGAGAATACTCTCCATATAAGCATTGCAGTCGAAGCGACCGTCTTGCCCAGGAATCCGAAGAGCATGACGAAGCTTGCCTCCGAGCCGCCGGAAGCGCCGGGCAGCGGCATGAAAGTATTGAAAAGGCTGATCGCGGCGGCAAGCGAGATGAACTTCGGGAGGTCCGCCAAGGTAACGGGAACTCCGAGCGCCATTGCCGCGAAGAATGGCAACGTGTAAAAGACAGTCAGTTTTACCGCATGGCAAAGGCACACGGAAAAGAAGATCCTCTTTTTTGAGAAAAGCTCTGCGGATTCATCCCTGAATTCACTGAACGACTCGCTGACCTCGCCTGCCGTCTTCTCGTAATTCTTTACAAGCTTGATCTTCGCAAGGAAGCCGATCACCTTGACGATGAGGAAATCGTGGACCTTTGCGGATCTCGTTGCAAGGAAGATGCCACCCGTGATGATGACGTTGACACCGAAACCGACAGCCGCAATAACTATGCTCTGGCTGTTCTGGAATATCGCCGGAGCATTAACGAGCATTGCAATGGTCGCATAAGTGATTATCACGATCTGATACGTGATGAATACGATGGCGAGTATTCCTGAAGCCTGCCCCGCATGGATCCCCTGATTGTGGAAAACGTATACCTGAGCAAACTGTCCGCCCGTAGCAGACGGTGTCAGATCGCTGAAAAGGACTCCCGTCATGTTGGTAACGAACGTCTGGTGCAGATGGAGCTTATATCCCCTGTACTTGCATATGATGTAAAGTATCAGCGCATCGATGAAATAATATACCAGCATGACGCCCGCCATGACGGCAAGGATCTGGACCTTAGCGGTCTTTACGGCTTCGAAGACCGAACCGATCTCCTTGCCCACGGTCAGATACATGATGAAACAGCCGACAGCAAGTATCAGCATAAAGTTCAATATGTATTTTCCTACAGACTTAAGTTTTTCCATTTATACCATCAGTTGAACGCAAATATCTTCTGGGAGATCTTGTATCCCAGGACTGAGATCTTTCTTCCGAGCGCGCCAGGAAGGTTCATCCAACCGCCCATAAAGCTTCTCCTGACCTTCTTATATGCAATGGGGTCAGCCTTTTCGAGGTAATCCCAGAGTTCTTTCTTCTTGGCAAGGTGCTCCGGCGTACCTCCGACCAGAAGTATCGCGCTCGTCGCACAATACATGAGCTTCACAAAGGCGATCAGATACTTTTCGAGGCGCGGCGAAAGGCCCTTCGGCCTGTTCACGTAGACGTCCGTAATGCGCTTGTCGACCATTATCTGCTGGTCGATGTTCTTGAGCTGGACCTGAACGTTTACCGACTGGTCCGCACGGCCTATGCGGTAGTGATAGAGCGCCTCATCGAGATAGTAGACCGTCTTCGTATAAGGCAAAGGCTGGAACGCATATATGTTGTCAACATAATACGCGTGCTTTGGCAGCTCGGTTCCGCTTTGGAGAAGCACTTCCCTTCTATATATGATGGTGTGCATCATTATGAACTGGGACTGCCCCATGTGGCCTGTCTCATCCCAGGTGAAAGGCCTGCCTTTCGGGAAAGCGCCCTTAAACCTCATGACGGTCTTCTTGTCGGAGTCTTCCCTGTCGAATACGTAATTTGCGAGGAACAGATCGACCTTTGTTCCCTTTTGCTCAAGGTCTTTGAGTATTCCGATGATCTTGAGGAGCACATCAGTATCCGCCCAGTCATCGGAATCGATGTTCTTGAAGAAAACTCCCGTCGCTTCCTTTATTCCGGTGTTGACCGCGCCGCCATGACCCGCATTCTCCTGATGGATCGCACGGACGATGCCGGGATACTGCCTTTCATAGCTTTGCGCTATCTCGAAGGTGTTGTCCTTCGTGGAACCGTCATCAACGATGAGGATCTCGACATCGTCTCCGCCGGGAAGCAAAGACTTGATGCACGTCTCCATGTAAGACGCGGAATTATAGCAAGGGATTGAAACCGAAAGTATCTTCATAGCCATACCATTATAGCGATTTTACTAATAATCGCAATCTCAGTAAAGCAACGAAGGAGAATCAGCGGTCAGTCGTCGTAAGCGGCGTGATTGTTGACGAATATGATCGCGGCGACGATCATTCCTATGCCGCCGATCAGCATCAATACAGCACCGGGGCCCTTGTCAACGTATATTGAGATCCCATACTGACTGCCGGCTTTCATAAGTTTTGTATAAGCGTTGCTCTTCATAATGGCGTCAATGGACGAAAAGTTCATGATGTAATTGAATGCAGCCAATAACGCTCCGCCGATGCCGCAAACGAGATATACGGCCGGCTTGCCCTTGACCGCAAAGACGATTCCGACAACGCATGCCCCGATCATAAGGTAAAGATAGTAATTCGGCGACTGGATCAGGCTGGCGGATTTGCTTATCGAAATATACATGCCGTCATCCTTGTAATCCATTTTCTTCTCAGCAGCCATTCTGACCAACGAGGAAGTGTCAGTATTCGCAGGAATCATTGTCTTGTTGATCTCAACGCGTGCCGTTACAAAAGGTAACAGCATGGCAATGATTACGAGGCCCGCGAAAAAGATCGCCAGGATCCTGCACATGCCGATGCCGCCGAACATCAAGTCGCCTTTGCCGCTGCTGCCTGAATACGCATAAGCCGGCATTGAATCAGCATAGCTGTTTGAATCAAACCGGATCACGGGGCTTCCGTTCGAACCCGCAGGCTCGTCTGACGACAAGTCATCAAAAGAATCCCCGCCAAAGCCTGCCTGTGCATCAGTGTTCTGTGCAAAGGGCGACTTTGCAAACGGTGACGGCGTTGCCGCAGTCTGCGTTTCAACCGGTAGCGTTTCAACGGATTGCGTCTCAACGTGCTGCGTTTCAGCAGCCTGAGCGGCAGCCGGCTCCGGAACAGTTTTCCTTGCTCCAATGACAGGGTTGTAAGCCGGCGCAAACGTTTTTGTTTGGACCTCCTCGCTGCCGTCAAAATTGTATCCGCAATACATGCAGAAACCTTCTTCCGGATTAACGACCTTTCCGCAATCCGGACATTTTACCTGTGCCATAAGTTTTCCCCCTTATTCCAAATAAATAAATATCAATCGTCGTATGCCCTGTGATTTGCCAGGAACAAAAGCGCAACGACAACCATCGCGCCGATGCCCATGAACATCATGTAGAAGCCGGCACCATGCGTTGTTGTCAAGGCTACGTCCGTAACTCCCGTTTCCGCCATGTAGACCCTGATAACCGATTTTACCGAGATCTTCATGATGTCAACGAACGAATCCGCATAGATCCAGCAGAGGGCGGAACCCGCGGCTGCAACTATGGTGCATAACAGATACATTGCAGGCTTGCCCTTGAATGCGAAAAAGAGCGAAACAAGGCAAGCAATGAGCATGGCGTAACCATATAAGCTTCCGGAAGTGATAAGCGGCAATCCATCGCTCAAGGTCTCTCCCTCTTCCTTAAGCGTAAAGACCGCATAAGGCAGGAATGAGGAAACCAAGACCACGATGGAGCTTATGTAGGCGAATATCCTGCACAAGCCAATGCCGAGCAACGGCTTAGGCTTATTGGCGTTCGGATCGACAGGCCTTCTGTTGGGTTTGTTTTTAGGATCCAAAGCTACAACGGGTGTGCTGCCTTTAGGTGCATCATCGTCCTTATCGTCATACGAAACGTGCGGCGGCTCAGCTGCCGGCGTAAAAGGCGAAACTTCGCTCGCAATGGGCATAATGTATCCACAATTGGGACACTTGCCGTCGTCAGAAAACTCCACCCTCTTGCTGCACTTCGGGCATAAAATCGAAGCCATAATGTTCCCCTCCTGATTTGTTAAAAAACAAAATTTTTAACATCTTATCAAACATTATGGATTTTTACTACTTTAATTAAATAAATTAAAGTGTCGAAAGTACCCAGGACAGTATGCAGACTGCCACGTAAGACACTGCGGTGAAGTAGACGCCCGGACGGAAATGCGACTTTCCACGGTTTACGGTAAGGATCGACATCAGTGCCGAAAAGCCCAAAGCCAGGGTTCCCCACATCGCGAGCATTCTCTTGGGGGTATAGCCGTAGATGCTGAAGTACAGCCAGAGCTTGCTCATGGCGATTGCCGCAAAGATGATGCTCTCCGACATAAGGAGTGTTACGAGGATCCTGCCCGGAAGCGACACGCGTCCATTGGAATTTCTCTTCTCGAAAAGATATATCGTCAGATAAACGCACATGTTCACCGCCATTATTCCGACAAGCTCGAAGAAACCGTTCCTTGCAAAATAAGCCACAAGCTGTCCGTCAGGAACTTCGCCCGTGAAGCCGCCAAGGAAGTAAGCCGTTCTCTTGGCAAAGAACAGAATGTACGTCAGGACGAAGAATCCCGCGCTGATCGAAGTGACGACTACAGGTACCTTTCTTCCCTTTTGGGAGAAATTGACGAGCGTGTCGCCAACGCGCTTTTCCCTTACGCCGTCAGACTTCGCGCTCCTGGAAACAAGTCCATAGAGATAGAAGCATACGGGGATCGCAATGAACAAACGGAAGACCAGGTCCTCAAAACGGATCCTGCAGAGACATTCAAAGAAATTGCACAGGTAGGTGTCAAAGAAATCCGCAATGTCCTTGTCGATCTTGGAAAGCAATGAGAGCGCAATACAGAAGAAAACGCCCATGAAAACGACGAAGCTTACCACAAGGGCGGCTACGATCTTGCTCCTAGCCTTCTTGTCGCCTTCCCTCTTGAACGCCGCCCAATCGGTAATGAAATTGGGGAAGCCGGCAAAAGACTTGACGTAGAATCCGTGGATGAGATCCGCGGGGATCAGACCGCCCGTCTTGCCGCCCAAAAGGACGTCGTTTGAGACAAGCACCGAATAAACGGCGCAGAGATGTACCGCAAACATCGAAAGAGTACAGCTCGGGCCAAACGGTGCTGTAAACGATGCGATCAGCATGATGACGTACCAGAATATTGTCTCTCCCGTCATCTTGCGGCTGAAAGGGCGCCTTCCCATTCTGACTATCTCAGACACGATGATGAACACCAGTGAAAAGGAAGTGTAAGCTGCAACTGCCGCCCATTCCGATGCCCAGTAATTCAAGACGAGCCTTACGTAAGCGTATGCCAAAGGATAGGCGAGCAAAATGCCCGCCCTGCGGAATCCTATTGAATTGTCCATTTTGATTAATCCTCTTTGTATTCGAGTATGTCGCCGGGCTGGCAGTCCAGCGCCTTGCATATGTCGTTCAGCGTGGAAAACCTTACCGCCTTCGCCTTCTGGTTCTTAAGGATCGAAAGGTTTGCGGGGGTAATCCCTATCTTCTGCGCGAGTTCTCCGGAGGAGATCTTGCGTTTTGCCATCATGACGTCAATGTTTACTATGATCATGTCAATCTTCCTCCTTTCCCATTATATCGTAAGATCGAGTTCTTCCTTCATGGTGATCGCCTTGTCAAATACGACACGGACGCTCTGTACCACGAGCGCAAGGAAGAGCGCGAGCACTGCCAGGATGAAAGAGCCGCTCCAGATGAAGCCTCCTGCGATGCAATCGACCGCTACCGCTACAAAGGTATAGGCGATGATGTTCATGAGCTTTGTATTGGCTCTTTCAAAGACTACGTCTTTTCCCATGTTGGATAGGAGCTTGAGGAGACTGAAAAGAATTACGTAAGTACCGACTGTTCCAAGATAGTAGACTACGGAAAGGCCTGCAAGCCTTGCAGGATCAAAGACCTCTGCCCAACAATAGCAAATGTACTGCGTGATCGCGATTCCAAATACGTCGCCCACCAGGACCATTGCTATAAACAGGATGGTTGCAATCTTTGACCACCTGATGATTACGTCATGATATTTCATTTGATAAACCTCCCTTTGTGGATTGAAGAAGCTTCTTATGAGCATAGAGTACCACTAGCAATATTGAATTGCAAGAGATATTTATCGTTTTTCGATATAATTTTTGTGAATAACGATTTAGTCGTCGAACAAAGGCGTTGTAAAGTAGCGCTCCGCGGTATCGGGAAGTACCGTAACCACGGTGTGTCCGGCTCCCAAACGCTTGGCGAGCCTTAATGCTCCCGCAACGTTCGTGCCGCTTGAGATGCCGCAAAGGATGCCCTCCTTAAGGGCAAGTTCCTTGGAAGTCTTGAGCGCCTGCTCGTCTGTGATTATCTCAATGTCGTCGTAAATCTTCGTATCAAGTATCGGCGGGATAAGTCCGTCACCGATGCCCATCTGGACGTGCGTTCCGATGCTGCCGCCGGAAAGGATCGCGGCGTGCTCAGGCTCAACGGCGATGATCTTCACGTCAGGATTTACTTCCCTCAAAGCCCTGCCGATTCCCGTAATGGTACCGCCCGTTCCGATTCCAGAGACAAAGCCGTCTATCTTCTTTCCCGTCTCCTCGATGATCTCCTTGGCGGTCCAATAGTACTGCGCGTCAAGGTTCGCGGGATTCTCGAACTGCTGAGGAATATATACCTTGGGATCCTTGTTCTTCATGTCATAAGCAATATCAATGCAGTCACGGATGGACTTGCCGATGTCGCCGTCGTCGTGCGTCAGGATGACTTCAGCTCCGTAATGCTTTACGAGCTTTCTTCTTTCCTCGCTTACGGAATCCGGCATGATGATGACCGTCTTATAGCCTTTGACCGCGCCGATCAGGGCAAGTCCTATTCCCTGGTTGCCGCTCGTAGGCTCGACTATGATGCTGTCTTTGTTGATGAGGCCGTCTTTTTCAGCCTGCTCGATCATGCGCAGAGCCGTGCGCGTCTTGATGGAACCACCGACTTCGAGGCCCTCAAACTTAACGAGGACTTCGGCAGAACCAGGCTCAACCATGCGCTGAAGCCTGATCAGCGGGGTATTTCCAACAGCATCCAATATCGTTTCGCAAATCATCTGCGCAACTCCTAAATGAAAAAATCGCTCTTAATTGTACTATTAAAGGCAGACAAATGCGACTGTAATTTATCTCCAGCTAACAAAGCCAATTTCAAGTGCTCTCAAAACGGTGCGACGTACGTGAACGGGCAGCCGTAGAAGCTGTCATCCTTCTCAGAATTTATCTCTATCTTCTCGATTACCGCACCTGCTTCCGGAGCCTTGAATATGAGCACGTGCTCGCCTTTAGTAAGATCAGCATCAAAGCTCACTTTCCGCTGGTTGTTAAGCACGGCTTTGCTCCAATCGGTATCCTTTGCCGATCCGATGGCATAGTTCTCCGGGAGCATGAACATTTCCCTGCTCTCTCCGTCAAGTTCCGAGATGAACCTGACACGCGAATCCTTATGGGGATTGTTGTTCGGCGTGAAGCAGAATGTAACGTGATATGTTCCTTCGTTGTTGATAACGAATCTGTAAGTCAAGGACGGAGCGTCCTTTTCATCGTAATCCTTCGCGACCGGATAAGGCTTAACGGCTGAAAGCGCCTTGCCGTAGTTTTGCATTATCAGCCAGCCCGAGCCGTCAGGCGCAAAGGAATCAGTGAAGCACCCTGCAGACATCCCGATGTAGCCGAGTGATTCAACAAAGGTCCCCGGTTTGTAGGATGTAGCGTCAAATACCTTAGCCTTTACCTTTATTTTTTTCGTTTCATGATAACTGTTTATTGTAAGAAGGGCCTCGGAATCTTCCCTCAATGCATCCCAATCAACGCTCAGCTCGCTGCCAATCAATCCCGGGCAGATCTGCCTCATATCGATCTTTAGCCAGTGCTTGTCAGAGCTGAGCGAAGTCCCGTATATTTCATTGATTATGAAGACCGCCTCGGTGTTATCCTCAAGCGAAGAGAAGACCAATTCACCGGCATCACCTCCGATGACCGGAGCATTGCAGTTTATTGAAACACGCGTATCATCGGACTTTTTATATTCAACATAAACGGGCGTAGGGTACTCTGAACCTTCGTCATTCCAGTTAACGAAATTGACGTGCTTTGAAGACATCATGCCATTCCACTTGCCGCCGCTCATCTCTTCGTTATACTGCCTGACAAGCTCCTCGTCCTTTTTGAGGGTTTGGGCAAGAAGACTCGCAAAATAATTGGCGGGATAGGCATGCCACAAGTAAAAAAGTTGGTTGAGACCTGCATAGATCATCATCTTGCGGAGGTTTGCAGAAGCCAGTGCCGGGAACTGCACGAGACCGAAAAGCGCATTTCCTCTTTCGCTCTCAAAATCAAAACCGAAACTGTTTGCAAAGCTTTCTATCTGATCAGCCCTGTTCAATTCCTCAAACGCCTCAAGGCTGTCCATAATCTTGAACGTATCCGGATGGACCGACTCGGGGCGCCTTTCTCCGTTCATCTTCGTATAGTCGAAAAGGATCTTGAAGACCTCCGCCTTCTCTTCCGTATCAAGCGTGTTTCCGAACTGCTGATCGATCCAGTCGAGCATGAAATCGTCAGTCAGATCAGGCTCGCTCCATTTTTCGTAATCGTAAGCAAGAGACATGAAATAACTGAGCGGGAGTTCATTCGGACGGATGTCTCCGACGTTGGCGATCCAGATCTTCCTGATGCCGTATTCGTATGCAGTCGTGAGCTGCTCCCACGCCTTGATCAGCGGCGTTGAATTGACCCATTCATAAGAAATGGGATCGCCGTGATAATCGAAGTGGTAATAGATTCCCCAGCCTGCCTTGCGGTCCTTCATCTTTGCGTCAGGCACGGTCCTCAGGTTGCCGAAATTGTCGTCAGATAAAAGGAGCGTTGCGTCTTCAATGCCGTCCCAGGAGCAAAGTCCTTCGGTATCTTTGTCGCCGTAGAAGTAGTCTTCGACTTCCTTGTATAGCGCCAGCACCTTGGGCGCGTCTTTTAGGCCATGCTTCTCAAGTATCTCTTTTTGCGCGGTTATCGTGCACTTTAAAAGATCGATGTTGTCTTTGAGGGTAGCGTCTTCGCCAAGGATCTTGCTGTCCCTTTCGCCGCGCATTCCGATGGTGATAAGCGAACGGTAATCCTGGTTGCGGATGACGCCGTCCTCCCAGAATCTCTTGAGGCCTTCAGGATTGGAATAAAAGCTCCAGTCAGCGCCATAGCCCTCCGAGTTGTCTTTGCCCATATAGTGCGAGAACTCTTCTCCCGCCCTGAACAAAGGCTCGTGATGGGATGTCCCCATGTATATGCCAAGATCGTTTGCAAGCTCTGCAGAAGCAGTCGGGAACGCCTTTCCATCCTCGCTGAAAACAGCGCTCCACATCGCAGGCCAAAGGAAGTTGCCCTTTAGCCTTAAGAGAAGATCGAACACCTTCTCATAGAAGTCTTCGTTGAAATCACCGAAGGTATTAGTGACCCAGCTTCCGAGCGACGGCCATTCGTCGTTCATGAAAAAGCCCCTGTATTCGACCGAAGGCTTCTTTGAAACGATTCTGAGCCTTTCATCTTCGACTTCAACAGTTTCCTTCTTTTCCGTGACCGCATCGCCGAAATAATGCCAAGGCGACACGCCGAAGAGCTCTGATATGTAAAACAGGCCGTATTCAACGCCAAGCTTGTCGCTTCCTGCGATAAGGATAATGATCTTCCCGTCCGCTTCTTTGAAGTCTATCGAGAACTGTTCCCTGCCGGTCTTTATCTCTTCAGGCACGGGGAATCCGTTTGCCTTTACAAATCCGTCAAATCCAGGTTCGTCAAAGATACCGGCAGCGATAACAAGACTGCATCCCGCTGCGGTGCCGTTACCGATATCAAAAGACCTTACGACCCTGACTG
Source organism: Clostridiales bacterium (assembly GCA_017617935.1). GTDB lineage: Bacteria > Bacillota > Clostridia > Saccharofermentanales > Saccharofermentanaceae > Saccharofermentans. Next base: position 3,152 of record JAFZVF010000038.1, on the reverse strand, counting down.
ATTTGACAGGACTATCCGTTACCTTCCTAATATCCTGTGCAAGATAAGATGCAACCCTGTAAATGCCTTTGTCTTTATCACTTACGAGTATGGCCGTTTTAAAGTCTTTATCGTATAACCGTACCACAGCAATTCCCCCTTATATCCACTTTAACGCCTGTTCTGCGATCCTCGCTCCCAATATGCTCTTATTCTGAGGATGGAGTTCAAACGGCTCTGACAGATCCTTGGCACTGACAACAGCACATAAAGGAACCATTGAAGGCGCGTTCATCTGCATCTCCTGAACAGTTTTCCATCCTTCCTGGATCGTCAATCCGTTATCCGAGAAGCCGCTTGCGATATCGCCTATCTTGCCGTTTGCAGGATCATCGTAATCCGCCATGACCGTGCAGACTATCGGAAGATCGTCTCCGAAAGTCTCGCGGAGCTTCAGTACCATCGCCTTGAACTTCTCATCGTAGCGCGCGGGATCGCTCGCGTTTGATTCACCCTGATACCACCAGATGCCGTTCATTGCGTAATCCCTTACAGGCAATACCGAAGACTGGAAAAGCGACGAAGGTATCCACTGCGCCATAAAGAAAGGATCCTTCTCGATGTCAGTCGTCGTACCGACTTTGCATTTCCACTTTCCGGTAAGATCAGTCTTCTTTCCGTCAATAGAAATGAAATACTGGTGATCAGGCAGGAACGCGCTGCAGCCGTGCTCTACCACGAGCCTTACCGCGATGAGGTTCTTACCCGGTTTCAAGACCTCCGACGGGAAATGGTATTTCCTCGGCGGATAGCAGTACGCCGTAGTTCCGACTACCTTGCCGTTCACATAGGTGACGTCCGAATCGATCATTTCACCGAGATAAAGGAACACGTCATTGTCTTTGACTTCGCCTTCAACATCAAATTCACGGTAGAACCAGATGCTTCCGAAGAAACGTTCTTCGCCCTGATTGCTCCTGATAAAGGGAACGTTGATCTCTTCAGCGTCATCAGGGATCCTGGTTTCAAATCCTTTTCCGAGATCCGCATTTAAAGAATCTACCCAAGCGGCCTGCGTTATGTCCTGATTCTTAAGGAATTCCTGAACCGTTCCGTCAGCCATGAAGGGCTTCGCCTTCTCCCTGAAATCTTCACCGAACTCATCGAGGAGATCCAATGGCATCCAAGCCTCAATCGTAGCGCCGCCCTGAGCCGCGTGTACGAGGCCTATCGGGATCTGAAGCTTGTCATAGAGTCTTTTTGCCGCAAAGAAGCCGACTGCGCTGAAATCCATCAGAGCCGTGCCCTGCGCCTTTGTCCAGGGATTATTGGGAAGATCAGCTTCCTTTGTTGGATCGAGCCTGTATTCCGGCATGAGCAGATACTGCCTGACGTATGGATAATCTGAAGCCTTCACCTCTTCCTCAGTCACGTCCAGAGTCCTGTAGACCGGGAGTTCCATGTTCGACTGCCCTGAAAGGTAGTAAACATCGCCGAAGCAGACGTCTTCATAAGTAACTGATTCCGCGCCCGAGATAATCGTCAGCTTATAGCCGGTACCCGCCTCGTGTGCATCCAACATGCAAACGAATTTGCCGTCTTCAGCAGTTGCTTTGTATTCTTCCTTATTGCCGTCTTTTTCAAGAACGACGGTGACCTCATCTTGTGCCTTGCCGAACACACGGCATCCCTTGTCTCTCTGGAGTATCATTCCATTCCCGAAGATACCGGCGGGCTTAAGTCCGCAAACTCTATTATCAGTCATAAGTGCAGAGCCTTTCAGTTTTTCCTGATTATACCGCTTAAACGCTTGGGCGAAAAACCACCGTAAACATTTCCGTAAACATTTCAGGCGAAATTGTTTACGCTGAAGTTTACTTTTCGGAAAAGTAAAGATTTCCGTAAACATTTTGGCGGAAAAAGTTTACGCGAAAGTTTACAGAAAAAACTTGTAAGAAAATCACTTCCACATAGTTATTAAAAATATGGGAGTTCTAATAGCAGCTTCAGCTTTGTCGGTTTTTGTCGGTAATAATCTGTTGATTCTGTGCACATAATAGTGCATGGAGATTTATACGAGATACATTCCAAGAGAATACCTTGCCCTTAAGATCAACTACTTGCGGGCAAAACTATCCGGCTTACCGAAAATTCGTATCGCGGACAGAAAACGGTATGGAAAGATCGAGAAGCGTTGTCTTGTCGGCAGTCACAATTATGCTCTGAACAGTTCAAATGGCAAACGCTTTTGTGAAGCCGCTGCCAAGAAAGAAGATCTCGAGTCGCTTCTACACCGTTACGAGGCGGAATGGGAAGCATCATTTGTCGGCATCGTTCCCCAAAACATAGTTCCGCGAAGTGTTCCGCGCATGCTCAATCCGAATAACCCTTTATTGTCCGTTCTTATGGACAAGCAGTTTTTTGACAGCCTGAAGAACGATGCCAATCCTTATCACCGGGAGTTCAAGAAGGTTCCATATAACGGGATTCTGTACAGATCACAGGCCGAAGCGGAAATTGCACGGTTCTATGCTGAAAACGGCATTCCGTTCAAGTATGAACCTGAGATTTATTTGGATGGTATGCAAAAACCGTATTTCCCAGATTTCGTTATGCTGATTCAAGAGATCAACAGTTGTAAGTTTCATGAGCATTTGGGAATGCTAAACAGCAGCGATTATCTGCGCGACAACAAAATCAAGATAACTAATTACCTGAACGCAGGCCTTCTGCCAGGGCACGATCTGTTTTTCACTTATGGCAATGACAATATGGCTTTCAGCGTAGACGAGATCATGCCAATGCTGAACAGTATCATCTATAACTCGCTATTATCTGCACCGGAGCGTAGGCAAAAGGGCGAGTAAACATTTTAGTAAACATTTCAGGCGAAATTGTTTACGCCGAAGTTTACTTTTTGGAAAAGTAAAGATTTCCGTAAACATTTTTGCGGAAAAAGTTTACGCGAAAGTTTACGGGCGGCATTTAGGCTGAAATATGGGTTGAATTAGAGCCAGCTTTCCAAAAGGCATGAAAAAAGGAGTGCCTTAAGCACTCCTTATATTGGTGACCCCAAGCGGATTCGAACCGCTGATTGCGCCGTGAGAGGGCGCCGTCTTAACCACTTGACCATGGGGCCGTTTGACTTTTGCCCGTGTATATTACCACAGGTT
>JAFZVF010000037.1 GCA_017617935.1 Clostridiales bacterium | reverse complement strand
TCGCGCTTGGACAGATGATCATGATCGCAGACATCTTCGTCGAGATCGGACGCTGCCTCAACATGACATTCGTATGCAGCCTCAAAGCCGCCGGAGCATACATATTCCCGCTCCTCATGGGTCTTTTATGCAACTGGGGCCTGGGCCTTACGACGGGCTATCTCGTAGGCGTTCTCGCCGGCATGGGCGTTGCAGGTATCTTTGTCGGAACAGCAACGGACGAATGCATCAGAGGCCTTATCGTCATGTACTACTGGTACAAGAAAAAATGGTACGGCAAATCCGTCGTTGAGAAACGGAAAAAGAATGTACTGGAAGAAGCCGAAGCGTAAGTTTTCAAGCAATAAAAAACCTGCACACGATCCGTATGCAGGTTTCTTTTTTATTGATTCAGAAGTTTATTCGATCGGTTCGAAATCAGCCGCGCCGTGCTTGCAGAGCGGGCAGACGAAGTCATCGGGCAGTTCATCGCCTTCGTATACATAGCCGCATACCTTGCAGACGTAGCCCTTCTTGCCTTCTGTCTCAGGCTTCGGCTTAACGTTGTCCTGATAATAGGTGTATGTCATGGTCGCCTTATTGGTGATCACGCGGGATTCGACTATGGAGCAGATAAACATGCCGTGTGTGTCGAGATCGACGTAGTCTTCGACCTTGAGCGAGAAGAATGCGTTGATGTACTGAGGGAGGAAACGGAGGCCGTTATCGGATCTCATCTCTTCGATGCCCTCAAACTTGTCCACCGTTCTTCCGGTATGGAAGCCGAAGCGCTGGAAAATAGAGAACGGTGCGTCTGTGGAAAGGCAGTTAACATTCATTCTGCCGGTCTGCTTAATGACGTGATGCGAATAGTTCTCCTTGTTGATAGTTACGGCAATCCTGTTCGGCGTGTTTGTGACCTGGGTAACAGTATTGACGATAAGGCCGTTGTCCTTTTTGCCGTCGTTTGAGGTGACGACGTAAAGACCGTAACCGATGTTGAACAAAGCCCTCATGTCATTCTTGTCGGCCGTGTCAGACTTTCTTGCCTGATACTCGCCGCAGAACTCATCTGCCATTGCTTCGAGCTGAGCTAAGCTCTCATCGTTCAAGGCAGACTTGATGTGGACCGTATTATCGGTAAATGTGCAGTTCTTGCAGTTTTCGAGCATGCCTTTCATGATCTTGGCAGCCATCGGTGCCCAGGAACCGTTCTCGATCAAGCCGATCTTGTGGTTCGCGAAATTACGCTCTGTCAGATGATGGATAAACTCGCGCATGAACGGGAAGATCTCGGCATTATATGTTGTGGTCGCGAGGATTATCTTGCCGTAGCGGAAAGCGTCCTCAACGGCCTCAGCCATGTCACAGCGGGCGAGGTCATTTACTACGACCTTGGGACAGCCTTTATTTCTGAGCATCTCAGCGAGCTTTTCTACTGCAAACTTAGTATTGCCGTAAACAGAAGAATAGGCTATCACGATGCCTTCGGTCTCCTGCTGGTATGTTGACCAGGTCTGGTAAAGACCGATGTAATAGCCGAGATTTTCCGTAAGGACAGGTCCGTGCAGAGGGCAGATTATCTGGATATCAAGATTTGCAGCCTTCTTGAGGACTGACTGAACCTGTGCGCCGTACTTTCCGACGATGCCGATGTAGTATCTTCTGGCTTCGCATGCCCAGTCTTCTTCG
>JAFZVF010000036.1 GCA_017617935.1 Clostridiales bacterium | reverse complement strand
TGCGGAAATTAAGTCCCATATAACTGCGCCTCCGGAGAAATTGTTAAAGTTATTTTATCACGTTTTTTGCCTTATTGTTTATTTTAAAGGCATATCGTGTTCTCTTTTTGTGGGAAAACGTTCATTTTGGGGGTGTGGGCGGATGGATTCCGGGATGCCGGCGCGTGGACCATTCACGGAAGCTTCACGAAAACGGGTCATTCCGTGAAGAAAATTTGCAAAACCTCGAGTATTTGCTGAAATCCTTCACGGAAACGCGGCTTTTTGTGAAGGAATCAGGAATGGAATTTGCCGTGCGTAAATCCGTGCGTGATTCGGGCAGTTTTAGGCACGTTTTTACGCTAGTTTGGCGAAAAATGCGCAGATCCGTGCGTGATAAGGCCTGTTTTAGGCACGTTTTACGCAATCCGGGTTTTCGCATTTTCGAATGGCGCGAAAAAGGTCCTCCTCCGGCCCGCGAAGCAACCCGGAAGCCTCCCCAAAACAACAAAAAAGGCCGCCCCGCCCGGGACGGCCCGCAAAAAGCAATAATCTATCTTACTTGAGGAATCCCTCGATGATCTTCTGCTCGGCTTCCTGCTCGCTTAAGCCCAGAGTCATGAGCTTTGTGATCTGCTCGCCGGCAATCTTGCCGATGGCAGCCTCGTGGATCAGGGATGCGTCAACGCATGTGGCCTTGAGCTTAGGTGTGGCAACGATAACGCCCTTGTCCATGATGATGGAGTCGCATTCTGCATGACCTTTGCACGCAGCATTTCCGGAGATGTCGATGATGACGTCCTGCTCGGACTCGCCCTTGGCAACACCACGGCTTACAATGTCGCAGACTGAGCCGTCGCCGTTGAGATCTACGGTTATCTCGGCCTTGGCGGTCTGGTCAAAGTTCGTGAGGATCTTGTCGTGCATGATGAGTGTCGCATCAGGACCGATCTCAGCCTTTGTGATCCTGTAAGTATCGTTAATTCCTGCGATCTGCGAGGTATCCATATCCATCGTGGAGCCTTCTTCGAGATAGACAACGGTGGTGGGATTCATGAATCTCTTGCCCGTGCCGGTGCCCTCGCCATAGTGCTTCTCGATGTACTTTACCTTGGAATTCTTTCCGATGTGGAAAGTGTGGATGCCGTCGTGCTGGCTGTCGTGGCCGCCGCAGTTGCTGATGCCGCAGCCTGCAACGATGACTACGTCACAGTCTTCACCTACGAAGAAATCGTTATAAACACACTCTTTGTGGCCTGATTTGGAGATGATTACCGGGATGTGGCAGGACTCGTTCTTGGTGCCGTCCTTGAAGTAGACGTTGATGCCGTCGCCCGATTCCCTGGATTCGATCTGGATGTTCGCAGTAGAATTGCGCGCCTCGCTCGCACCGTTGCTGCGGATGTTGAACGCGCCTACGGGAAGGCTGTCCAGCTCGGCAACTTCTTTGAGCATTCTCTTCTCTAACTCATCCATTGCAAGTCACCCCTCCCTGTCCGTGAGCGCAGTCACAGCCGCCTCTGCGTCTCATATTAAGTTCGTCCATGATCTTGGCGGAATCGTCATATCTGTCGACCATGCCTTCCTTGAGGTAAATGATCTTATCTGCGATCTCCAGGATCCTTTCCTGGTGGCTTATGATCAGGATGTTGCCGTTGGTTACATTTCGGAGGTTCTCGAAGACCTCGATGAGGCTCTGGAAGCTCCAGAGGTCGATGCCTGCTTCAGGCTCGTCGAAAAGGCTCATCTTGCCGCCTCTTGCGGCAGCCATCGCGATCTCGATACGCTTCATCTCACCGCCGGAGAGCGTGTCATTGATCTCTCTGTTCAGGTAATCCATAGGGCAGAGTCCGACAGCTTTGAGGTAAGCGCGGATCTTGCCGGCGCTTCCTTCGGGGCCTGCCGCGATCTTTAAGAGGTCTATGACCTGAAGTCCCTTGAATCTTACGGGCTGCTGGAAGGCAAAGCTCATGCCGAGATTGGCCCTCTCGTTGACCGGCAGGTCTGTGATGTCCTGACCGTCAAAGATGATCTTGCCTGATGTGGGCGTGATGATGCCCATGATGACCTTCAAAAGCGTGGATTTACCGCTTCCGTTAGGTCCCGTAATAGCGACGAATTTGTCATCGATCTTAAGGTTTATGTCCTTAAGGATGTCCTTATCGTCAGCATGAAAGCTGATGTTTTGTAATTCGAGCATATGCTCTTCCCCCGATCTAACCATAGGTTTTCCCTATAAGCGTAAATACTATAAATGGTTCGGCGGTAATTCTCAATAGTTATTTTCGACATATGACGAAAATTTTTACCCATAGTCTTTGTGAATGATAGTCATACCCAAAAGGTTTCATTCGCGGTTTTCCATATGTGCTAAAATATTTCAATTAAATTTTAGTATGGAGAACCATTCATATGTGCGGAATAGTCGGTTACACAGGTAAGAAAAAGGCAGCACCCATCCTCCTGGACGGTCTTGCCAAACTCGAATACAGAGGTTACGACTCGGCAGGTCTCGCAATAAGAGACGGTGAAGCCAATCCGGTAGTTGTAAAGGCAAAGGGCAGACTTAAAGTCCTTGCAGAGAAGACCGACGGCGGAGCAGCGCTCAAGGGCACATGCGGCATCGGCCACACAAGATGGGCTACCCACGGCGAACCCACGGAAAACAACGCACACCCCCACATCGTTGATGACTACAACGTCGTAGGCGTACACAACGGCATCATCGAGAACTACCAGGAACTCCGCGACAAGATGATCCGCAAGGGCTACAAGTTCTATTCCGAGACAGATACCGAAGTCGCCATCAAGACTATCGACTACTACTACAAGAAGTACACACACGACCCGATCGAAGCGCTCGCAAAGACAATGGTCCGTGTAAGAGGCTCTTACGCTCTCGCGGTAATGTTCAAGGATCACCCGGGCAAGATCTTCGTAGCACGCAAGGATTCTCCCATGATCATCGGCTGCGACAAGGACGCTTCCTACCTCGCATCCGATATCCCCGCTATCCTCAAGTACACCAGATCCGTCTACTACATCAACGATCTCGAGATGGCATGCCTCGAAGCAGGCAGCGTCACATTCTACAACCTCGACGGCGACACCATCGAGAAGACTCCCACAGAGATCGACTGGGACGCAGAATCAGCTGAAAAGGGCGGCTTCGAGCACTTCATGATGAAGGAGATCCACGAGCAGCCCAAGGCAGTCCAGGATACATTAAACTCTGTTATCGTTCCCGACGGCGACTCCTACAGGATCGACCTCTCAGCTACGAACCTCACGGATGAGGATCTCAAGAGCTTTGAGCAGATCTACATCGTCGCATGCGGTTCCGCTTATCACGTAGGCTGCTGCACACAGTACATCGTAGAGCAGCTCGCGGGCGTTCCCGTAAGATGCGAGCTCGCTTCCGAATTCAGATACAGAAAGATGCCCCTCAGCAAGAACGCCCTGTGCATCATCATCAGCCAGTCCGGCGAGACCGCAGATTCTTTGGCAGCATTAAGAGGCGCAAAGGCTGACGGCATCAAGACACTTGCCATCGTCAACGTAGTCGGCTCATCCATCGCGCGTGAAGCAGACTATGTCCTCTACACTCTCGCAGGCCCCGAGATCTCAGTCGCTACGACCAAGGCATACTCTGCACAGCTCGCAATATGCTATGTTCTCGCCATCAAGCTCGCCCTCGCAAAAGGCGCCATCACTGAAGATCAGGCAAAAGAGCTTGCAGCAGAAGTAATGACGATCCCCGGCAAGATCAATAAGGTCCTCGAGGACAAAGAGCGTCTCCAGTGGTTTGCCGCAAAGCTCGCAGCACAGAAGGACATCTTCTTCATCGGCCGCGGCATCGACTACGCGATCACAATGGAAGGAAGCCTCAAGATGAAGGAGATCTCCTACATCCACAGCGAAGCTTACGCTGCAGGCGAACTCAAGCACGGCACGATCAGCCTCATCGAGGAGGGCACATTCGTAATCGGCGTTCTCACACAGAGCGGCCTTTATGAGAAGACACTTTCAAACCTCGTTGAGACTAAGGCCAGAGGCGCTTACCTCATGGCTCTCACATCCTTCGGAAACTATGCAATTGAAGATTCTGCGGATTTCGTAGTCTATGTTCCGAAGATCAACGAGCTTTTCGCTGCATCTCTCGCAGTCGTACCGCTCCAGCTTCTGGGCTACTACGTATCCTGCGCAAGAGGTCTCGACGTCGATAAGCCGAGGAATCTCGCGAAAAGCGTTACGGTAGAGTAATACCGATAAAAGGACAACTTAAAACATCAATGACCAACCCCGATATCTGTCCCATTATCGGGGTTGTCAAGTCTTTAATAGCGGAATTGACGCGTTTATAATAGTGACATGGCTAAGCGTAAACCCTACATCTTTATGACACAGGACAAGCTGATCGATCTATGCAGATACGATATCGGCTGGATCGAGATAGTCGGAGGCAGTGATCTGGATGCCTATCCGGATTCGGGCTTTGACGTCCAGTGTGAGAATGATTATCCGATGATGTTATCGGACCTTAAGACTGCGCTTAATCATTTCGAGGAAGAAAAACTCTCTTTCGATGACTTCGCTTTTGACTGGTGGTGCCCCGTCACCACATATTTCTATGAAGATCTCTGCCTGGATGAGCTTTTGGGACCTGATCCCGACAATATCTGCGATCTGCCCCTCCCGCCTCTTCCCGAGACTGATGAGGACATGATCGTCACCATCCTCATAAAGATCGCCAAGATAGCAGATACTTCCGTAGGCACCGATAACTTCCCGAAGGGCTCAGCTTCTGACGCTCTCGATATCCCGGGGCTTCTTAATCTCATCGAGAATTACGAGGAGAATAAAGAGCTCCCTCCTGAAGAGCGCACATATACCAAAGACCAGATGCTCGTTTTCCTCAATCACTGGGACAACAGCCTCCTTCTTTCTGACGCGCCCGAGGACATCATCAACCGCTTCATCCAGTTCACTGATACGCTTTGTGACCAGCATGTTTTCGAAGCGGTCAAGATAAAAGCATTCGCCTGCAGCGGCGGTAATTCGGCATATTCCTGCGATTACAGGGAAGCAGTAAGGCTCTTCACGATCCTTCTTAAGGAGTTCGGATTCGGCTACGCTGCCAATGCGCTGGGATTCATCTACTACGACGGCAAACTCACGGGCAGGCCTGACTTTGACAAGGCTTTCTCTTACTTTGCCATCGCTTCAAATTACGGCGTTCCCGAAGCCAAGCTCAAGTTCGCCGACATGCTCCTTATGGGCGACGCCGGCAATCCTGACCCGATCCTCGCTTACAATATCTACCTTCAGATCTATCACGACGCGAGGATAAGATTCGAGAGCGGCGAATACAATTCAAACCTTCCCGAGAGCGCCGTCAGGATCGCAAAGGCCCTCAAGATCTTCCCCGACCAGAAGGTCAAGAGATTAAAGCTTCTTCTGGAAGCCACATACTCAGCCTTTGTGCGTTATCAGGAAAATAAGCTCTATTCCGATCTTGATCTTTCCAAGAGCATTCAGCCCGAGATCGACAAGACCATAAACGAGTTCACGAACAAGGACCGCGTTAAGATCAACACCGGCTGGCAGCTTTTGGGCGACAGCGATGTCACCGATGTCTTTGACGACTTCACGGGCCCTCCGTTCCCTGCTTTCTACACGGCTAATGTCAAAAAGCTCAAGAGCGGCAAGCTTAAGTTCACCATCAAGCGCCACTCGATCTTCCCGGGTTCGCCTGCTCCTCTGTCGTTATCCGTCCAGCCCTGGCTCTTAAGCGCGGGATTAAGTGACAGGCTCGACTTCACGCTGCCCGGAGAAGCGACCAACGAAGCAATCGAATATCTTGCAAGGACAGGCGAAGCGGTCACCTTCGATAAGCTTGCCGTCAATAACGATGCGGAGAAGAGCTTCTCGACTTTCTCGTTCGTCAGGAACGGTGACGTAGTCCTGGGATTCGCTTCCAATAAGATCTTCTTCAACAAGCCCACAGGCAAGACTGTCGGATAAACCGCAATCTTCCGCACGTCTGCCTAAGAGCCCTTACTGTAATATCTTCTGCGTTGGTATATAATTGCACGTGTTTGCAAATGGGATAGCAGGTGTAAAAAGTGGCTCTTAAAAACCGTTCCAGCTTAATAAAGTCTCTTATCGTTCCGGCTCTTGTCCTGGGCGTTCTTTTGAGCGGCTG
>JAFZVF010000035.1 GCA_017617935.1 Clostridiales bacterium | reverse complement strand
TCTTCGAGAACCTTGAAGTACTCGTCGAGTGTCTCGATCTTAGGATACTTAGCCCACTCAAGAACTCTTGCCTGGATCCAGAAAGCCTCACCGTTCTGTGTGGTGGTCTTGTCTGCGCCGTAGATGTTCTCGAACGGATTCATCCAATAGATCTTTCCATCAGACTGTCTGAACTGGCTCCACTCATAATCAGAGAAGAACTCCTTGATGTTCGGATACTTGTCGATGTAATCGTCCCAAGCAATAAGCGCGCCAGCCTCATAGAGAGCCTTCATAGCGTCGCCGCCGTTGATGAAGTCGGGATACTCACCGGAAGCGATGAATACGCCGACAGCTTCAGATGCCTGCTGACCAGCGAGCCATGTTTCGTTGCACTTTGCACCGATCTTCTCGGTAATGATCTTCTGGATGTCATTATCCTTGTTGATCTCGGTTGTAGCAGGAACTGCGAAGAAAGCGCTGAACTCCTTGACCTGTGCAGGAGCAGCAGTGGTCTCTCCACCAGAACCTGTACCAGCTGTTGTTGTAGCTGCCGGTGTCTTTGTGCAGCCTGCCATGGCAGACACTGACATTACAGATGCCAGAGCGATTGCTGCGATTTTTGTCTTCTTCATAATTGGACCTTCCTTTCTGTATTTTGTCCGTTGTAGAAATTATACAGAGAAGGAATTTGGTGAAACTCCGACAAATTCAAGTCGGTTACCCCCCAAAATATAGAAAGTTGCACAGTCAGACGTTGCGTCTGTATTTTGTCGGGGTACAGCCGTTTATCTCAATAAATTTTGATACGAAGTAATCTATGTCCTTGTATCCTACGTCAGCCGCTATGTCGGCCACCTTGCGATCCGTCTTGAGAAGCATTTCGGCCGCGGCGGTTATCCTGCAGTTGTTAAGATAGTCCTTAAAAGATATACCGTATTTCTTATGAAAGAGCTGACCCAGATACGAGCTGTTGATGAAATACATCTTGCCAAGATCCCTCAAGGTCAGGTTCTCGGCATAGTGCTCCTGGATGTATCTTTCGACTTCCTTAAGGCCCCTGTGACCGGAATCCTTCTTGAGCTGCGAAAGATAATCAGAATACTCCAAAGCGAAGTTTCTGAAATGCTCCTTGAAATTCTTTCCGGGAACGAAAACGTCGTCACTTATATATAGAAGAATATTATCCTGTTCTACAGTTTCATCTATTTCAACTGCAAGGTGGATCATCCTGAAAAGGAAGTAATTGATGTTGAGATTGAGGAACCTGTTGAACCTGGAGCTCTCCATGTTCTCGAAAAGCTTGTCAACGCAGGCGGATATCTCGTCGTGATCGTGCTTTATCACAGCATTTACCAGGTCATCGGCGGCATCCTTGTGGATCATTTCCTTGGCCTGGGAGTGAGGCACGGCCATGTCGTCCTCATAAAAATAGACGCTGCTCCCCTTCTGGAAGCTCCTGAAATAGCGGAGTTCGCAGGCGCCGTTATATGAAGCGGCAAGCTTTCCGGGCTCCGGCACCGTCTTTCCGACAAGCAGGACCACCTCGATCGGGATGTTCCTCATCGCAGCCTTCCTGAGTTCTTCCAAATATTCGCGGTCCGTCTTGCCGGCGTCTTTTGCCATTTCGCCGCAGTAAAGGAACGCTATCTCGAAATCCTCCTCAAATCCTTCGGCTTCGGGAAGCAGATGGTCACCATATTTACCCAGGAATTCGCGGCAGTTTTCCACGACCTTCTTCTTGATCTCGCTGACTTCCTCGTCAGTCATTTCCTCAAGGCTGGACACGTTGTCCAAAGTGACGTGTACGAAATTCAGATTTCCCGCCGTCGCAAGGTTTTCGCAAACGTAGTCTACCTGGTGCTGATTGGACTTGCCTCCGAGTATCGCGACCAGGTACTGAACGAGGCACGCCCTCCTGAGTTTTTCGGCATGTTCCTGCATGACGTTGTCCGCATCCTTTTTGACGCCGATCTTCCTGAGAAGGTTTACGAGCTGTTTCTGACTTACGGGTTTGAGGAGGTAATCCACCACCCCGAGCCTCAATGCGGTCTGTGCGTATTCAAAATCCGAGAAGCCGCTCAAAATGACGAAGTCGGTATCTATTCCGCCCTCTTCCTTCACCCTGCTGATGAGTTCAAGTCCCGTCAGTTCCGGCATCCTGATGTCAACGATGGCAAGATCGATCTTCTTGCTCTTGATAACGTTGTATGCCTCAAGGCCGTTCGAAGCCGTCCCGGCGATCTCGCAGCCGTAGAGCTCCCAGTCAATGAGCATCTGGAGTCCCTTGAGGATAAAAGGCTCGTCATCCGCCAGAAGTACCTGTACTCTTGCCATTACTCGTCTCCTCCTTCACTCTGCTGAGCGTCAAAATGCTTCAGGGGCATCGTGATCTTTATGTAAGTACCAATCTTTTCCTCACTCTCGAAGATGAAGTCAACGTCATCACCCGCGATGAGCTTGGTCCTTAAGCAGGCATTCAGAATGCCTATGTGCTTGTTCTTCTTGAGGTCTGCGAACGTGCATTCGTTCATTCTCTTCTGCAAACGTTCCGCACTTGCGGTATCCATGCCGGCACCGGTATCCTCGACTTCAAGGATCAGCCTGTCACCGGCGGAATGTGCGGTGATCATGATGACGACGTCCCTGGTCTTCTTCTCAGCGCCGTGAACGCACGCGTTCTCAACGAACGTCGCCAAAGTCAGCTTCGGTATGGAGGCGTCACTGACGTCATCAGAAACGTGTATCGAGAACGAGAACCTGTCGCCATACCTGTACTGCTGGAGCTTCAGGTAATTCTTGATGAATCCCATTTCCTTGGAAAGCGGGATGACGTCCTGGTTCCACTCGACGACATCGCGCTCGAGGGCGGCAAGACGCTCGATCATGGCGGCAGTCTCCGTTTCGCCTTTGATGACGCTGTGCATCCTGACGTTCTCAAGGCAATTGAACATGAAATGCGGATTGATCTGCATGCGCATCGCGAGAAGTTCAGCCTGCTGCTTCTCGATCTCCGTCTCCTGATAGACGAGCTTGTCCTCGTAGATCGTCTTGATGAGCTGTCTGTTCCTCGTAACAAGGTCATTGTAACCATGCATGAGATGGGCTATCTCATCCGTGCCTTCGATGTGGCTGACCGGCACGAGTCCTACGTTCTCATTGCCCTTCTCGAAAACCTTGTCGAGCTGCCAGAGCCTGTTGGTAAAGGACTTGTTGATGAGCCTAACGAGAAGCAACGGGAAAAGAACGTTGAGCGTAAGGAGCAGGATGACGAGAAGATAATGGTTCTTAAGAGCGCTCGAAACGACGTTGCTGCTTTCCGGGAATACCAGGATCGTATAGTTCTTTCCGAGATAATCAAATTCCGTGGTATAACCCGCCCTCTTCCGGTCGGCGTCATTGATCGAGGAATACGGGCTGTAGATGTTCGTCTTACCATCCGTGGAAATTACTATCTTGTCCCCTTCACATATATAGGCGAGCATGCCGTATTTTTTCGACGAAAAGTTCGTCATGATCAGAGGATAGTCAAGATTGATGACCAGCATTTTCTTAACGTAGGGGTTTTTCTGGTAATCGAGCCACCTGACGAGCTTTAACTGCTTAGTCTTGGTCTGAATGGCTCCACCTTCATCGTCTCCCATGAAATAGAAGACCAGCTGCGTCTTCAGATCGTGCGACATGAATTCCTTATACCAGTTGGTATCCATTACGGACTCGATCGAATAAACGTTACCGCCCGATATTATGGTGTTGTTGTCCGATACGAAGACGATCCTGGACATGTTCGGGAGATTGAGCGAAGAGTAGCCGTTCTTGTTGATGAAGTCATAGTACTGCGTGTAAAAATCCGCATTGTCCTTGAACGGCGTGTCAAGAAAGTCATAGACCGCCGAATTGACGTAGAGGTTGTTCGAAACGTCAGACGCCGCCTTTACGGATGAGATGAAGTCCGCGGATACGTTGGTAGCGACGTTTCTCATGTCTTCATTGAACTGTTTTCTCTCGTTGGAGACGATCATGCTCAGGATGAAGCCGTCCGTCAGAAGGAGCGGGAAAAGCACGCAGAAGAAATACAAAAGCAGAAGCTTCCTGTTGAGCGTCAGATTGTTAAGCGCTCCGACCAGCTTGTCCTCTAACCTGTAATTCTTGAGATTGATCATACGGACATTCTATCACAGGCTTTCAAGCAAAGCCGTTATAATCGCCGCCGACGCGTCCTGGTCGCGGCTCATCACGTTGATCCCGAGGACCACGGAGGCGGGTTTGTTTTTCCAATAATTCGTATAGCCCAGCTTCTTGACCATAGCCTCGTCTTCGATCAGAAGCCCCGTCATTATCTTCGCATCGGAATATTCAGAATAATCTACGGGCGTGTCGGAAAGGTCGTAACCCTTGCTGCGCCTGAATTCCGTTATCAGCTTCTTGTATTCCCTCTCGCTCATGTAAACGGGCGTGATCTTTTCAAGCTTCTCTTGGGGGAGCGTCTTCTTAAGAGTTTCATAAAGAGAGGTGCAGTCTGACAGATACTCAAAGAAATAAGGCGAAGCGGAACTGTCCGTCACCAAGACGTTTGTACCCGAATAGAGGGAGGCCACGGCGGCCTGATTCGTAAAGAGGTCCGCTTCCTGTCCCTCTTCATTCACGGCGACGTAGCAGTAGGTTAGAAGGCTCGGGTGCTTGAATCCCAGGCTCTTCACGATGCCGTCATAGTATTCCTCGCTGTGCTCGAAATTGCCTATCGATATGATCCCGCAGTCCTCGCGCGGTTTGAAGAAGAAGTTGTAGATGAGGAAAGCCGTGACGACGATGACGACGACTCCCGCAATGTAATACTTCCAGGTGTAAGAAGCATAATTCTTCCATTCGGACTTGGTCTTTCCCATGAACTGCTTCTCAAGGGCACGCTCCTCAGCGGCCTTCTCGCGCTGGTCGCGGCTTCCCGTCGCTATGTCGTAGGCTGCCGACAGATCGTTGAACTTCTGTTCGGCGTCGTCGCCTCTCATGCCCCTGTATTTCTTGGAAAGCTGCCAAAAGCGGTTTTCGATGGCCGTCTGATCCGCATCCTTTGGAAGTCCCAGGTATTCCAGTGCCTCTTCCCTGGTCATTGAGACTATGTTCTCGCTTGCGCCGTCTTCCGGGCTTAACACCGCCTTCTTCTTATCCGTTCCCATTAAACCGTCAGCCTCCGATAAGCTCTTCGTCCATCGCGAAAAGCACTCCGTTTATTTCCCGTACGTCATACCTCTTGTTGATTATGAAGTACGTAAACACGAGGTCTCCCCTGCTTCCGTCAGACAGGGCGTAACCCGCCTTCATGAGCAGGGCCTTTGTTTCCTCAAGATCCATCTTCAGGGCAAGGGCGAAAGCCAAGACCGTCTTTTTCTTCGGGTGATAGTTTACGTCGCTCCTAATCTTGGAAAAGAGCTTCCTGTCAACGTTTGCCCTCTTGTAGCATTCGACGTCGGTGATTCCGCGCTCGTCGATCTTTCTAAGCAGCATCTGGGTAAAGCTCTCATCGATCCTGCTGTCGATGAATTCGTCGATGCCGCCCTTTTCAGCATCGAAACAAACTTCGGCCGATGCTTCAGCCTTACGGAACGCACTGCCTGTTTTGGCAAGTGAAAGTCCACCCATAAGGGCACTGCTCTTCATCATCGCCGGGGCTTCGAGAGCCTCGTCTTTCAGAATCAGACGAGATTCGACGAAACGCCTGACTTCCACCAGGAGTTCCTGATCAACAGTCAATGCCTTGTTTTCGTCAGTCATCCGTCAGGCCGTTCCCTTCATTGAAGATTTGATCTCGGTAACGCCGTTGTCCTTGCTTTTGAGGACCAGCCACTCCGCACTGTAGTTTCCCTTTGCCGCGCGAAGCCTGTAGTAGGGGAAGACGTCCTGCGGAACGCAATTGAACTGATAGACGGTTCCAGCCTTCGTTTGGATGTTGAAAAGCTCGGACTCCTTGACGAACGAATCCGCATTCATGTCCCAGAAGCCCTTTTCAAGGATGACCGTAACGTCGTCAGAATCACAGACAAACCTCATGTCCGTTCCGTTGCCGCTGCAAAGGACGGTTACCACGTTCCCAAGGCCCGTGTACTCGGACTTTGACGGATCGGGATAGACTGAAATGGAAAACTTTCCGGCAACTTCGGCTACGCCGGCCGAAGCCGTCGTCTCATCCTCGCTCTTTATGGTCGTCCACTTCGTCTCTTTCGTGAGGTATTCTTTTGCCGAGGCAATGTTCATCATGTGCTCAAACGGGACCTCTTCAGCTCCCAGGGACTTGATCTTGTCGACAAACTCCTGCTCGAGCTTCTTTTCCGATTCATATCTGGAATAATCACCGACGTTTATCATGACCTTGCCGTCAGATATGTACTCGCGGATCAGGAATTCCTTCGGAAGCCCCTCAAACCCTTCGCCCGTTTCTTCCTCGGACTTTGAAAGGTGCTTGATTATCGCCTTGGCGACCGCCCCCCTGTATTCGTTGTAAGTAAACACTTCACTGCACTTGCCGCCGTTTTCTATCCTTATAAGGACCGACCGGTTGACGCCCTCGGAAGTAACTACGTCCGCCTTTAGGTACCCGCTGTCGTAAAGCCTGTACTCGTCCGCCCTCTGCTGCTCGAGGAACCCGTTCATGACCAGTTTGCCGTTTTCACATCCGATAAGGCAGAGAACTGAACGCGCTCCACCGTCGATCCTGGCAAAACACAACGCCATCTCGCGTATACCGTCATCACCGCAATGAACGAGGGCGTATCTTGCCATTGAGCCGGACACTTCATCAAATCTGAGCGCCCTCTTCAACTCTTCAAACGTGTAGTCGCCAAACCCAAGCTCAAGATATTTCCTGCCCGTGTCTTTATCAAAGCATCCCGAAGTCGATAGCGAGACCTTTCCTTCGAGAAAATCGGCAAACGCCTTATCGGCTTCTTCTACGGGATTTTTGGCTTCAGTCGCCGCAGTCTCGGTCTGGGTAACGGTCTCGCTTTCAGAAGGCTTGGAAGAAGTTGAAACAAGAGTCATGGTCGTTTCGCCTTCAGGGAGCTTGATCGCAGGGAAGTAACTGCATCCCGCCAAAAGCGAGGCGCACAATATGGAAGTGACTGCGGTCAAAGCAGCTTTATTCTTCATTCGTCCTTTCCTCCGAGACAAATAGTATTAGATATTTTAACAAATTCGCGCGCGCAAAACAAAAAGGCGGTGCAAACCTTTGCACCGCCCTAATGATTTATTCTTCAGTTTAAGATCAGAACTTGCCTGCCTTAGCAGCTTCCTCAACGGAAACAGCCGTGGAAACGGTCATACCGACCATCGGGTTGTTGCCGGCGCCGATGAGACCCATCATCTCAACGTGAGCAGGAACGGAAGAAGAACCTGCGAACTGAGCGTCAGAGTGCATACGGCCCATGGTGTCGGTCATACCGTAAGAAGCGGGACCTGCAGCCATGTTGTCAGGGTGAAGCGTACGGCCCGTACCACCGCCGGATGCGACGGAGAAGTACTTCTTGCCTGCCTCGAGGCGCTCCTTCTTGTATGTACCTGCATCAGGGTGCTGGTATCTTGTCGGGTTGGTGGAGTTACCTGTGATGGTAACGTCAACGTTCTCCTTCCAGAGAATAGCAACACCTTCCTGAACGTCGTCT
>JAFZVF010000034.1 GCA_017617935.1 Clostridiales bacterium | reverse complement strand
GAAGTGTTGTTGCCCTCGAACTTGTAGTAGATGTGAGCGGGCGTTCCGAGCTCCTTCTCGAGCTGGTAAGCACGGATCAACGGTGAAGGTCTGAAGATCTTGTAGAACTCGAGGACCTCTTCAGGAATGTCGATGTATCTTGTGTCGTTGTCCAATTCCTGCTTGCAGAGCTCTTCGCAGAAGATGGGTGACATCTGCTCTACGGTGAGGGGCTCGTGCGTACCGGGATGGATCAACGGTGCGGGCTTGATCTTCATGTCCGCACGGACGTTGTACCACTGCTTCGGCATCTCATCTTCCGTCAGAAAAATTCTCTTTGCTTTGTCTGCCATAGTCGGCTCCTTTCATCTTGGCGGCAAGATGTTGGCCTACCGGAAAGCATGGTGTTCGTTATTTGCTTTCCGTCGCAATAAAAAAGTCCCGTGTCAATTGACACAGGACAGAATATACTGCGGTACCACCTGTTTTGACTGCCGGATTCTATGAGTTTGGCAGTCCACTCTGGTTCACGTTCCAACAAACGTGCTCTGCGGATAACGGGGGAGCTCCCGTCGGGCCATTTCCTGCCCGCCCGTCTTCGGATCCATTCTCCGGCGCTTCAAATCCGCAATCCCACCATCTGCGGCTCTCTCGTTTATCAGCGTGCTCCGGGTACTACTTCCGGGTCATTCGGTTTAACAAAACAACTATACCGCCTGCCGGCAACACTTGTCAATACGTTTCGGCGGGGTCAGATGCCCTCCTTGGCATTTTCAAGGGCTTCTATCACGCGGTCGCACCAGCGGTCGAATTCAGGGTCCTCCACGCGGCACTCGGGATGGTCAAGAACGTATTTGAGCGCGATCCTGACGCCTTTGTGGAAGGGAACCGTCGTCTTCATGTCTGGTGCAAGGCGCTTAAGCTTGCTATTGTCGAAAACGACCGACACTGACTTGTCGCCCGTGAGGCTTCCCTCAAAGTCATAGCCGTATTTGTCGCCCACGGCAGACAGATAAGAGGAAGAAACATAGTAAGGCTTGAGTTCCACTCCGAGAGCGTCCGCAATGGTCTGATATATCTGGTTCCAGGTAAGCACCTCGTCTCCCGTGATCTGGAAAGCCTCTCCGATTGCGTGGCGGTTTCCGATCAGAGCGGTGAATCCGACCGCGAAATCCTCGTTGAAGGTCAGATGCCAGAGCGAAGTTCCGTCGCCCTGAATGATGACGGGCTTTCTGTCCAGCATGCGCTTGATGACCTGCCAAAAGCCTTTCTTTCCGTGGACCCCAAGGGGGATGTGTTTCTCGTCATAGGTATGGCTCGGCCTGACGATCGTTACGGGGAAACCCTCTTCCCTGTACTTCTTCATCAGGAACTCCTCGCACGCGATCTTGTCCCTCGAGTACTGCCAATGAGGATTTGCGAGAGCCGTTCCCTCGGTGATCAGATAGCTTGCCGCGGGCTTATGGTAAGCGGATGCGGAACTGATATAGATATACTGTCTTGTCTTTTCCTTGAAGAGCCTGTAATCCCTCTCGACCTGTTCAGGCACAAAGCCAATGAACTCACATACCGTGTCAAAAGTGTAATCCTTTACGGCTTCGGCAACCGCAGCTTCATCGTTCACGTCAACGGTGATCTGATGGACTCCCTCGGGAACCGGGTTGTTTCCACGGTTCAAGAGCCAGACGGCATAGTCCTTGTCTTTTGCGAGCTTTCTCACGATCGCGCTGCTGATCTGACCCGTTCCACCGATAAACAAAACTTTCAACATGGCTTTGTCCCCCTTTTTCAAAAAGCATACAACGGGCATCGTCCGGGTGTAAATCAAATAACTGACAATGCACCGATATTTCACACTTATTAGGGAAATGTATCTTTATTCCAGGTTTAAGAGTAAACTTATACCGCTATGATCTACATATTGAGACACGGAAAAACCGAATGGAACATACTCCGCAAGCTACAGGGAAAGACTGACGTCCCGCTTTGCGACGAGGGCAGGAAGATGGCCGAAGACGCTGCAAGGAAATATGCAGACGTCCATTTCGACGTCTGTTATTCTTCCCCGCTCATCAGAGCAAGGGAAACCGCGGAGATAATCCTGAAGGGCAGAAACGTCCCCATCTATACCGATGACAGACTGACGGAAATGGGTTTTGGCGAATACGAGGGCCTCGCGAAAAGTTTTGAGATACCCGATTGCCCAATAAACGTCTTGTTTCAGCACCCTGAAGAATACGTTGAGTCCGTGGGTGGCGCGGAAAGCCTCGATGAGCTCTATGAGCGTACCGGAAGTTTTCTCAAAGAGGTGATAGTCCCCCTGCACGAGGAAGGAAAAGACGTCCTCATCGTGGGCCACGGCGCCATGAACTCATGCATCCTTACCCAGGTCAAAGGCCTGCCCCGCAAGGATTTCTGGTCGCACGGACTAACCCAGTGCACTCTTATTACATTGTTTGACAATCCTAAAGAGTAACACCTTACGAAACGCGATATAAGCCGTTTCGAGCGATTTCCGCAGGCGCTTCGCGCCGAGGACCTTAGCGAGAAATAGCCTTAATCGCGGACCAGGTTTTTTATCCATTTTCCGGATCTTACGAAGAAGAACGCGATCGAACACTTGATGACTTCAAGTCCGTTGACGACCGCAAGCATCCATGTAACGCTCAGATTCGTATAACGGCTCATGAAGAATGCCGCGCTGACGGCTATCGCCCATGTGTAGATACTGTCGAAAAGCACAGTGATGAGCGTGTTTCCGCCCGATCTTATGATGAAGTACGAAGCGTGCGTATATGCTACGAAAGGCATAGCGCACGCAGCGATAAGGATAAAGCCCGAAGCAAGGGATCTTATCTTATCGGAAGTGTTGTAAAGCAATGGGAAGAACGGTGAGACGACGGCCATCAAAGCCGCGCAGACGAGACCGCAAAGAACGGTGACCATTCGCATGCTGTTTGCCTTCTTCCTTGCACCTTCCAATTCGCCCGAGCCCAAGATGTGGCCCATCATGATGCCGACTGCCTCGCCCATCGCAAGGAAAGACACGCCCATAACGTTCCAGATCGTCGACTGTATGTTCATGGCCGCGACCGCATCCAGACTTCTGTATGAATAGCTCTGGTTGATGACGGTCATTCCAAGCGACCAGAGCGTTTCGTTTAACATCAGGGGCAGCGACTTGAGGATGAACTTAGCCGCAAGATTCAACGGCACTTTGAAGTTTCTGAATGCTCCCTTGATAAATGGGAGCATCTTCGAATGAGTACCCGTATAAACGATCAGGATCGTCAGCTCAACAAATCTCGATATTACGGTAGCTATAGCGGCACCGTCAGCGCCAAGAGCCGGAAGGCCAAACTTTCCGTAGATCAGGATCCAGTTGCCGACAAGGTTTACGAAAATCGCGCAAACCGAAGCATACATCGGGACCTTGGTCGATCCGAGGTCACGGAGCGTGCCCGCATAAGCCTGTGTGATTCCGATCGGAATAAGGCTGATGAGGATAATGCGCATGTAGCTGATGCCGATCTGAAGCGTCTCCGCCGCGTCAGCTGGATTGCCCTCTCCCAAAAGGAAAAGGTTGATCAGATCAGGTGAAAGCATCGCATATATCACCACGCAGACGGCCGCTAGTATCGTATTGAATACTATCTTGAAGCGGAACGTGTAACGGATGCCTTCGTTATCGTTGTTGCCCTTGTACTGAGCGGTAAAGATTCCCGCACCGGCTGTAGCTCCGAAGATGACAAGGTAGAAAACAAATATCAGCTGGTTTGCGATCGCAACACCTGAAAGCGCGTTAGTACCGACCTTCCCGATCATGAGATTGTCGAGGAGGTTTACGAAGTTGGAAATGCCGTTCTGCACCATCATCGGGATGGCGATCCGAAGGAGTTTCCTGATATAAGATCTGTCGTTCTTTACGTCTGTCATTTTTATGCTTCTTGCTTATTTGCAGTTAGAAGGTGAATTTTAACAAAAGCCTTGCAAATAAACAATAGCAAAATAAACAGTACTGAAATTTGCAGTGAATAATACTATCATTCCATCTTACCTCCTCTTTTTCTGACAAAAGTTGGAAGGAAATATGGAATGAAACAAGAACGGCTGCCTCATTTGAAGCAGCCGTTTCGTTTATTCGATGTTCTGTCCGCAGTATTCGCAGAACCTGTTGGTGCCGTTGTTTGGTGAGCCGCAATGCCTGCAGTAACGGGTTCCCGTTGCAGCTGCACCTGCTGGCTGCGCCGGGACAAACGGAGATGCAGGCTGTGCGGGCTGGGAAGCCATCGGCTGCTGCATATTGGGCTGATACATATATGCAGGCTGGGAAGCGGGAACCTGAGCAACGTTCGGATTGGTGTAAACGGGTGCTCCGTTATTGCCGTAAGCGGGCATCGTGCCCGGCTCGACATAGTCGCCACGCGGTCCGAACTTGGCGCAAAGGAACGAAATGAGTCCGCCCAACGCAGCACAAGGAAGCGCGACGAACAATACGGAAGCATAAGAGTTGTCTCTGCCGAAGATGAGTATTCCAAGGATCGCTCCGATAAACTCAAAAACGATCCACAGGATTATCGTAAGCGCAATGAATCCACCGGGCCTTTTTCCCCTGGCGAGCGCGTTTCTCCTGTTCACTCTGCAAAGCGAGATTACCGCGAAAACCTCTAACATAGATCACCTCTCCTTTTTATGGTCCTTGTAGTAGTCATCCTTATCTTTATACATTAACGTGTCGATAACCACAACAAGATTCTGAGTGTCTTCCTTGCTGAAGTCGAAGACTTTTCCTCCGACGGCGGCGGAGAGCTTATACGGTTTTCCGGACGATTCATTGTACCGGTCAACGGCTTCCATCGTCTTCTGCTTATACAGTTCGATATCGGATTCCTTCGCCTTGTACATCAGTACGACGAACTCGTCTCCTGCAAACCTGATCACCGTTCCTACGGAACTGAAGACCTCATTCAGGATGCCGGCAAAAGCGATGAGCGCCTGGTCGCCTTCCTCGTGGGAATAATTGTCGTTGATGGATTTGAAGCCGTTAAGGTCAAGCATGTACGCGACGATCTTGTCCTTGCGCCTCTTCTGCAGTCTCTTGAGTTCCCTGTCCATTTCAAATCTGTTATAGACGCCGGTGAGCTTGTCGATATAGATGCACTCGTTCTGGAGCGAGATGACTATGCCCGCAAACGATACCGCAAAGCACGACGGCAGAAGCGAGATTCCGTAAATGAACGTCTGGACTATCGTTCCAAGAAGGAGCGGCAGGAAGAACTCAAAGACCGGGAAGTACCTCAGTGCGGGATTCTTGATCTTGCCGGCAAAGTAATAGACCACGCTGAAAAGATTGAGCATCAGACCGACTGCAATAAAGAAATTGAACACCTCGCCTCTGTGGTATTCGTTGTTCGAATCGATCATGAATACGATCGGATAGAAGAAATTCACGATAAGGAGCAGGACCTCAACGGCGCATGCCGCCCAGAACACGAAGAAACGGCTGGCTTTAGCCTTTCTGTCGAGATGTTTGACGACCATCTGGACAAGAAAGACTCCGACGAACACGTTGTATAGGAACAGGAAAGTATTGCCCGCCCAAAGGAGGACGTTGTATACCTTGGCATAATCGCCCAGCCTTCCGTCAAAGTAAGTAACGGCCTGATCGACAAGGCAGTTCGCTACTGACATCAGGAGCATGAAGAGCATCATGCGGCTCTCTTCCTTACGGCCGGGCAGATTCCAGCCTCTTGTGACCAGAATGACCAGCAATATGGCAACGCCGAGGAAATCGGCGATCAGGACCGCATGAAGATTGATTACAGGCGTCAATAAAGTGGACATAAGAGAATTATACTCTCACAGTCCGGAAAAAGCCTGCCTTAGTTCAGATTTCCCTTTCAGCCTTCGCTACTGCTGCTTCCAGATCCATTCCGCTGTAGTCCTGCGCATGAAGGATAACGCCGTTGACTTTGTCTTCCGTAAACGCTCCGACGACCACGCCGGGGATCGCGCTCTCAGGGGCATTGGGCGCATTGGGTCCGCCGAGATCGGTCCTGCACCAGCCCGGATCAACAAGGTTCATGGCAACACCCGTGCCTCCGAGTCTTGAAGCCATGTCCTTTGTTATCTTGTCGAGCGCGGCCTTTGCTGCGGAATAGCCTGCCTGCTCGGGCTCCTTGTCGATGCCGCTCGTGGTATTCACGATGCGGCCGAATCCACGGCTGACCATCTTGGGAAGGAAGTGGTAGCAGATCATGGCGGGAGATATCGTGTTGACGTTAAAGCTTACCGTAAAGTCCTCTGCCGGCGTCTGACAGTAATCCGTTCTGTATGCGATCTGAAGTCCCGCGTTGTTGAGAACGATGTCGACGTCTACGCCCAGAGCATCTATTTCTTCAAGCATTTTCAGAACCGAAGGAACGTCATTTAGATCCGCCGCGAAAGAATGAACCTCCGCACCCAATGCTTTGAGTTCTTCTTCAAGGGATGCCGTGTGTTCAACGTTTCTGCTCTGAAGGATGAGGTTGCATCCCTGCTTTGCCATCGTTTTTGCGGCAAGCCTTCCGATACCTCTTGACGCGCCCGTTACGAGCACCCATTTGCCTTTAAGATCCAACATGAAATGCCTCTCTCCTTATCTTTTCTTAACCTTCACATCGTTCATGACCCGTTCTCCGCCATCCTTGCAGGGCACCGCGCGGAGTCTGAACTCATTAAGCATAAGGTCCGTCTCCTTTTCGTCCCTTAGGCCGATCTGAAGCCACCTTTCATCATTTAGCATGATCTTTAACATGCAGATCTTCATTGTGCCGCCCTGAACCTTTTGGATGACGCATTCCTTGGTTACAAGCGAAATGTCGCTTACGTCCAAAACCTCACAGAGCGACTTTGCAAAGATCACCAGATAATCCCTGCCGAGAACGACAAGGCCGTCCCTCAATGCAAAGTGTGCTCCGCTCATAAAGTCCGCATTCAGCCTGACGGGGTCCGCACCCGCTCTTTCGATCGCTTCTTTGAAATCCTTATCGCCGGAATAAGAAAACTCCGCCTTGCCGGCAACCGCAAAGGCAATGCCCAGGGCAACAACGGCGACGGCTACGCTGATGCCGATATGGATATGGTATTCACCGGTGATCTTGAGCATGCAGACCAGGACGACCAGAAAACAGCAGAAGGCCACTACGACCGCCCTAGTCTGAAAGTTTCTTTTCCTGTAGAGCCTTATGACGTCGTACATGTCTTTGCCGGGAAGCTTTTTGTGAACGTCGGTCTCCCTTTTGACTTCCTCATCGCTTTTAGGCTCGTCGGGATACTTGAGGGGCTTAACGTGCTTGACGTAATAGCCGTAAATGCTGACGGCCGCCGTTCCAATGCAGAGCAGTGACAGAAAGCCGGAGATGAGACCGTAAGTGATCTTCTCGCGGTATGACGTCTTTTCAACAACGTCAAAGACCAAAAGGAACCCGGCTCCCGCGAACAGCAGGAATCCTACAAGGCACATGCCGAGTGACTTTAGCAACTGTTTTTTATCCTGATCCATACGAAAAAGTATATCAGAAGGTCAGAATGGAGCATTCTTCTCGAACTTCTCCGTCGCCTCTTCCATGATGTTTATAATCGGCAGATGTTGAGGGCATACGCCTTCGCACTGGCCGCATTGGAGACAAGCGGAAGCCTTGCCGTTCCCGTTCCTGTCAACAAGTCCGTTATAGAAGAAGTTCGGCCTGAAGTCATTAGGAAATCTGCGCTTCGTGTTTACCGCGCTGATGACGTCGGGAATGCTGATCTTCATGGGGCACCCGTCAACACAGTATCTGCAGGCGGTGCAGCCGACGAGCTCAACACGGAACATCACTTCCTTGACCTTCTCGATCGCTTCCTTCTCTTCATCAGAAAGCGGTTCGAAATTCTTGAAAGTGTTCATATTGTCTTCCAACTGTTCCTGCGTGGTCATGCCGCTTAAGATCGTGGTCACGCCAGGAAGGCTTCCTACAAAACGGAACGCCCACGAAGCCAAAGACTTGTCAGGGCGTGCCTCCTTCAGGATCTGCGCACACTCGTCGTCAAGCCTTGCCAAAGTGCCTCCCTTGCAGGGTTCCATGACGATTATCGGAATGTTCCTCTCAGCAAGGATCTGATAAAGCTTGCCCGAGTGAACTATCTTGTTGTCCCAGTCGGCATAGTTGAGCTGGATCTGGACGAACTCAATCTCGGGATGGCTGTCAACTATCTGAATCAAAAGCTCGGGCGTTCCGTGAAAAGAAAAACCGAAGTGCCTTATCTTGCCTTCAGCCTTCTTCTGAATGCCCCAGTTGAAACAGTCGTATTTGACGTAGTTGTCGTAATTGTTGCCGTCTTCCACACTGTGCAGAAGATAAAAATCGAAGTAATCCACACCGCATCTTTCGAGTTGCTCGTTAAAGATCTTGTCCCTGTCTTCAAGCGAATGGATGCACCATGCGGGAAGCTTTGTCGCAACCGTGAAAGAGTCCCTCGGATGGCGCTTTACGATTGCTTCCTTGACGGCCTTTTCTGAGTTTCCGCCGTGATAGACGTATGCGGTATCGAAATAAGTGAATCCCGCTTCCATATAGGAATCTACCATCTTGCAGACCTTGCCCAAGTCAATGGCGCCGTCAGTCTCCGGCAATCTCATAAGTCCGAAACCGATCTTCGGCATCCTGGTCAGATCAATACTCATGGGCACCTCCCGAAAAGCAGAATAAACAAGCATGCAGTTATGTCCAAAGTATATCAAAGGGATTTTAACGGATGCTTTTCGATAACCTTGTTTATTGTCAAATATCGGGGTTTATCAATAATCGTCCATGAAGTTGTGCGTGATGCCGTCTTTGGTATAGGAGATCACGCTGTCGAGATAGACGTTCTCCATGCTGCTCATGATGTTCGCCTCGACTTCAGGGTTCGTCTTGCGGAGTTCCCTGATGAGTTCTTTCGTCTCCTTGCGCTTCGAAGTGTTTTCTTCTTGCCTTCTCGTAACACGGCATGCGCAGTCGGCAAATTCAAGATCATATCTGTTGCGCCAGGCTTCAATGTCTTCTTCCCTTATCAGATACATCGGGCGGATAAGCTCCATGCCTTCGTAATTCTTGCTCTTGAGCTTTGGCATCATTGTCTCTATGTGCCCGCTCCAGAGCATGCTCATAAGTGTTGTTTCGATGACGTCATCGTAGTGATGGCCCAGCGCGATCTTATTGCAGCCGAGCTCTTTTGCCTTTGCGTAAAGTGCTCCGCGCCTCATCCTCGCGCACAGAAAACATGGCGATTTTTCGTTTTCAGACACGACTTCGAAAAGCCTGTTTTCAAAGATCTCTATAGGAAGTCCGATCAGATCCGCGTTTGATTCGATCTTACTTTTTACCTTCTCCTCATATCCAGGGTCCATGACAAGAAAGACAAGTTCAAACGGGAACTTGTCGTGTCTTTTGAGCTCCTGAAAGAGCTTGCCCATCAGCATTGAATCCTTGCCGCCTGAAATGCACACGGCGATCTTGTCGCCGGGTGACAGGAGTTCATATTTGACTATTGCTTTGGTAAATCTCGAGAAGAGTCTGTCGTGAATAACGCGGTCTTTTCTAAGATCGTTTTCGATCTGCGAAGCATCCATGAGGATCACTTCTCTTTCATAAGGTCTGCTATCTTAACACTTTCAAGATATTCGTTGATGCGTTCGTTCAGGCCCTTCCAGACTGAGATCGTGCGGCATTCGTCGATGCGGTCGCACATCTTTGCGCCGTCTTCGAGACATGCCACGGGAGCAATGTCGCCTTCGGACACCTTTAACACTTCTGCGACCGAGATCTCGGCAGGATCTCTTGAAAGGCGGTATCCGCCGCCTTTGCCGTGAACTCCTTCAACCAGATTGTCTGCGACCAGCTGCGGCAGGATGCGCTCAAGATACTTCAATGAAAGCCCCTGGCGCTCTGCGACTTCACGCATCGGAACATATCCGTCCTTTGCGTTTTCGGCAAGATCGATAATTACACGGAGAGCATAACGTCCCCTGGTTGATACCATCATATCTGCATACCTTCCTTATATGTAAATCTTGCCACAACGGGGCGCTATTTACAAATTCTCAGGTGTCACAGGAACCCTCGCCGCAATGTGCGCAGTGCGGCTCATCAGGAAATTCGTTCTTGTCGTATTCAATGCCGTTCTTGTCAAAGTAGTCCTTGAGCGCAAGCTTGATGGCTTCCTCAGCCAGGACCGAGCAGTGAAGCTTATGCGCGGGAAGTCCGTCAAGAGCTTCTGTTACTGCTTTGTTTGTCAATGCGGCAGCCTCTGATATCGGCTTCCCCTTTATGAGTTCGGTCGCCATTGAGCTTGAAGCGATCGCGCTTCCGCATCCGAATGTTTCAAACTTAACGTCAGTGATTATGTCATTATCGATCTTCAGATAGATCTTCATGATGTCGCCGCAGACGGGATTTCCGGCTTCGCCCACTCCGTCAGCGTTCTCGATCACGCCTACGTTTCTCGGATTCCTGAAGTGATCCATTACCTTTTCACTGTATAAAGCCATAACAATTCTCCTCTTTCTTATTCCGCGAAAACGTGCTGACGCTTGCCGTTAACCAGGTCGCGCCAGAACGGTGACATGTTCCTTAAATACGTAACTACTTCGGTAACGGCATCGATCAGATAATCAACGTCCGCTTCAGTAGTCTCTTCACCAAGCGAAAGACGCAGCGATCCGTGCGCTACCTCGTGAGGCCTTCCTATCGCAAGGAGCACGTGGCTCGGATCCAAAGAACCTGAAGTGCACGCGCTCCCCGATGATGCGCAGACGCCTTTGTCATCAAGCAGCAGAAGCAGCGACTCGCCTTCGATGCCTTCGAAACAGAAATTGACGTTGCTCGGGAGACGGCTTGTCCCGTCTCCGTTGAGCTCGCCGTAAGGAATCTTGTCCAATCCTTCGATAAGGCGGTCTCTTAGAGCGGTAAGCTTTTCAGCGTTTTTGTCGATGTTCGCACATGCTTCCTCCAATGCCGCCGCAAGCCCCATGATGGCAGGGATGTTCTCCGTTCCTGCTCTCTTTCCTCTTTCCTGTGCGCCTCCATTGATGACGTTGTCCAATATGACGTCGCGCTTTGCATAAAGAACGCCTATTCCCTTCGGTCCGTGGAACTTGTGCGCAGAAAGTGAAAGCATGTCTATGTTCTGTTCTTTAACGTTTATATGTAAATGTCCTGCTGCTTGGACCGCATCGGTATGGAAAAGGACGCCCTTTTCCCTGCAGACCTTTCCGATCTCCGCGATGGGCTGGATCGTGCCGATCTCGTTGTTCGCAAACATTATCGTTACCAGGCAGGTGTCCTCGCGGATCGCGTCAGCAACCTGCTCTGCCGTTACCAATCCATTCGCGTGTACGTCAAGAAGGGTTATCTCAAATCCCTGCTTCTTCAGCTTGTCCAAAGTATGCAGTACTGCGTGATGTTCAAATGCAGTGGTGATTATGTGCTTCTTGCCCTTCTTCTCTCCCGATTTCGCAGCAGAGAAGATCGCCTGGTTGTCAGCCTCGCTTCCGCCTGAAGTAAAGGTGATCTCCCTCGGTTCACATCCCAAACATGAAGCGACGCGCTCCCTTGCCGATTCCAGCGCTTCCTTGGCCTGCTGGCCGAAGGAATAAAGGCTGGAAGGATTGCCATATAATTCATCCATATAGGGAAGCATTGCATCGATGGCAGTCCGGCTCATCTTTGTCGTAGCCGCATTATCCGCGTATATCATTTTTATCCTCCTATATATGTACGGAATGACGTTTTCCCGTTGATTTACCCTAATCCCTACCGTTTTGGTTGGTAAATATAATAATACGCGCAAAGCCGCTAAAGTCAATGGTGAAAAAAATTTTGAAACAGGGGTTGACATCATTTCCGGGTTCGTGTATATTACCCACTAAACAGGTAGGCGAAAGCCGAAGAAAGGAGGAGCATCCCGTGTCTAAGTATTATCAGACTTCTATGGAAATGTGTGTGATGGGCAGCATGTGCATGATGCCTTGTTGTAGCATGACAAAAATAAAGTGCTTCTCTTGTCACACCGACGATCAGGATATGCGAATGTGAATCCGGTCAAAAGTGAATGAACGATGAGAAGGGGCACGCAAAGGGTCCCTTTTTTAATGCAACCCAAAAGAACTCATAAAAACAAAAACCATAAAAACCAAAAGCAAAAATCAAAGGAGAAACAAACTATGAGCAACAATAACTACAGATTCGAAACACTTCAGCTTCACGTAGGCCAGGAACAGCCGGATCCCGCAAGCGACGCAAGAGCGGTACCGATCTACGCAACAACGTCTTACGTTTTCCGCAACTCTGCACACGCAGAGGCACGCTTTGGTCTTGCGGACGCAGGCAACATCTACGGCAGACTTACAAACTCCACACAGGGCGTTTTCGAAGACCGTATCGCAGCACTTGAAGGCGGCGTCGCAGGTCTCGCAGTAGCATCAGGCGCGGCAGCCATCACATACGTCATCGAAGCTCTCGCAGTCAAGGGTGAGCACATCGTAGCCCAGAAGACGATCTACGGCGGTTCAGAGAACCTTCTTGCACACACGCTCCCTCTTTATGGCATCGAGACAACGTTCGTCAACATCCATGACTTAGACGAGGTAAAGGCTGCCATCAGGCCCAACACAAAGGCTCTCTACATCGAGACGCTCGGCAACCCTTCATCAGACATTCCTGACATCGAAGCACTCGCAAAGATTGCTCACGAAGCAGGCATCCCGCTCGTTATCGACAACACGTTCGGTACTCCTTACCTCATCAGACCCATCGAGTACGGTGCAGACATCGTAGTTCATTCCGCTACAAAGTTCATCGGCGGTCACGGCACGACGTTGGGCGGCGTTATCGTAGATTCCGGCAAGTTCGACTGGGCCAAGTCCGGCAAGTATCCCTGGATCTCTGAACCCAACCCCAGCTATCACGGCGTTAAGTTCACTGAGGCTGCAGGCCCTGCAGCATTCGCGGTCTACATCAGAGCGATCCTCTTGAGGGACACCGGTTCTTCCATCTCGCCTTTCGCGGCATTCCTGCTCCTCCAGGGCACGGAGACATTGTCACTTCGTGTTGAGCGCCACATCGAGAATACAAACAAGGTATTGGAATACCTTTCAAATCATCCGAAGGTTGAAAAGGTCTTCCACCCTGCACTTGCAGATCACCCCGATCACAAAGTCTACAAGAAGTACTTCCCGAACGGCGGCGGCTCCATCTTCACCTTCAACGTCAAGGGCGGCAAGAAGGAAGCATTCGATTTCATCGACCACCTCGAGATCTTCTCACTCCTTGCAAACGTTGCAGACGTTAAGAGCCTTGTAATCCACCCCGCAAGCACGACGCACTCTCAGCTTTCCGAAGCGGAACTCAACGACGTCGGCATCTACCAGAACACGATCCGTCTCTCGATCGGCACTGAACACATCGATGACATCATCGCCGATCTCGAAAAGGGTTTCGCAGCCATTTGAACATATAAGGTAAATAACTGATATTATTAGAATCAAAGATAAAAAGGAGAATCACCATGACTAAGATCTACACATCAGCTGACCAGCTTATCGGCAAGACCCCGCTTCTTGAACTCACACATCTTGAAAAGCAGTTCGGCCTCGAGGCAAAGCTCGTTGCAAAGCTTGAATACTTCAACCCCGCGGGAAGCGTCAAGGACCGCATCGCTAAGGCCATCATCGAGGACGCGGAGGCATCCGGAAGACTTAAGGAAGGCAGCGTCATCATCGAGCCTACCAGCGGCAACACCGGCATCGGTCTTGCTTCAGTAGCTGCAGCTAAAGGTTACAGATTGATCATCACAATGCCTGAGACGATGAGCGTTGAGAGAAGACAGCTCATCAAGGCATACGGCGCAGAACTGGTCCTTACAGAGGGCGCAAAGGGCATGAAGGGTGCCATTGCAAAGGCCGAGGAGCTCCAGGCCGAGATCCCTAACAGCATCATCGCAGGCCAGTTCGTCAACCCTGCAAATCCTAAAGCACATAGAGAAACGACAGGTCCCGAAATTTGGGAAGACACGGACGGAGAAGTTGACGTCTTCGTCGCAGGCGTAGGCACAGGCGGAACCGTTACAGGTGTCGGTGAATACCTTAAGTCACAGAAATCATCCGTAAAGGTCGTCGCAGTCGAGCCCGCTGACTCTCCCGTACTGAGTAAGGGCACTGCAGGTGCACATAAGATCCAGGGCATCGGTGCCGGCTTCGTACCTGAAGTCCTCAACACAGGCGTATATGATGAGATCATCCCCGTTACCAATGATGATGCATTCGCAACAGGCAAGCTCTTAGGTCATAGTGAAGGCGTACTCGTAGGCATCTCTTCCGGTGCTGCTCTGTGGGCAGCGATCGAGCTCGCAAAGCGCCCCGAGAACAAGGGCAAGACGATCGTAGCCCTCCTCCCCGACACGGGCGACCGCTACCTCTCCACTCCTCTTTTCCAGGAATAACCATAAAAGCCAATTGGATTTCCAACATAAAGGGACCCCTGAAGATCATTTCAGGGGTTCTTTTTGGCCGAAAAATTCAGAGCTTGTTCACGTCCGTCGCGTAGCACCATCTGCCGCCAGTGAAGTTTCCGAAAACGTATTTGGCAGATGCCGATTCACACATAATGAGCATCTTTCCGTCAACAAAGATTATCTCCTCGGACATGGGCGGAGCCTTGAACTCACCTGTAAGCGTGCCCTTGTAAAGAACAAAGAGTTCGGCAGTTCCCGCATTGGGATCAAACACTCCGGCACTCTTGCCGAAAACGTCATAACATGCGATGATCGACTTCCCGGTTCCGTAAGACATGGATATCCACATCTTGTCATCATGAATAACGATTCCCTGCGCCTTGTCCGGAAGCGAATAAACTTCGCATGCAACAGGATCTAGTCCGAAAACGGAATCGTCCGAGCCGCTCACCTCGTAACTGAACATGAGTGCGCAGTTCGTCTCTCCTGAAGGGCAGTTGTATGCATGCGTACCGGGAGTCGGGAAGTTTGGATCCCTGTAGTATTCTCCGACAAAGAACTTGCCGTCATAAAAGCACATGAAGTCAGCGCGGATCTCGTAATCCCCGTACTTGGTGTCAAATTTGCCAAGGGTCTTTACGATCTGTCCGTTGCCTGCCGACAATACTTCTGAAAGCTTGAAAACGTATACGAAAGGCTCTTCGTTGCCTCCGACATAGAGATAGTCCCCGTTGGCTGCGAGGCCACCCGCGTGAACGGCCATTCCGTTGCCGCTCTTATCTCCCAGCAGAACATAACCTTTGGTCTTTCCAGTCTGCTTTTCGATGAGATAAACGCGTGAAGGCGAGCCATCCTTTTGGTAGCCTCCGACAAGATAAAACCCTTCAGATTCAAGATAATCAAGGCCCTGGGGGACCATGTTCTCAAAAAGGCCGGGTATCTTAAACGCCTTCTCGGATGCCCTGTAATAAGAGATTACGGGAACCCTGAAAAAGAGTCTTGCCCCAACAAGGACCAAAACGGCTATCGCGACAATAACAATTACTGTCGCGATAAGTGCCTTTTTCTGTTTTGAACTTGTCTTACCTTGTGCCACGGAAGATCAATACCAATCCTTGTGTTTCTTGATGTATATGATCTTCATTATCTGTGCAAGGATCATGTAAACGACCATGAGTCCTGCGATCCATGGCAGATAAGCTATTGGCATGACCGGCAGGCTGAAGAATCTCGAAATTCCCGTGAAGCCGATAAGGAGCGTTACGAGGATTATCGCAAGAGTTGAGATCGAGAGCTGGATGGAAGCCCTGTCGTTGATAAACGGGATCTTCGGCGTGCGGATCGTGTGGATTACCGTCGTTTGCGAGATTACGCCGAACATGAACCAGCCGCACTGGAAGTAGCCGGCCATATCCGCATTGTTGAACTTGAATACGAACCACAGAACGAGGAAGCAAAGGACGTCAAGAACGGTACTCAAGAGACCGAAAGACACCATGAATCCCTTGATGCCTCCGAGGTCCCACTTCTTGGGCTTCTCGATGTATTTTGATTCAACGTGGTCGAAAGGCATGCCGAGCTGCGCGAAGTCGTTGAGCAGGTTCTGAACGAGGATGTGGATGGGCAGCATCGGCAAAAACGGCAGGAAGATGCTCGCGATGAGGACCGAGAACATGTTTCCGAAGTTTCCGCTTACCGACATCTTGAGGTACTTGGACATGTTCGCGAAAGTGCTTCTGCCTTCAACAACGCCTTCATCAAGCACGTTGAGGTCCTTCTCGAGAAGGATGATGTCCGCGACTTCCTTTGCAATGTCGACGGCGTTGTCAACTGAAATTCCAATGTCGGCCTGCTTGAGCGGCAAACTGTCGTTGATGCCGTCACCCATGTATCCGACTATGTGTCCCTTTGACTGGATCATCTTAACTACGCGCTGCTTCTGATAAGGAGAAAGCTTTGAGAAGATGTCGCAGTTCTCACAGGCTTCAGCGAGCTGTTCGTCGCTCATGGCATCGATCTTTGCACCCGTGAGGGTCATCTCGGTCCTGAAGCCGAGCCTGCCGCAGATGTTGATAGCGACACCCTCGCTGTCACCCGTAAGGACGACGGTGCGTACGCCGTTATTTCTCAAAGCGTTGATGGCCGTGGCTGCGGATTCCTTCGGCGGATCGAGGAAGCCGACGAAGCCGATGAGGACCATGTCGCTCTCATCCTGGACGCCGAAAACGTCAACGCCGTGAACGTTGTTCTTCTGTGCAACGGCGATAACGCGGATTCCTTCAAGGTTGTTTTCTTCGGCGATCTTTTTAGCGTTTGCTTTGAGATCGTCCGTTATGTCCTTGACCTCGCCGTCAATCTCGATATATGAGCAGATCGAAAGGATCTCTTCAACGGCGCCCTTCGTGATGAGCTGGCGCTTGCCGTTGCCGTCCTTGAGAACGACGCTCATGCGGCGGCGGGAGAAGTCGAACGGAATCTCGTCTTCCCTGACGTATGCTTCCTTGAGGAATGAAAGTTCCTCTTTCTCCGCACGGTTTATGATGGCCACGTCCATAAGGTTCTTGAGGCCGGTCTGGAAATAGCTGTTGAGGAAGGCATGCCTTAAGATGCGCTTGTCCTCACGGCCAAGGACGTCCATGTATTTCTCGAGGATGATCTCATCTTGGGTGAGAGTGCCTGTCTTGTCCGTACAGAAGACGTCCATCTCTCCGAACGTCTGGATCGCGCCCAAACGCTTGACGATGGTCTTCTTTTTGGACATGTTGATGGCGCCTCTCGCAAGAGACGAGTTCATGATGACGGGAAGCATCTCCGGCATGATTCCGACCGCGATCGTTATGCCGAACATGAGTGACTGGAGCCATGAGCCCTTAGTCAGGAAGTTTGCGATGAATATGACGGGAACCGTTACGAGCATGAAACGGATAAGGAGCTTGCTTACCGAATCGAGGTTCTTTTCGAAAGCGCTCTTCTCCTCGAAGGAGTTGAGGCTCTTGGCCATGCTTCCGAAGTAGGTCTCTCCGCCGGTCGTGAGGATGATGGCCTTTGCGGAACCCGATACGATGTTGGATCCCATGAATCCGATGTTTGCGAGGTCAGTTACGCCGCAGTTCGTCTCGGTCGTCGTGAACTTCTCAACGGGATTGCTCTCACCCGTAAGCTGCGACTGGTCAATGAACAGGTCCTTCGTCTCAAGGAATCTGACGTCGCCGGGGATCATGTCGCCTGAAGCGAGCTTGACGACGTCGCCGGGGACGAGCTCTTCGATCTCGACCTCCATCTCAACGCCGTTTCTGATGACGTCCAATTTGTTGGTGATCATGCCCTGCAGCTTCTTGGCCGCGTTGTTGGACTTTTCTTCCTGTACGAACGAGATGACCGCGGAAATTATGATGACCGCAACGAGCATGATGAACGTTGCAAATGAAGGCTCTTCAGCCATCACGACGTCCGTTATGAAAGTGATGAGTGCGACCACCAGGAGCACGATGTTGAAGGGATTGATAATAGCGTCCTTTATCCTTACGGCAAGGCTCTTTTCCTTGCCGAAGTCGATGATGTTCCTTCCGTATTCTTCAAGACGATCTGCGGCCTGAATGGGATCCAAGCCATCCTCGTCCGTCTGATACTTTTCAAATAACGCCTTCTGTTCAAGACCGCTCAGTTCAAGCAGGATCTTCTCCACTTCGCCTTTGCGCTCATTGTTCTCTTTCTTCTTCATGTTGTACTCCCCAATTAAAAATCAAAGGTAATTATACATTATTGAAATATTACTTGCGACAAACCGTGCTATAATTCGACCGTCAGGAGGAGCGGCAAGTGGAGAAAAAGGGCTTTTTGGGCGATGTTCTGATAATGATCGCAGGGCTTTTCTGGGGCAGCATGGGCATTTTCGTGCGTCATCTGAATGCCCTCGGATTCACGTCAATTCAGGTCGCATGTCTAAGGCTCGTCACGGCGGGCATCCTTTTCGCCCTCATCCTTCTCATAAAAGACCCGAAAGGCTTTAAGATCAGTCTGAAAGACGTGCCGCTGTTCCTCGCGCTCGGCCTTGTCAGCATCCTGTTCTTCACCTGCTGCTATTTCACCGCGATACGCCTAATGACGATGTCGACGGCGGCCATCCTGCTCTACACCTCACCGATCTGGGTCATGATCCTGGCGGTCATCTTCCTTAAGGAAAAGATCAATGCGAGGAAAATCGTCTCTCTGGTACTCGCTTTCGCAGGCTGCGTCCTCGTTTCAGGCTTCGGCGGAAAGGTAACTCCAGTCGGCATCCTGGTCGGTTTAGGCTCCGGACTGAGCTACGGCCTTTACAGCATTTTCGGCACGTATGCCCTTAAGAAATATTCCCCGCTGACCGTAACCTGCTACACCTTCCTGATCGCAGGCGCAGGTTCCGTCTTCGTATCAAACCCTGTGGACCTTTTATCAAAGATTAACGCTGCAGACGACAAACCCGCGCTTTTCGGGTTCGTACTCCTGACCTCGGTCATCACCGCGGTCATTCCGTTCCTGCTCTATACGCTGGGGCTTAACAGGACGACCGCAGGAAGGGCCGCAGTCCTCGCGACCGTCGAACCTGCCGCTGCAACTCTTTTCGGCTTGTTTGTCATGAAGGAGAACATAGGTCCCGTTGCGGTGCTTGGGATAATATTGGTCTTCATGGCGATAATCATCCTGAGCATAAAAAAGAAGACCTCAGACAACTGAGGCCTTCCGTCAGGAATCAATGGAATCAACCAGCTTGGCAACGTCGTCAGGCGGCAAGGGCCTGCCCCAGACATAGCCCTGGATATAATCGCACCCTATTGCCTTGAGCTCGTCGACCTGTTTCTGTGATTCAACGCCTTCAGATATGACCTTCAGATTTAGGATGTGGCCGAGCGAGATGATCATGGAAACGTACTGTTTTGAAGAATCGTTCTCGTCCATCTTGTCGATGAAGGCTTTGTCGATCTTGAGCAGATCTGAAGGAATGCTGTTCAGATAGCTGAGCGAGGAGAAGCCTGTCCCAAAATCGTCAATTGCGATCTGCATTCCCATCTTCTTGATCTCGTCGATGCGCCACAAAGCCTTTTCAGCCGAATCGATCATGATGGATTCGGTTATCTCGATCTCAATGCGCTGAGGCGGAAAATTGGTCTCAGAGACGACCCTTCTCATCTCTTCCATGAAGTTGTTCTTCATCAGATGCCTGACTGAAACGTTAATGCTCAAAAGAAAATCGTGCTTATCCGCATTCGGGAGCGAAGAAAGGAAGGCCGCCGCATTTTCAAAAACGCTCAGATCGATGCGGTCGATGAGTCCCGTCTTCTCCGCAACGGGGATGAATTCAACGGGGCTGATGAATGAACCGTCGTCATCCTTCAAGCGGGCAAGTGCCTCAAAACCGCGCAGCTTGTGATCCATGTCAAACTGGGGCTGGAGATTGAAAAGCAGCTTGTTGCGGTTCAGGGCGGCCCGTATCTTGCGCTCGAGCTCAAGATCTCTTTCGGAATTCAGCACGTTATGCGTAAACCTCAGGATCCTGCTGCCGCTTCCCTTTTTCTTGACTTCGTGGAGAGCGGAATCTGCGAACAGGAAGAGGTTCTCGATGACGTCACTGTCGTCAGGGCAGATGGTATAACTGAAGCAGGCAGTCAGATAGTAGTCGCAGTCATCTACAGTGATCTTTCTTTCGAGTTCGTCCTTATACGCTTCTATCGTTCTTTTATATGCTTCCGAAGAGTCCGTTCCGCTGATTACGAGGTAAAACTCATCTGCACTGAACCTTCCGACGAAATCCGAGGTTCCTGTCTTTTTCGAATCGGCAAGAGTCCTCCATCTGTTTGCGATCTCTCTTAAGACGTTGTCTCCCGTATCGTGGCCCATGGTGTCATTGATGCTCTTGAAATTATTGACGTCGACGGTGACAAGAGCAAACTTCTGTGAGGCCTTGATGAGATCCTGCATGAGCTCACCGCACGCGAACCTGTTAGGAAGACCCGTAAGGCGGTCCGTCACTGCCTGATCCCTTATGCTATTCTGATAAAGGGTGATCCTTCTGTTGCCGATATATATGACAGTGATGGCTATCATGACCAAAAGATTCGAAAAGACGCCCGGAATGTTCCTGTAATTTTGGAGCCTGATTATGTTTGAGAGCATGCCCGGGAACTGGAAAAGAAGCAGGCCCAAAGAGAAGATGAATCCGACTCTTCTGAACAGGAGTACAAGGCAGATTATGCAGATGTTCGAAAGCGAGGCGAAAACGCCGGTGAAGGCCGATACCTCGAGAGTTACGCCAAACAGATTGACCGTGGCTTGCGACCTTGATGACGCTATGACCATGTAATATGCGATCGCATAAAGCAACACGAGCAGAATAAAAGCACTCTTCGGAGTCTCCCTCTTTATCGAGATCTTCCGGAGAGTGTTCTCAATGTTACCCTTTTCGGCCTTAGTCTTTACCACGGGTTTTCCTCACACACACATAAAAGGATTAACCATATTATAGAAACGAGAATCCTAAATTACTGTGAATAAACGCTTCATAAGTGACAGAAGTTGATAACGTCTGTAAATTATCCGTGACGTTCAGACCTTAAAACACTTGAAGACGGCCTTTTCCTGACCGAGAACGAGAACGGAAGTTCCGGGCTCGAAAATGGTGTCAGGTGAAATGTTCATGTTCAGCTTTTCATTCTTCATTATTCCGAGGATGTTGATGCCGAACTTCTTACGGATGTCCATCTCGATGACGGTCCTGTCATACCATTCGGCAGGAACGGCCATCTCATAAATGGCATATTCGCTGTTGATCTCAATGTAATCCATGACGGCGTCGGACGTGCATGTAATGGCCGTCCATCCCGCTATCTTCTTTTCGGGATATACGACCTCGTCAGCACCGTTCCTCAAAAGGATCTTCTCCTGAGTGCCCTTGGAAGCGCGGGCGATGACCTTCCTGGCTCCAAGCTCTTTGAGAAGAAATGCCGTCTCGAGCGAATTCTGGAAATTGTCGCCGATCGCGACGATGCAGGCGTCATAATTGTCTACTCCGAGGGATCTCATGAATTCCTCGTTGGTGCTGTCGCCTATCTGAGCATTGGTTACGTAAGGCAATATGGCATTAACGCGGTCCTCGTCGCTGTCAATGGCCATGACCTCGTGATGCATGCTGTTGAGCTTAAGCGCAATGTACTTTCCGAAACGTCCGAGGCCGATCAATAAGATTGTTTTCATAAAATCCTCCTTATCCTACAGTCAGTTTTTCCTGGGGGAATTTTGACAGATTGCCCTGACTCGACACAGCCGAGAAGATCAAGGTCAGTCCGCCGACTCTTCCTATGTACATGAGAGCTATCAAGATAATTCTGGATACAACACCGAGATTCGGCGTGATGCCCAGCGTCAGTCCGACCGTTCCGACCGCAGATGCAGTCTCGAACAGACACGTCATCAGAGGCAGTCTTTCCATGGCGCTGATCGCCACGCCGCCCGTAACGAAAAGGATGAGGTACATCGTAACTATCGCGATCGCATTGCGCAGAACGCTGTCAGCGATGGTCCTGCCGCCGAAAACGGTATGTTCCTTGCGTCTGAAGACGGAGAATGCCGTAAGAACGACGACTGCAAAAGTGGTAGTCTTCATGCCGCCCGCCGTCGATCCCGGGGATCCTCCGATGAGCATGAGCACGATCATGAAAGTGAGACCGCCTGACTTGAGCTTCGTCAGATCGAGCGTGTTAAAGCCAGCCGTTCTCGTCGTAACCGACTGGAAAAGCGCGCCCCAGACGCGCGTGCCGACTGCGGTGTCCTTAAACTCGAAGAAGAAGAAATACAGTGCCGGAACAATGATCAGGACGGCCGTCGTGAGCAGGACCAGCTTGGACTGCATGCGGTATTTGCGGATGTGATGTTTGTTCGTCTTGACGTCATCCCAGACCATGAAGCCTATGCCTCCGATGACGATCAGGAGAATTACGACGATGTTGACCAGCGGATGGCCCGGAAAATACGTAAGAGAAGAATACTTTTCCTTAGCGCCCATCAGGTCAAAGCCCGCATTGCAGAACGCCGAGACCGAGTGGAAGACAGAATACCAGATGCCCTTGCCGACTCCGAATTCCTTGATGAACACGGGCGCAAGAAGCACGGCGCCGGTCGCCTCGACAATGCCGGTTATCTTTAAGATGAAGCCCGTGAGCTTGACGATGCCGCCGATCTGGGGAGCCGAAATGGAATCCTGCATGGTGCTGCGCTGCATGACGCCGATCTTGCGTCCCGAAAGGACCGATATCGCGACCGCCATCGTAACGACGCCCATGCCTCCGATCTGAATCAGGATCAATATGATCGCCTGGCCGAAT
Source organism: Clostridiales bacterium (assembly GCA_017617935.1). Taxonomy (GTDB): domain Bacteria; phylum Bacillota; class Clostridia; order Saccharofermentanales; family Saccharofermentanaceae; genus Saccharofermentans. Next base: position 40,674 of record JAFZVF010000034.1, on the reverse strand, counting down.
CCGGACCAGTAAGTCGCGGTATCCTGAACGATAAGGCCAGTAACGCAGGTCGCGGAAGTCGCGGTGAAAAGCGCGTCAGCAAAAGTCGCGCCCTTCCCGTCCGCGGTCGCGAACGGGAGCATAAGAAGAAACGCTCCGAGCAGGATCGCGCCCAGAAAGCCGAGTATGATTATCTGCGATGATGTAAGCTGTTTAGGAGCCCACGCCATACCGATCCCTCCAAAAGAGTCTCTAATTCTACTTGTGAAGTATAACACTAATTAAATAAATTAGATAAATATCCCAATCAGAGCCATTTTTTGCGCTTGAAGAATATCAGACTGCCCACGATTATCAGTATGCAGACGGCGATAACGATCGGATAGGCTATCGGGGACTGAAACTCAGGCATGTAAACGAAGTTCATGCCGTACCAGCCCGCAATGAGGGTAAGCGGCATGAAGATGGTGGTGATGACCGTGAGGACCGTCATTATCTTGTTCTGCTTCAGGTCGATCTGCGCCTGATTAAGATCCCTTATCTGAGCCGTGTAATCGGACAGGGATGCCGTCATGTCATACAGCGTCTGCACGCGCTGACAGACCAGATGGAAATACCTCTCGTTGTCTTCTTTAAAGAACTCGTTCTCATTCTCTTCAAGTTCCTGGCTCAGATCGAGAAGCTGCGCATAGTGGATGCGGAGATCCCTGATGTCGCTCCTTATGTCGCTCAGTTCCTTCATGGAATCTTCGGCTTCGCCTTCCAATACCTTGTCTTCAAGAACTTCAAGTTTTTTCTCATACTGCTCCAAAAGCTGGTTGTCCCTGTGGATAATGGCCTCAAGGAAATCGTAAAGGAACTTCTCAAGACAGGGATTTATGTATTTCTTAGTCTTGGCAAGTTTTTCGATAAGCCCTGCCGCAAAGCCCTCATTGTCAATAAAAACAACGCCCTTCTCATCCAGGGCAAACGCGAAGTTATGGTATTGTCCGGTTATGTTCCTGCGGTCCGGAATGCTGAACGTTCCGGTAAGCGAATCAATGTTCACTTCAGCCAGGGTATCGGTGATCTCGTCAACATTCAGATCCCACTCTATCCCCATGTTGTATTTCCGGTTGGAACTGGCCCACTCGTCCGAGCCGACAACGGCGACATATTGAAAGGGCAGATTTTCAAAAGACTTAGGCTCGAATTCCTCGATCCTTTCACCGATCTTGTAGTACATGTAAAAACTCCGCGTAATCTTCTTTTAGATAACAAAGAGTTTATCACACTCTGGACTCAACCTCTGCCGTCTTTCTTCTGTTTTTCGATCATGTGGGCCATGGAAAGGAAATACTCAGGCTTGAGGATGGCCAGGCCCTGTCCTTCGTCGCCTACGATGACAAGCTGGTCTCCGGCAGAGATCTCAAACAATTTGCGCGCTTTCGCGGGGATCACGATCTGGCCTTTGTCGCCGACCGTGACCATTCCAAACATGTGCTTTCCCTTTGGCGGAACCCCGATTCCCATGTTTTCGTCAGGTTCAAAGTTTGCAAGATCGTCCAAAGTCACTCCGAAAAGCTCAGCCAGGAGCCTGCACTTGTCAAGATCGGGAACGGTCTCTCCCGATTCCCACTTGGCAACGGCCTGCCTCGAGATGCCGACCTTGTCGGCAACGTCTTCCTGCGTCAGCTGATTAATCTTTCTCAGATGCATCAGATTGTCTTTGAACATGCTTTTTCTCCTTCTTTATGCCGAGCACCGCCCAACGGTAGAACGGTATCCTTGAAATTATCTCATAGAGGCCGTAGCCGAACGCGAATCCCGCTATCAAGCTGATGATATAGCAAAGCGGCGCAGGCAACAATCCGGGCTTGGCGAAAATGAGCGCCATCGACGAGATTCCGAGGTAATGGAAAACGTAAAGCCCGAAGCTCCTCTTGCTCATCCAGCCGGTGAACCTGTTGCTGAAATCGCCAAACCTGGCAAATCCCGCAAGCATCGCGAGCGAGCCAAAATAAGAGCAAGCGACATAAAGGGGACCTACGTTGACCGGCTTGTCCGCATAGTTCATTCCGCCCCTTACCCAGAAGCAGATTACTGCGAACGCCACACATAAAGCCGCGCCTGCCGCTATGAACCATACGGCGTATTTCTTGAGCTTTTCGATGACCTGATCGTTCGAGAATACGTAGTATCCGACCAGGAAGAAGGCCAGATAATATCCGAATCTGTAGACCGGGATTATCGGCGCATTTAGGATCTGCGCAGCTCCCCAAAGCGGGAAGAAGAGCAGTAAAATGAGCCAGAGAGGCGTCTTTGCGCCAAGGTTCAAAAGACGGCCTTTCTCGATCTTACGGACAAGAACGAGGATCAGGCTGTAGATCCACAAAAGATGGCAGAACCAGAGGACTCCGCTTCCTGAAGCAAGCATTATCATGAAGATCACGGGAGCCGGCACGCCCTCTTTTGCAAGAGCCGTGAAAGCGTCGCCGAACGACATGCTGACGTATCCCTGAATGAAATGGAATACGAAAACGCCGATCGTTGAAGGAACCAGGAGCTTTCTTGTTCTGCTCCTGATGAATTCCTTGTTGGTGTGCCTGTCGAGCACGATCCTAGAGCTGATTCCCGCAACGACGTACAGTACCGGCATTATCCACGGATAAACGAGATACATTAACGCATCGTAGTGCTGAACGCTCAGGTTCGTTATCTTTCCGACTCCGCCCAAGATTTCCTCAGCGTTGTACATGTAAAGAACGTGATAGAGCGCGACGACTACTACCGTTACCCATCTGATGTTGTCCAAATAGTGTTTTCTCATACTATTCCCACCTTTGCAATTATTCCTGACACAAGTCTAAACGCAAAGATATTGAGAGTCCACCAACTAACGCTTACATTTTGGTGCAATCGAAGTTAGTTTTGGTTGCGTGGTCCAGGTCAGACGATGACCTTTTTGGACGTGGCGTCAAAGACCCGGTAACCCTTCTCCGCCCCGCCGTAATAGTTGACGTAACCGATGAAGCACAGATGGCCGTTCTTGCTGACGTAGGGTGCAAGATATTTGTAGGATACCCGCTTGAGATTCTGCTTCTGCGCCTTCTTGGCAAACGAAGCCGGGGCATCCGCGCCTCCGCCGAAATTCTTATAGGTCGCCTTGACCTTGGCATAGAACTTCTTCGTCGAGCTTCCGGCAAGCTTGACCGCTGTGCTGTCTTTAACGATCTTTCCCGAGCTTACCGAAATGTTATAGACCTTATAAGCATCTACGGTCGCGTTATCGTTGTCTGATATGTGGACCAATATCGAGATCAGCTTGGGGCTTGTATGATAAGAATACGTAATCCCGCGCGCCTTGTCGCCCTTGAGATCGTATTTGCCGAGTTCAGACTTCATCTTCTTGTTCGCTGCATCCGTGTTCTTGCCGGTAATCGTGACCTTCGGGATCTTGTAAGGCAGCTTTGCGCCGCCTACAACGGCAGTCTTGCTGACCGCATTCGATATCTTGACCTTTGGCTTTGCATCCGTCTCGGCCGTCGTATTGTCGGACGGCTTTATCACGTACGGCGTAGGAGTAGGCTTCTTATCGAGATAATCCCTTACGTTGAGAGTCTCTTTCGTCCTGAAATAGTCGTTATACTCGACCGAATAACTTGTAACGTAAGTCTTGCCGGTCTTGCGGTCAATGTGATAACGAAGAAGCGATCCCGTGTTCGATTTGAACATGATCATTATCTCGTTCTTGTCGCTCGAAGCTATTCCCCAGGTGCAGGGCTTCTTTCCCTCGTCAAGGATCTCTTGCAGGTTCTTGATCTTGAAATGCAGATAGTTTTCAAAGCCTTCAAGCGCCAGTTCATCCGTAAGGGGGCCGCTCAAGTCTTCCGTTTCCGTCGCGGAAGTTGAAGCGGTTGCGGAAGATTGGACTATGGCGGTCGTAGTCCCGCTGGTCACGGCCGGCTTGCCCGGAAGTCCCCAGCCTTTGAGATTGACCCATATCACGGAACAGGCACAAACAATGGTAGCACCAAGAACTGCCACTAATGCTATTTCCGAACGCTTCATTATCCCCTTATCCCCTGCAAATTCTTATGAAAAAGTAAATAGAATTATATAATCCGCTCAGGGGACTTTCAATCTTAATGAGGAATTGCCACTGTTTTCAGGCAATTTGAAACAAACCGTGCCGGTTGCAGTATGCGTAGAACCTCTTTACACAGTCCTTCTTGAATCTCGCTTCAGCATTACCTTCCGGATAGAGCTTGACGAACTGCACCCTTGAATCAGACACCGCAGCAATGAACGAAACGTAGTGGCCCTTTTCCATAGGGTGACTGACCGTTACATAGTACTCATCCTCAACAGTCTCAACGCTTATGAGGTGATCTTCATCGGCAGCTTCAGCCTCAAGCGGCGGCAGCGTTATGCCACAGCAGCTGATCACCGCCTCGCCCGTCGTCCTTATCGCGTTCCCACAGACGGGACAAACGTAGAACCTGCTCTTGAGCATATTGGAAGATTGGTTCTTATTCTGAATGTCAGCTCCCGACAGCAACTCGATAACCGAAATGCCAAGTGCTTTTGCCAAGGGCTCGATAAGGCTGATATCAGGAAATCCCTGTCCGGTCTCCCATTTGCTTACCGCCTTGCTGCTGACGAACAGCATCTCAGCAAGTTCTTCCTGTGTCATCTTTTTACTTTCGCGGAGCTTTCTGATGACGGCTCCGGTAACGTATTTATCCATAAGTCTTACCTCCATGTGCCCAAAGCGTAGCATACGGCTTATGCCAAGGCTACCCACGCTTCGTGGAGATGGTATAATTACTTAACTTGAAAAGATTTACAGGGGCGTTATGGTGAACAAAAAAGTTTCAGATAAGAGCAAACTTACTAAGATGGAGCTTGTCTTCCTTATACTCGCGGCAACGCTCACGATCACCATCGTTTCGACCAGCTCCCCCTTTTATCCGTTCAATCCCTGGGATGACGCGAACTGCTTCTTTACCGTCGGAAGGGGCATTATCCACGGCCGCGTCCCTTACAGGGACCTGTACGAGCAAAAGGGGCCTCTTCTCTATTTCATCTATGCTTTGGCAGCTCTGATCACCGAGAAGTCCTTTATCGGCGGATGGATAGTCGAATGCATAATGGCGTCCCTGTTCGCCATATTCTCTTGGAAGACCGCCAAGCTCTTCACCGAGCCGTCCAAGTTCGCCCTTGCATTAATGCCGGTCCTTCTCGGTGTCACTTATACGACCAGGCTTTTCAATTTCGGCGGCAATGCGGAAGAACTGTGTATTCCGCTCCTGACGATCGCGCTTTATTTCGGATTAAGATCGATAGTTGAAGACGACGGCCTCCCGAACAACAAGGAAGCAGTCGTCTGCGGCATCTTAACCGCGGCGCTGTTCTGGATCAAATACACATTTATCGGATTCATGGCGGGCTTCATCATCTACATCCTTGTCCTTACGATCAAGCGAAAGAACTTTGCAAGGCTTTGGTCTCTCGTTTGGAGATTCCTTGCAGGATTCATCGCATTGACCGTTCCGATCCTTATCTATTTCCTCGCAAACGGGGCTTTGAAATATCTTTGGGAAGGATATTTCTATAACAACATCTTCCTTTATCACGCAGGCAAACCGATCGCGGGTCCCGCTTCGATCCCTGTGGTCAAGCTCTTCTATATCCCGTTCTATTGCACCCGCGCCATATGCCAAAAGTATCCATTGTTTGGAACGATGCTGGTCCTTTCCCTGATCTCCATTTTCTCCCTTTTCTTCTTCGACAAGGCGCACCGCAAAAAGACGTTGTTCTTCCTCATTCTGACGTTCGCATTTACGGCAGGAGTCATATTTACAAGGAACTCGTTCATATACTATTACGCTTACCTGGAAGCATATTGCTTCTGCCTCGTACTGATACCCGCCATAAAGGGCTTGGAAGGTTTAGGCAAGATCTTCAAACAGAATCCTTCATTCGCAAAGGCACTGGTCTCCGGCTTTCTCGTGGTCGTTTACACAGTACTCCTGCTGCTGAACAAAAATACTTACCTGTTTATGCAGAAAAAGGATTTCCTTGTGCAGTACCGCTATGCAGAGATAATCAACCAAACTCCCAATGCTAAGATCCTGACCTACGACGTAATGGATTCAGGCTTCTACAATGCTGCAGGAATCCTTCCTTCCAACAGGTTCTTCTGCTTTCTCAACATAGAAACCAACTATCCCGCCATTCTTGAAGAACAGAACAGACTGATCAAGGAAGGTTATTTCGATTACATCATCACAACCTATTTCGACGAAAGCGAATGGAACAATTACGAACTGATCCGTGAGGAATCGGATCCTTATGTCGACTACACGGGCATAAAAGCGCGTGATGGATACAGACTCTACAAGAGGGTCTAAACCACCTTGTAGCCTGCTGACTTCAAGGCTTCCAGCGCCCTTTCAAAGTTCTCTTCCTTTACGAGGACGTAATCCGTATTGTACGTGGACACGGCAAAGATCCCAATGCCGTTGTCTGCAAGTATTCCGGATAATTTCGACAGTATTCCGATGAGCGAGAAATCAAGTTGACCCTGAATGCGGAACCCTCTCCATCCGTCTTCACGCTCCACGGTAACGGACGGAGCTGACTCAGTCGGACACACAACGGAGATCTCCTCATCAGTCTTTCCGACAAACAGGATGTCCAAGTTAAGATTTATTTCTTCAACCGATGCCACCTTGCAGACCGTCAGTTCCTGATCCAGTTTTTTGAGTTCCATATATGCCCTCCGGATTGACGTTAATGCGAGCCCTTGTATCCGACTCCGTAAGTTGTCGTGTAATAATCAACTCGCTTTGAATCCTCACCATACAAAGGCTTGTAAAGGTTTTCTTTTGGATTGATGCCCGCCAAAGCGCATACCGCATCATGGCTGCGGATGGTGAGGTCCTTCTCCCTCTCCTTTGGACTTAGGTCATTGTTTGGGAAGAGCGGCTCGCCTATACGAAGCGTGAACGTGGCTATCTGGCGGAATAAGCGTTTCCTGATCCATCCGGGTTCACGGTATGAAAAAGCCAAAGGCAGGATCGGCTTGCCGCAGTCGCATGCTATGTGTGAAGCTCCGCGCTTAAAAGGCCTGATCGGACGGTAGTATTCCCACATGCTTCCTTCAGAATAGATGTGAAGCCAGCCGTGTTCATCCATCAGGAGACTGCGCATGACTTTCAGATAAGTCTTGGTCGCAGCGGTGTTCCCTTCGGGGATCGGAATGCCTCCGACCATTCGGATCAGCGTGCCGTTCTCACCGTTTATGTTGGGTGCCCAAGCAAGAAGGTTGGACCTGAAAGGCCTTATCGCCTTCATCACGGCGATATAGTCCCACATGTGCACGTGGTTTGCCACCGATACGACGCCGTCCTTCAGAACATCACGGTATTTCTTTACGTTCTCTCTGCCTTCGATCCTAAGTCCCATGCGGACCGTCGCGACGTGAAAAACGAAGACGTTCAAAAGAAAACGCACCACTCCCTGTCTGAAGCGGAACCACCTGGAACGGTCTATATAGGGGTATTTCGTATCGAAAACATACCCGCGGTCCATATGGACCTCGAGATAGTGCTTGTCGGTTTCCAACGGATATGGGAACTTGTCAGTCTTCGGATCAAACATAACGCCTACATTATCCGTCAAAACTCCCGTTATTCCAAATCGAAGATGCTCATCTGCTTGTCAGGCAGATCGTTCATGTATTCAAAGCATTCATTATCGATAAGCATGCCGTTCTTTTTGCACGTGTCCCTTAAGATCTTCCACAGCTTTGAAGCATTGGGGCTAGGGACTTCATATGAATCTCCGTAAGTGCTTATATATCTTTCTTTCAGTCCTGAGAAATGCCTGTCGAGAGCGGCATAGAAATACTCTCTGTCGCCTTCCCTCAAGGTCAGTCCCATGCCCATGTTGATGATGCCCTTAACGCCCGTTCTCACGCACTCGTTCAGTATCTTCGTGACGTTCTCCTCCGTGTCGTTTATGAAGGGCAGGATGGGCGTCATCCAAACGATCGTGGGAATGCCCCTCTTCTGCATTTCTTCGAGTATTTCAATGCGCTTTCTGGTATTGCAGACGTTGGGTTCCAAAATAGAGCAGAGCTTATCGTCGTATGTGGTAAGCGTAATCTCCACAACGCACTTTGCCTTCTTGTTTATCTCATCTAACAGATCGATGTCTTCCAGTATCCTGTCTGACTTGGTCTGTATTGCAAGTCCGAATCCGTGCTTGTTAATTATCTCCAGGCACTTCCTGGTCAGGCGGAGTTCGGTCTCGCAGTGCATGTACGGATCAGACATGGATCCCGTGCCGATCATGCACTTGCTGCGCTTGGACCTGAGTTCCTTCTCCAAAAGTTCGGGCGCGTTCTTCTTGACCTCGATGTCTTCAAAAGCGTGCGTGAACTGATAGCACGTGCTCCTGCTGTCGCAGTAGATGCAGCCGTGCGTGCATCCGCGGTATATGTTCATACCATGGTATCCGCCCTTGTTATGTACCAGTCCTTTCGCTTCTACAAAATGCATATCAATACTTTTGCACGTATTCTTTCAGCGCGTGGTATTCACGTCTGTAAAGTCCGTAATCAGGAAGGTTCCATGAGTGATACTTCTCATAGTTTGCGAACATTTCCAAAGCTTCTTCAAAAGGCATCCAGACGTTCGTGCAGTTGGCCTTCGCTTCGTAATCGGTAAGATGACGCTCTCCGGTATCCTCGATCAGCTCGCAAACAAAGAAGTGTGAAAAATGCTGCCACGTATCGAAAAACTCTTCGATCTCCATGTACTCTTCAATCGGCTTGACCTTCATGCCCGTCTCTTCAAGGAGTTCACGAACGCAGCATTCCTCCAGCGTCTCGCCTTCTTCAAGGCCTCCGCCCGGAGTGATGTATCTCTTGTTTTTGACCTCGTGGCTCAGGAGCACTTTGCCGTCTTTGACGACAATGCCCCTTGCGTTATGGCGGACGTGCTCAACATAGCCTTTGTAGTCGTCATTTGTCAGTTGTATCTTTTTCATGGCATCCTCACGCGTTCCATTTATAAAGCCCTGCGTAGATGCCGTTCTTCGCCATGAGCTCCTCGTGCGTTCCGCTCTCTTCGATTCCGTTCTCGGTAAGAACAAGGATGCGCTCGGCATTTCTGACCGTTGAAAGACGATGCGCGATAACCAGCGTAGTCCTGTTTTTCGCAAGCTTCTCCAATGACTCTTTTACGATGTTCTCGCTCTCGTTGTCGAGCGCGCTCGTCGCCTCATCGAAGATAAGTATCGGCGGGTTCTTAAGGAATACCCTTGCGATCGAAAGCCTCTGTTTCTGACCACCTGAGAGCTTGATCCCTCTTTGTCCGATGTCAGTATCGTATCCGTTTGGAAGTTCCATAATGAAGTCGTGAGCGTTAGCCAGTTTTGCCGCTTCGATTATCTCTTCCCTAGTCGATCCGGGCTTGCCGTAACTGATGTTTTCTATAACGGTTCCAGCGAAAAGATATACGTCCTGCTGGACGATGCCGATGTGGTCACGGAGGCTCTTGAGCTTGATGTCCCTGACGTCTTTTCCATCAATTCTGATGGAGCCTCCGGTAACGTCGTAGAACCTCGGGATGAGGCTGCACAAAGTCGTCTTGCCGCCGCCTGAAGAGCCGACCAGAGCAACATAAGAACCCGCAGCTATATCAAGGTTGATATGGCGCAATACCCTGTGCGCGCCCTCCTTGTATTTGAACGACACGTCGTCAAAAACGATGTCGCCTTTGACGTCGCCCATCTCAACCGCACCCTCTTTGTCCTTGATGTCAGGCTCTATGTTCATGATCTCCATGAATCTTTCAAAGCCCGTGTAGCCGTTCTGGAACTGCTCGGTAAAATCAACGATGACCCTTATCGGCTCAGTGAAAGTGTTGATGTAGAGAATGAACGCAATGAAATCCGGGATCTTTACCAAACCGTCAGATATCAGTATCGCGCCCGAGATGATGACCACGATGTTTATCAGAAGGATGAAGGCGGTCATGCCCGATTGGAACAGTCCAAGATACAGATAGCTGTTCTTCTTCGATTTCAGGAAAGCGTCGTTGCCTTCCCTGAACTTCTCCATCTCGATGTCTTCGTTTGCAAAAGACTTTACAACCCTGATTCCGGAGAGGTTGTCTTCCGCTCTGGAGTTGATCTCGGCCACCTTCTGCCTGTTTGTCTTAAATGCCTTCCTCATCCTTTTGTTAAGGAGGAATACAAACAGGAACATGAACGGGAGCAGTATGAATGCTGCAGCCGTCAGGTATTTGCTGATGCCCATAAGGATTATGAACGCGCCGATTATCTTGATGAACGAGATAACGATGTTTTCAGGGCCGTGATGCAGGAGCTCGGTTATCTCGAACAGGTCATTCGTGATCCTGCTCATGAGCTGGCCGGTCTTCTGGTCGTCGTAGAACGAGAACGAAAGCTTCTGAAGGTGCGAGAATATCTCGGCGCGCATGTTGTATTCCATCTTCGCGCCCATGACGTGACCGACGTTCGTGATGTAGTAATTCGAAAAGAACTGTATCACCACAAGACCGACCAGTATCAGTCCCAAGTGAATGATCCTCTCCTTAGCGCCCGTCTCAAGATAAATGACCTCGGAGGTTATATAGCGGACGATCAGAGGAACTACAAGCGCGATCGCTGAAGCCACGACGGCAAAGAACATGTCCAGAAGGAACGTCCCCATGTAAGGCTTATAGTAGCTGACCAGTTTTTTAAGATTCTTTCCCATTTATTCGATCATCCCGCCGTGAAAATAACACTCGTAGATCTGTTCTCCCTTGTAGCTTATGGTCTCATAACCCTGAAACCATTCAAATTCTCCGGTGACCTTGCAGTTAAATTCATAGTCGCCATTCTTATAATTCTCAGGACCTCTGAAAGGCTTGTCTTCCGGTACTCTGAGCAATGCTTCCTTAAGAAAGTCCCCGCTGAAGTTATCGCCCGTTACTCGGCCAACGTAGTTCATGCTCCAGAATGGTCTGCCGTCCTTCCAGAGTGCCTCTTCGCCTGCAAACTTTCCGCCTCCCAAGTATGTATCCAGGTACGTCAGATCGTCTTCTTTGTATACCAGGTCATGTGACTCAGGTCTTGAAGATGCAGTCTCCGCGCCCTTTCCGGCGTATGTTGCCTTCTTGGCTCTTATCAGAAAATCGATTATCCGCTTTTCCATTCTTTTCACCCCTGTGCATATTGACGCTATTCTATCACAAGCATGTCCGGTTTTAGGGACAAGATGTTCGTGCTAACATATCCGTTAAGGGGATCTACGTCATGAAAATCGAACAGCTGGAATTCAAGCTCCAAAAACTGGGTATCGATAAGAACAATTACCGCATCGGTGATCGCGGTTATTACGACGGCAGTTTTAACCTTATCCATCATGACAACGGCAAATGGGAGATCTTCTACGGAGAGCGCGGATTAAAGAAAGATCAGTCCGTGTACGATTCCGAAAGCGAGGCCTGCGAGGCTTTTCTCATGCTGCTCCAAAGCAAGATCGGCAGCAAGGAATTGGAGGACAAGCCCAAGTACTGGAAAGGCTACAGGAAGCGCTCCATTCACGAACAGCACGTCATAGCCATCTGCCTCTTCGTCTTAAGCATTCTGTTAGGCTTGTTCTTCGCAGGCTATCAGGCCTACGTCCGCCAGTTCAACTTCGTTTTCTGGTTTTTTGTCGTTTGGGTCTTGTTCTTCGGAACCCTCTTGTTCTGCTGGCTAAACGACAGGACTTACGAACTCTTAGAGCACATTGCGACGCCCCTCGTTTTCGGCTTGCTTATACTTGGATTCGTCGCGGGCATGATAGCGGCTCCGTTCTTCATTATCCCGCAGATACAGTCAGGCGTGATCGGCAAAGACTACTATGTTTCGCTTGCCGTTGGAGAACTGGCCTTTGGCGCCGCCGTCTGGGCGTTTTACCACTTCTTCATCAAGGACTATGTTGATGAATTAAAAGATCGCATCAATTCGAAAAAGGATAAGAAACAGACGTAAAGATCAGAGCGGATTTCCGCATTGTCCGCAAAACTTTCCGTTGCCTATGGGAGCGCCGCACTTGGAACAGAACTTCCTTTTGCCAAACGGTGACTGCGCAGGAGCCGGCGCTGTGGGTTCTGAAGCCGCAGCAGCAGTAGCAGTGCCGCCTGCGGCGACCTTCATCTGATTGACCTGTTCCATGATCTTTTTCATGTCAGCCGCCTGCTGTTCCATTATCTTTTTGGCCTGCTCTTCAGCCTGCCTGCGCTGATCCGCGGAAAGTTTGCTCAGTTCTTCCTGAGCCCTTTTGTTGGCCTCCTCCATCATCTTCATCTGTTCCGCAGGGGACATGGCTGTAAATGCCTTTGTCTTGTCAAGTTGAGTGATCCTTTCCTGAGACTTTGCATCAGGAGCGATGCTCGCTATGGCAAACGACAAAATCGTGATGCTGTTCACGCCAAGCGCGGCGGCAGCTTCATTGCCAAGAACGCCGGCCTTTGCAGGCAGTTCCTTGTATGAGGTCTTCCCGTCATCGAGCTTGAAGATCTGATCCTGGATCGCTGCCTGGATCATGGTCTGAACGTAATTAACGTCATTCTCATTTCCTTCGCGTTCTGCGCAGGACACTTCGGCTTCGCCTTTAACTTCAATATCAACGAACCTGTATTCAGGATCGTTGAAAGGTACCTTCTGCGAAAAAGCGACTTTGAAATTACCCATCTCAATCTCTCCCTTCAAATGTATTCCAGGTAAATCTTATCACAATTCCTTGTACATAAGGATCTCGTCACGGCAGGTCCCGTCATCGTATCTCAGGGCGTTGTGCCTGACGCCTGTCTCAATGAATCCGCACTTCTTGTAAAGCTTATAAGCCTGGTCGTTTCCCGCAAGTACTTCAAGATCCATCTGCTTCCAGCCGGCCTTGGCGGCAAGTTCCGAACCGTAGCCGATCATGGAGGTTCCGATGCCCAAGCCCCAGAACTCCTTGTAAAGGGCAATGGCCAAGGAGCAGCGGTGCGCCAGCCTTCTTTGTGGCCCGATTCCTGCGATGCTCATGTTGCCCGCGACCTTGCCGTCAACCACTGCGGCCATCATGATAATGCCCGGATTATCGAGGAAACCCGCAAGGAGGTTCTGCTCTTCCTCAAGCGTGAACTTGACTTCATCGGGGTTCCTTAAAAGGAATTCAGTCTCACCCGAAGTCTCCTTAAGATACTTGATCATCTGCTCCGCGTACTCGGGCGAATTGGGCTTTAAAACGCAAGTCCTACCGTCTTTTAAGACGATCTCTTTTTCTGCAAATCTCATGTAAATTCTCCCTTTCAGTCATTCAAAAGATAATCCCTTATCTCTTTCAGGGTCTTCATGTTTTCTTCCTTGTACGGGTAGAAGATAATCCCCGTGTGGCCGTCATTTCCTCCATCGAACAAACGGTGGCTGACGTCTTTTTCACTAAGTACTCCATCAAAGAAATAAGTCATCTTTTTGAGTACGTCTTTTTTGTTCGTGATGAGCGCGGTCTTGGGGAGCCTCGTCAGGTATTCATTGCCCGTGACCGTCATATGCTTATACCTTTTGTCCTGCTTGTAGCCCTTGGGAAAGATCATCTTTCTCATTCCCCAATATGCGATGCTTCTCTTGTAAAAATGCATGAGTCCGCAATCCGTGATCAATCCCTTGTATCGGTAATCGCGCTCGTTCAGACCGAAATCCTTGAGCATTTCAGGAGATGCGCTTAACATGCATTCCGTAAAGGCTTGAACGCCTCCCGATGAGTGCCCCGCGATATAGAGCTCATTCCTGTCGCACTCATACTGATCCGCAATCTCAAGAACACGCCTTACGCCTCTGTCTATGTCCTCAACCTGATCGAAAACGGTGACTTCCGGATATGCGAGCCTGAAGTTCAGTTCAAAGACGACAAAGCCCAGGTCTGCCATGTAGTTTCCCCAGAGCCTCGTCATGGCCTTGTCTTCAGAGATGAAGCCTCCTCCGTGGATGTCTATGAGAATGGGCTTTTTCGTTCCGTCTTTTCTGATGTAGACATCCATCTTGTGGCCGGGATCATCGTCATCAGCATAGCTTAAGTCTTTGATCTCCGTAACATCTTTGACCAGACGCGTATCGTCCAGTCTTCCAACGTCGCTCTTAAGGGCTGCATCGCCCGCTTTTTTCATTATCCAATTAATCATGATCAAAGCGCTTTTGACAGAAAATACTTGCTAAGTTTCGGATCCTTGCTTTCACGGACGAATTCGATCTGATAGCCCAGTTTCTTGTAGAATTCAGGCGCCTGAAAGCCGAACGTCGTAAGCGTGATCTTGGCGTACCCCTTGTTCTTGTAAGCCTCTTCGACAGTAGCTACGAGCCTGCTTCCCAGGCCGGACCTCCTGCAGCCCGGATCAACGATCAGATCGACGACGTGGACTTCATCGTAATATGCGCGTCCGGTTATCGCGCCAAGGATCTTCCCGTCCTCTTCTTCAACAAAACAGAAATCGTCGTAGTTCAGTTCGACGCCGTTCTGCGTTGCATAATCCGCAAATGCTTTGCCTATGAATTCGCCGATCAACGGCTCTTCATCTTCAACTCTTCTTATCATATGGTTCACTCAGCCTTTTCAGATGAGGCTTTTCCTTTCGATAGTTTGTAAAGTTCTTCCGCGGCGATCCTCGTCTTGGCGACGATGTCACCTTCTTTCGGGAAACAGAAATACAAGCAGTCGTTCGTGCCAATGGAAACGATGTCTCCTATCTCGTACCAGTAGTAATCCGAATTGACGCTGTAAGAGGCACAGGGCGACTGTTCATAGTGGAGCTTGCCGTCACAGCCGTCCAGAACGAAGCCGTTCGCGTCGTGGTGAAGCCTTCCGGTCCCAACCATGTACAGCGCCTTTGAATCCTTAAGGATCGCTATGTCGCAGGGCACGTCGAGCTTATACGTGCCGTTCTCGAGTTCTTCTTTGAACTGCTCTCTTTCCCATGCAAACCAGGCAGGTACGTGTGTAAACTTCGGTTCAACGTTAACGCCCTTTAATCTTCCATAGACGTCCAGTTCGTATGTGGCACCGCAGTTGTTGCACTTTAAGGTGATGCCTTTTCCTTCGGTCTTTCCCTCAACCAAACAGTGTGGGCACTTGTATAGGATCCTGTTGAGTCCGTCAGCCCTGAACGGCTCGTCTATCTCAATCTTGTTGTCCTGCTGCCACTTGAAGTAATCGAAAGAGAATGCCTCATCAAGAACTTCATCGATATCTCTTACCTTAGTGTTTGCAAGTTCCTCCGGTGTAAACAGGCACCTCATCTGACAGGAGACCTTTACGTCTCTTTTCTGCAGATTGTTGTAAAGCGGATCTCTTGTAAACGCTCCGTAGGTGGTGATCATAACAACGGGATGCTTGAGCTTTTTCAGCATGACCCCCATTCTTCTCGGGATCTTTGTTCCTGTTCCATCCAAAGAATAACCTGCTTCCGGATACATCAGAACGCTTGCCTTATTCTCATTCAGCGCATAGGCCATATCGGAGATCAGCGAAAGATCCGAAACGAATTTTCTTGTCGGAATGTTGCCCAAAGACCTCATCAGACCTTCCTTGCCGACCAACGCGTCAGAAGTGCAGACGATGCTGAACGGACGGCCTTTGAGAACTTCGAATGCGATGGAAAGATCCGTGAAGCTGCAATGGTTCATGAGGATCATCCATGGACCGTCGCCAGCCTTTTCCATGTCGACTTTCTCGAATGTAAAGCCAACCTTTTTCAGCTCGCCGCCAAGCAGCATGCGTGCGACGCCCGCAAGCAGCTTTGAAGGCTTTTTCGGCTTCTTGTGCTCCCATGAGGGAAGGCTCATCACTTCGTCGTAGCTAAGGTTCTTGGTCTTGATCTTCATTTGGTCATTTCCTTTTCACGGGTTCGTTTCAGTCATTATCCCATAGCGTTCGGGATGGCGGTACTTGTCTCCCATAACGTCATTTTCCCTGTAAGTCCTGAGCATGTCCATATCTATTTCAGCCACATAGACGCCCTCTTCCCCGGGTGCCTCGAAAACGCACATGTCCCTGACTCCGGGCTCGTTCCTGAGCCATGCGACCCCGTCGAAAACGCTTGAATGGCCGTTGCAGTCAGGCTGTCCTTCAGCGTAGTTGCATGTGGCAACGGCAAGCATGTTCTCATACGCCCTGGTCCTTAATGCAGACAGCCTGTTGATCTCCATCGGGCAGGCATTCGGAGCAAGGATCACTTCCGCGCCCTTGAGCATCAGGATCCTTGCGCTTTCGGGAAACTCCCTGTCAAAGCAGATCATGGAACCTATCTTTACCGTTCCCCTTCCAATATCCAGGTCAGCCACATAAAAATCCTTTCCTGAAGAGAGAACAATTTCCTCGCCAAAATCGCATGTGTGAACCTTGGAATAATGCAGTATTTCATTGCCGTTCCTGTCGAAAAAGATTACTGAATTCAAGGGCTTGGGCTCGTTTTCTTCCAAAAAGGTAATCCCGATGGCCATCTCCAGTTCCTTCGCGAGCTCCCTGAAGCTCAAAACAAAATCGCTGTCTGACGATATGGCAAGAGCTCTGACTTTTTCTTCTTCCTGTGGCAGACAGTATCCGTCACTCCACATCTCGGGAAAAAGCGCAACGTCAGCCCCCATTTCCTTTGCCTTGCGGCAAGCTTCGATTCCTTTTTTCAGCTGCTCGTCAAGGGTCTTCCCAGGCAATAACTGCAATAACGCTATCTTAAATTTCATGTTCATTTATCTCCTTACCAAATGAATGGAATTATCCTGTATTTAACCTTCTTCATGTATTCCTCATAGCCCGGAAGGCCTTTTGCAAGCACCTTTTCCTCGTTCCTTATGCGCATCACTATGATGGGAATGTAGACCAGCATGATCGCTAAAGATATGACCGAGCCGAGCACCATCGGCATTGCAAGGAACAGCAAAAGCGTGGTCATGTACATCGGATGGCGGACCACTCCGTATAGTCCGGTATCGACGACCTTCTGGTCTTCCTGGACCTCGATCGTGCGCGAAAGATATTCGTTTTCACGAAGGACCTCCGCATAAAGCGCATAGGCTGCAAGGAAAACGGCAGCGGATACGTATGAGGCCCACATCGGCAAGACGATCCATCCGAAGCGGAAGTTCAATCCTGCAACAATGAACGCTGCAAGGAACATGATCCCGCTGAGCAAGATCACTATCTTCTGTTCCTTCTCTTCCTCTTTTGCGTTAAGCCTCTTTTTCAGCAGCTCCGGATTCTTTTTCATCAGGATGAGTCCTGCAACGAACATAGGGACAAAGAGTATTCCGATCAGGATCCAGCCCTGCCAATACTTAAAGGTCCCCGCGGGCAGGAAAAGGATCAATCCCATCAGGACCAAGCCGCAGAAAAACTTGATCATTCCCTGTAAAAACAACTTTGCACTCATTTTTGAACGTCTCCCCTGTACATTACCGACACGTGAGTGATCCCGTTAGCTTCATCGGGATACTCTTTTTCAAAATGCATTCCAATCGACTCAGCAGTCTTGAACGAAGGAACGTTGGTGAATTTACAGTAGGAATAAAGCGCGGGATAATCCGTATTGGCGAACGCCCAGTCTCTGACCGCCGAAGCGGCTTCCTTCGCAAAACCTTTGTGCTGCTGATCTCTACGGATGTGATAGCCAATCTCGGGCAGCATCTCGCCCTCAATGTTTTGAAGCGTCAGCCCGCAGTCACCGATCATTTCACCGGTCTCTTTCAGACACACGGCCCAAAGGCCGAAACCGTTATCCTTATATCGGTTCATGTTCCTCTCTATCCAAGCCCTTACCTGCTCTTCGTCAAAGGAATACGGGTAGTGCTGCATGATTTCCGGGTCCGCAAGCACCTTGTACAGGGCATCGCAGTCGTCCATGCTCATCTCACGCAGGAACAGCCTTTCAGTTTCCAATATCTTCTTCATGTTTGTTCTCCGGCCTTTTCCAGGCTTTCCTTGTATTCTTCGAAAAGTTCTCGTGAATACTCTTTCTTTTTATCAGATTCCCTGACGATCTTCCACAAAGCGGCCGCGGCTTTCAATCGGTCTTTAAAGACCTTTGTCGCTTCGTCGGCGCAGAAAGCCTTTACGAAGGCGTTCCACTGAAGGGCTGACTTATCGTATTTGGCATAGGTCCTTTTGCCGTAATAGACGTCAAGGAGGTCGCCAAGCGTGAAGGATTCGTCGCCGCTCTCCTTGACCGCTTTGGCAGTCGCCACCATGTCGACGTTGAACTTGAACCGCTCTTCTCCGGTCTGTTTGGAAAAGAATTCCCTGAAGCGGTTGCCAAAGGTAAACCCACAAGCTATCAGTCCCGTATCAAGCGTAAGCTCGGTGACAGAAGCCTTCTTTTTGCTGCGGGAAGGGCGCTTTTCGGGCAGTATCTTCTCACCTGCAAAATAAGCCTCGATCACTTTGTACAGCTCGATCTTTCCGCTTGGAGCCTTTAGACCCAAGCCTTTGCAGATCCTTATCAGTTCATCCCTGTACCAGTAGTATCTGCAGAACTCCTCGTAGTCCTTGATGCTGTCAAAATCAGGCCTTTCCATCTGAGCAGTCCGCCTGTTTATGCGTGAGACAGGTCAGGGAAATACAGTCTGTCCCGTTCAATCGACATAAGCTCATCTCCTCTATAGAAAAGCCTGTAATCATCAGCGCCGCCGTATTTTTCGGCGATGCATTTGTCCTTGTCCTCATCGAGAGGCGTAAAGCCCAGCCTGCACTTTTGGCCGTTCAGATCGATGCGCTTCAAAACATCGGCAAGTGAAGCCTTTTCCTTGCAAAGGACCGACTGCAGAACGATTCCGTCATCTTCATCCAATACAATGAAGCAGCCCAAGTCTTCAGCATAGAAAACATTATCAAGGCCGGTCGTGTAAAACGTCTGCAGACCGTACTTGTTTATCTGTTCGAACGAAGAATGGGGCGCGCTGTTCCTGACAAGGTCAAGATACGTCTTCCTTATCCCATCGCCCATTTCCTTGGCAGGCTTAAACGCTTCTTTTCCCGTGTCGCGGATGCAGAATTCCTCTTTGACGGTGTATCTGTACTGGTTCAGGATCTTGAAGCCGCACTTCTTGTAGAACTCTAAAGCACTCAGGTCGCCAAACAGATAAATGCCTTCAAAATCCTTCTCGTACTTGTCAACAACATGCTTCATCAGCTTGGCCGCAAGTCCTTGTTTTCTATAGCTTTCGTCGGTCATGACCGTGCCGATCTGAATGTAGTTTTTAACTGTTCCGTTCTGCATGAACCTCATTACGTTTGCGGAAACGTTGGAGATCATCTTGCCGTCTTCGATAAAGGAATACGGTATGTAATCGCCTTCGTAATAGCCTCCGTTGACCCACCAATCGAAATCGAAACCGAAGGTTTTCCGGGTCAGTTCATTTAACATTGAGCGGGACTTCTCGTCCCTCATGTAATCACTTATCAATTGCATTTTTAGTTCTCCAATAATTCGTTACTCAGTCAGGCCGAAGATTTTTTCGACCATCTCCAAAGTTTCTTCCACGCTCCTTTTTTCGTCGCGCAGTATCACCGGGAAGCCGGCATTCAGGGACTCTTCATAGCGATCCTTCGAATTGATGAGCATAAGTCCCTGCCTGTAGTTTTCCATCGCCTTTTCAGGATCGGGCTCTTCCATCAGAAGCCGGTAGATGAACTGCTTCTCGCGGTCAGGCCTTTCAAAGAACCTTCTTACCGAAATCTCAGGATCCGCCAGCATTATCAGCACATGGTCCGGTTCCGCAACCTCCCTCAAGGTGTCAAACGAAATGTTCGTGTCCACGAATATGAGTCGGCCCTGATCTTTCAGTTCATCCAAAATTCTGAGCTCAAGGATCTCGCATTCTTTGGCCGCCCCGTCGATCCAAGCCTTGTATTCTTCGGGCGTCCTCCTGACAAAGTCATGCCAGTCCTGCAAGTCGCGCGTGTAGGTCAGGCACGGAAACTCGTCCTTATCAAGCTCCGGCAAGAGCCTGTCGTGATAGTTCTCTTCGCAAAGGATTCCGTCATGCTTTTGGGCAAGCGTTTTTACCATCGTGGACTTGCCTGCATAAGCGGTTCCCGTTATGAAATATGCGTTTTCAATGCGGGACGTCATTCGTCATTCCCCCTTCAAAAGATCGAAAGCGGCAATCTCTCTTTTCGGTTGGAATTCGCAAAGATGAAGCCTTGTAATCTTTCCAAGAAGCGGAGTGAAAGACTTTACCACCAAAGGCAATGCGGCCTGAATGGTCTCAGGTTTGTCGATGATCAAGGTCGCGTGCGGCGTCCACGGGTATTCCTGCGGCGCGTCGAATTCCAAAGCTTCGTGCAATTCATTTAAGCGCGCATCCCTCTCCGGTGCGGCAAAAAGCACGCTCCCGCCGGCAAACATTCCGATATGGCTTAAGTGAACCGGGAATTCGGAGAATTCATTTGCAACCTTTTGCATCCTCGATATCGCTTCACCCTCACGATCCAAAGGCAGGATCGCCATCGTAACGTGATATGGAAGATCAGGCGTCTGAACGCCTTTAAAACCTGCCTCCTGCAGGGAAGCATACCAAGAAGACATCCGCTCCTGCGTGCCTTCGTCAAGATCTGCCATCAATGCCAAAAACTTCCCAGCCATGTTTACCCCCCAAACCTCCGGGCTATCAGGCAGACCACTCCGATCACAGCGAGGATTATTCCCGCAACCAGCGAAATGATCATTCTCTGATGCAGCCTGTCATAAAGGGCCTGTGAACCGTCAAGCACACTGCTATATGCCCACTTGAAAAACAGTGCGAGCAGCAAAGCGCTCACTCCTAAGGCCAAAACTATTATCCCGATTATCAATAACGCTTTTCTCATACAGTCCTCCCTTTTACGCAAAATCCGGATGGTCTCCCCTGCTGTCCGCGACATGATAACCTATCTTCTCAACCCTTCTTCTCAGGCACTGATTGCATTCCGCCGCTTCTTCTCCCGTGCAGATCTTTCCGTCGTACAAAAGATACTTCTTGCGGACGTCAGACGGCGACAGATTGGGCATCATGACGTTCGCTCCTGCGAGGATCCCCTTCTCCCTTCCCAGTGAATCCGCAGTTCCGAGCGCCGTCGTTGCAGGGAGCAGGACCTTCGGGAACAAAAGCCTCAAGACTGCTAGTAGCCTTAACGTGATCTCAACGCTTCCCTCGGGCTCATCCCTGAAAGGCGTGTCCTTGTGCGGAATGAACGGGCCGATGCCGATCATGTGGGGCTCTAATTTCTGCATGAACACTATGTCTTCGTATATGTGCTTCATCGTCTGATGAGGCGTCCCGACCATTATCCCGCAGCCTACCTGGAAACCTATGTCCTTAAGATCAAACAGGCACTGTTTGCGCGCCGCTCCCGACATGCTTTCGGGATGAAGCATCGAATAGTGCTCTTCATTCGCGGTCTCATGCCTCAGCAGATATCTGTCCGCTCCCGCGTCGTAGTACTTCTTGTAGCTTTCATAAGACTTCTCACCGATCGAGAGCGTTACGGCACATGACGGATGCGCGGCCTTGATCTTTCTGACAAGCTCGCAGATTCTGTCATCGGTAAAATAAGGGTCCTCTCCGCCCTGAAGGACGAACGTCTTAAAGCCTATCTTCTCGCCGATCTCACAGCATGAGAGTATCTCTTCTTCAGAGAGCCTGTATCTTTCGGCATTCTGATTTCCGCAACGGATGCCGCAGTAGTAGCAGTTGTTCTTGCAGTAATTCGTAAACTCGATGAGTCCGCGCAGATAGATCTCCTTGTGGAAGACCTGGTCAGCAACGGTCCTCGCGGCTTCAAACAGGTATTCCCTATTGTCTTCGCCTTCAAGCTCCAAAACATACGCAAGATCCTCTTCGGATATGCTGCGCTTGTTCTTCAGTTCATCAACTATGTCTTTAAATCTGTTATCCATTAATCTTTTCTTTCCAGATACCGATCAGCTGCTCCAAACTGCACGTGGCGTTGGCGGGGCTGGTGGACGGCAGGCATGTGGCCTTAATGCCGATCACCGACTCGGTAAATTTCTTATAGTATTTCTCAGCCGTCTTTCCGTTCACGAATATCCTTTCCACCTTTGAATTATACAGGATTTGGGCAAGATCATTCGCGGACACGTTTTTGATGCTCGAATCGGACGACCCTTCAATGTCGCAGGACCCTATCACGTCCCACATAGCAATGTGATGCTTTGCAAGAAAGGCCTTTTTCTCAGGGATGGTAACGGGGACAGTGTCATCAAAGACCGCCGCGATAACCTTCCAATAACGGTTCTGCGGATGCCCGTAGAAGAACATCTGCTCGCGGGATTTGACTGAAGGAAAGCTTCCGAGAATGAGAATGTTCGATTCCGCATCAAAAAACGGCGGAATGGGATGGATGATATGTTGTTTCATATTCGCCTATAAACAAAACCTGCGGATAATGATACGATCTTTCGCACTATCCGCAGGTCTGACGTTCAAAGATGCCGCTGTGGCTTAATGCTTTTTCTTATTGCCTGATTTCTTGCTTGTGCTTCCGGAGTTATTGCTCTTGCCGCTTGCGTTCTTGCTGCCGGAGCTGCTGCCGCCTTTGCTTCCGCTCTTTCCGGACTTTGAAGCCTTTTTCTTTTTGGCATTGTTGTCTTTGATCTTCTTCTCTATGAGAACGCAGACCATAATGATTACCGCAACGCCTGCGATGCTGGCAAAAACGATGATGATGACCTTGGAAGCGTCATTATCCGTTTTCGTAAGGGTGTACTGGCCTGCTTTAATGGCCTCGTTGACCTCAGCCGTGAGGGCGTTGGAAGCCATATCCTTCTTTTCGCTCTCGTCAAGCTCGACCGTTCCGTTGTAGCCGACGCAGAAGTAACCATATTCCTCCGCATAGATGACGTCCATCTCTCCGACCTTGCGTCCATCACCGTATGCCCAAGCCTCGAAAGCGGGGACCATCTTGCCCTTCTGAACGGGAAGCGTTCCCGCGTCACGGCAGGTTCCGGCAGACTTCGCAGCAGTTCCCAAGGTCTTTAAGTCATCAATGCTCTTGCACTTGCCCAGCATCTCCTTGGCGGAGGCTTCAGCCTTCTTTTTGTCATCGTCGGATGCGGAAGATTTAGGAGCATAGAAAAGGGCGTAAGTTATGTTGGGAACGTTCTTCTGGTCTTCGGGGACCTTGAAGTCTTCGTAATACTTCTGCTGATATTTGCTTGCGAGAGCGGCATTCTCAAGGAGCGCGCGGTAAGTCTTTTCGTTGCAGCCGGGACCGAAAAAGAGCTTGAGGATGTAATCAAGTGAGACTCCCGCAGGCTTTGCCTGATTCTCATACCTTGAAGTGATCTCGTTCTCAATGGCTTTCTTGTCTTCGTCTCCGAGCGTCAGTCCGGCTTCGGTGGCACGCTGCTTATAGATGTATATGCGCTTGAGATACAGCTCGGACTGCTGTACGAAATAGTCGGCATAAGTCTGGCCCTCGTTTCCGTATGTTGCGGAAAGGTCGATGTATCCTTCAGCCGTTGCCGGAAGATAGCCGTAAGCCGCGTACTGGCAGAGTTCGCCGTAAGTCTTGATGAAATAGTAATTCGATTCAACGACCGGAATCTTCTTGCCGTCAAATTCATAATGGCGGTTGAGATAATTCGAAAGCTGTTTGCCGTAAATGGTGTCAAAGGTGAGCTTTGTCACGTCAATGCCGTTTACTCCCGACGTGGCAGCCGTCTCGTCCGCCAGGACCGTGCCCGCCGAAGACAACATAAAAGCCACGCCGATTATTGCTATTACGAGTTTCTTGACCAACTTCATACAAAATCCTCCGGATGCTGACCTGAGTCGCTTTGACTAATGTATCAGAGACATCCTTTAATAGCAATAAATAATTAAGGCACAAACTGAGAATTGGATGCTAGGAAACCTTGATCTTAAAGGTGACCGTCTTCGTTGACGAAGCCGTATAGTTGCCGTTTCCTGAAGCGGTGACCTTCACCTTAACCTTGTAGGTGCCTCTCTTGAGCTTTTTCTTGATGGTCACAGTGCCGCTCTTGCTTATGGTGATCTTCTTGTTTCCGGATTTCTTCGCAAAAGTCAGCGTCCCCTGCCCCTTGCTCGAGAAATTGATGACGCTTGCATAAGACACCGTCTTCTTGGCCTTTTTCAGTTTCTTATACTTGACCTTGTAGGTCTTTCCCGACTTGATCTTAAGGGTGTTGGCCTTCTTGTTGATCTTGAACTCCATGGCCTCGGAAGTTCCTTTATAAAAGCCCTTGAACTTAACCGTGACGAAATAAGTTCCCGCATCCTTCGCTTCGTTTACGGAGTTTCCGTCACCGTCCTTGAACACAAGCGTGTAGTGCTCTGACGAGATCTGATTCCCCTTTGCATCCGTGATCTGAACCAAATTCGGCTGCGCGCCGCTGTAAGTGAATTCAGCCGCGGTCAGCTTGATTTCCTTTATGTGCGGGATCTCCGCTTTCCTGATGACGTCATGGCACTCGCTGCAGGTCGTAACGACCGAGCCGTCAGTAGTAAACGTCGCGGGAACTATCTTGTCTACGCCCTTATGTCCAGCGGGAATTACCCAGCTGTCCTTTTCCATCTCGTTTTCGCCCTTGCCGTCAGAGAAGAACTTGCCGCAAACGGAGCATTTCCAATATTCGCTGTTGCCGTTTTCGGTACAGGTTGCAGGCTTTGCTTCCGTTTTGACCAGCTTGTGGCCGGGAGCGGGAATGAAGACCTTGTCCTTATCGATCTCCTTGGCGCCTGCCTGATCCGCAAAATACTTTCCGCATCTCGTGCACTTGTAGCATTCGACGTTTCCAGCAGTTGTACAGGTTTCCGCCTTTGCGGCCATGTGGGACATGGTGTGGCCGAGCTTTTTGACGATCCAGCTTCCGGAAGGAAGCTCCGTCTGTCCGAGTGAGTCCTTATAGCACTTTCCGGTGCTCTCGCTCTTCCAATAAGAGGTGTTTCCGTCCTCGGTGCAGGTCGCGGCTTTTGCATTGACCTTTACGAGATCCTTGACGGCGACCACCGGGATCGGGACCTTGGAAGGCGCCTTGCCCGTATTCAGTTCGATCATGGCGCTGATCGCGAACTTCAACTCGTCACGCGTAACCCTTCCACGAGGATAGACTTTTTTACCGTTTGACTTCGGAAGCAGATATTCCCACTGGATGGCCCAGGTAAAGGGACCCCATGCGTAATAGTCTATGTTCTTGAAATCGTCAAACCAGTCAGTCCTGCCGTAGTCAAAAGCGGTCTTGTATTTCTTGTAATCGGCATACCTGTGCATCATGAGCGCGAGGTCCTGCCTCGTCACGTATTCACCCACGCCGAAATCGTCGGAACAGACGTTGGGATATCCAAGGCAGATCTTGTTCTTTTGTCCCCACTTGACGGCGCTCTCGTACCAAGAACCTTTCTCTATGTCCTTAAAGCTTGTGGAAAGGCCGCTTACGCCTGGCTTTCCGGCAAGTTCATAAAGCGTCTGGATGACCATCTCGCGCGTCATGAACTCTTCGGAACCGGAGTGTCCGTCGTTGGTATCGAGAGTGCTGTCGGGAAGGTCTTTCGCATTTTCCGCAGTCGTTACGATGCTCTTGCATTTGTTGGGAACGCAAAGGAAGTACAGGAGCTCGTCTCCCAATTCGTTGCTTCCTCCGTAATTGATCGTATAAGAATATCCCGCGACGTTCGTTTCGTTCTTGTAAGTTCCGTTTTTGTAGGTCTTAATCAGGCGGCTGTTGTTTCCGATGTTCAGCGTCGTGAAGTTGTTGATGAACGCCTGGAGGAAATACAGCTGGGGGTTGTTGCTTACATCGAGTTTGCTCAACTGGTTGTCTCCGCAATCCAAATATGCCAGTCTGGGATTCTTGGACAGGTCGAGCGAAGTCAGGTCGTTATAGCTGCAGACGAGCTTCTGAAGCTGCGGATTATGAGTCACGTCCAATTTGGTCACGCCGTTGTTCGCGCAACTGTAGTACTGCAGTTCGGGCAGATGACTGACGCTGACGTTTCCGAGCTGGGGATTGTCCCAGATGTCCAAACGCTTCAGTTTCGTGTTCTTGGATATGTTCAGCTTTGTCATTTTGTTTCTGAACGCATCCAGATGAGTGAGGTTCGGATTGGCGCTGAGGTCAAGTTCGGTCAGGGCACAAGTGCCACACATCAGGTGCTCGAGTTTATCGTTGTTGGACAATACAAGTTTGCTGAGCTCTTTATTCGTGTTGCACTCAAGATAAGCCATTTTCGGGTTGTTGGAGAAATCGAGTGATTTCAGTTTGCAGTCAAAGCAGTAGACCCACTCGAGTTCCGGATTGCCCGAAAAATCAAGCGAAGTAAGGGGATTGCCGGAGCACCATACGCCGTGTAGATCCTTGTTTTCGCTTAGATCCATGGACTTGATGTTGTTGTCTTTACACCACAGTCCCTGAACGGCCGTGAAATACTCAATGCCTTTGATGGAGTTTATTTTTTTGCCTTCACAGACGACGTTAATAACCCGGCTTATCTCGTATTCACTAAGATAATCGTTTCCGTCGGTATCGTAAGTCTTAACTACGGCTCTGAAATTGGCATCGGGAAAAGTGTTTGTGTCGATATGGACGCTGGTTGCCGCCTCCGCGTGAAATCCCACAAACGCGGGTAAGATCATCGCCGCGGTGACAAAGACCGAGATTGAACGCAATACGTGTTTCATTTGCTAATTCTCCTTGTATCGTATCTTCTCATTTTATAAAAAGAATCATACAAACTTCGGTCCGTTAGATATATTTTGTTTTACGTCATTTTGTCAGATTCATTACTCTTTGGCCCTGAACCTAGAGTTTGGACAAAAGAACCACCGTCTCCACATGCGCCGCATGCGGGAAAAGATCCACTGGCGTGACCTTGGTGATACTGTATTTCTGCGCAATGATCTTAAGGTCCCTTGCAAGAGTCGCTGGATCACATGAGACATAGACCAGGCTCTCGGGTGCGATCTCTGCGATCCTGTTTATCACTCCGGGATCCATGCCCTTGCGCGGCGGATCGACGATGATCGTATCCGGATGAGCAAGTTTCCCGCTCTTTATCAGCGACTTCATGTCGGCCTTCAGGACGTCCTTGCAAATATATGTGCACTCGTCCGCTCCGCCGTCCTGAAAGGCCAATGAACGGTTGATCTTGGCCGATTCCACGGCCTCCGGGACCGACTCGATCCCGAACAGGATCTGACCGGGTTTCTTTATACCGATGCCGAGAGTGCCGCAACCGCAGTAAAGATCGTAAATGACATTAGCCTGTGAACACCCCTCCGATGCAAGCGCAGCAAGCTTTTCCGCCTGCTTTGTATTCACCTGGAAGAACGATCCGGCTTTGACGCGCATACGCCTTCCGCAGAATATCTCATCGTAATGGTCGATTCCGAAAAGGACAACTCTCGTGCCGCCCCTGGTGCGCCTGGACGCCTTGTCGGGACTGATCCTTAAGAGCAGTCCGTTCAGCTTGAATCCGTTTTCCCTGCAAGCGTCCTCGAACGAAGAACGGATCCCCGAAGCTTCAATAAAAGAAGAGCAGTCCCTTATGACGATCTCGTGTGGAGCATTGTCCCCGCTGACGAATTCCGCGAGCACTTCACAAGTCCTTTCAGAAGCCCTGAGGACAAGGCCTTCAAACAGATTTGTTGGCGCCCTTTCAAAGCATTTTTCGAGTGCCGCTCTAAGTTTGGAAAACATCTCGTATTCGATCAGCTCGCCATCGTATTCCGCAAGCTCATGAGACCCTGAAGCAAGCAGTCCTATCCGTCCGCCAGAGATAACGTACTGCATGTGGTTCCTGTAGCGTTTTGGCGGGTCGCAGGAAACGATGGGATCCATCACAGAATCAAGGAATCCGCTGTCAAAACGGCCTATCCGCTCCAGGCATTCCCTGACCCTTGAAGCTTTGAATTCAAGCTGCGCGGGATAATCAAGCGCGGCAAGCGGAAGTCCTCCGCAGAGAAGCTTTCCGGGCTCGAAAGGCGCAAGTCTCGACGGAGAAGATTCCATCACTTCAAGAGCCTCGCATACCGAATATCTTGCGGAAGAGGATATTTCCCGGCATGAGACCTTTTCGTCGGGGAAAACACCCTCGCAGAAGAAATTCTTGCCCGAAGGCATCTTTCCTATGCCGCGTCCTGCCTCGTCAAGGCCCGTGATCACTGCGTCAAACGGTTCTTCCAACGCCCGCACTCCTTTTGCCACATAATTTTATAGTTATTATACCGAAGTCGTGGTAAAATTAGGAGAATTCCAAGGAGGGACTGCATGGCTACTGCAAGCGAAACAGAAATCCCCCCATCAAGACCATTGAGCAAAAGCCGGGTGGATTACTTGGATTTTGCCAGAGGGCTTTGTTTTATCGCAGTCGTCCTCGGCCACTTGAGCGAACCTGCAATCAATCGTTTCGTTTTCACATTCCACCTTCCGGTATTTTTAATCATCACGGGATACTTTATCAATCCGAATACCGATATAATCACTCTCATCAAAAAGAAGCTCAAATCCCTTATCATTCCGTATTATATTGCCTGCTTCCTTCTTACCCTGTCTTCCATAATAATTCGTGTCTTTAAGGATCACATAAACATCAAAGGAATACTCAAGCTCTTGGAATTATATCTTGCCGCATCAGTTTACGCGGCAGGCGAAAACTGGAATATTCCTTTTTTCATTCTTGGCATAGGAGCAATATGGTTCTTATGGGCATCATTCTGGAGTGTGATGATCTTCTGGGTTGTAAAAAAACTTCCAACAATACCGGGAATCTTGATTGTTGCAGCACTAGTTGTCGCAGCAAAGTATATAGCTGAATACGTATTCTTTCCACCACTTAGCATTCTGCCGGGTTGCATAGCAGTTCTGTATGTTTATGCAGGATATGTTTGGCGTAAATACTTCGATCGACTTGCTACACTAAAGCTTTGGATTAAAGCACTTCTCATACTATTATCGATTGTTGTCTGGGGAGAATTCGTTATCAATTTCGAATCATTTGGGTTAGTCAATTGCGATATCGGACGAGGATTTCAGGATGTGTTTGCCAGTTTATGCGCTTCAGCCGTAGTAATAGGTTTCTCGTTCCTGACGGAGAAGTACGCACCCTTGATAACTCGCCCCTTTTGCTTTATTGGGAAATACAGCATCGTCGCATTGACTGCTCACATTATCGAACAGAACACATTCCCGTGGAATGATCTCATCAATATGATACTAGGAGAGAACGCTTCGCGTATCGGCACGTTATTGCTTTTGCTCGCATTCAAGTTTGTTTGGATTTCACTTTTTACCATTGTAATAACACGCTTCAAAACGACACGTAAACTATTCGCCTTAAGGACATGATCACACGCCTCGTCACGGCCTGTAATCATTGCATCAAAAGGCTCTGCCAAGGCGTGCCCTCCTTTTGCCATACATTTTTAAATTTAATTATATCGAACTCGTGGTAAAATATGGAGAATTCCAAGGAGGACTGCATGGCTGCAGCTAACGACAAAAAGAGATCTACCAAGCCGGTCAAGCCTGAAAACAGCGCTTTGGCCGATGAATTGAGACACAGACTCAAGGGCAAGCCTACACAGGCTGGCTTTTCCCGCAGCTGGATCCGCGAGACGGGCAGCTTCATCTGGGACGTCTTAAGAATCGTCATCGTTTTCGTTCTTTGCATCTGCTTCGTTTTCGGCGGTTTTGGCGCCGGAATGCTCCTAGGCTACGCTTCCACGACTAAACCGCTGTCCATCGGCGACCTTACTTCCGCTGAACAATCACAGACTTCCTTCGTCTACGACAGTGAAGGCAAGGTCATGGCAAAGCTTACGGGCAGTGAAAACGTTGACCGCGTATATGTTTCGTACAGCGACGTCAGACATACGTATATCGATGAAGCCATCATAGCCGTCGAGGACGAGCGTTTCTATTCACACTCCGGCATCGACCTCAAGCGTATCGGAAGCGCGGTCCTTTCAGCCATCGCTCACGGCGGAAAGGCCACCTACGGCGGTTCCACCATTACCCAGCAGACCGTTAAGCTGATAAGCGGACAGGACGAGCACTCAACCTCGCGTAAGGTCCAGGAATGGTTCTCGGCCATGTCCCTCGAGCAGGACTTAAGCAAGGACGAGATCCTCGAGCTTTACATCAACCTCGCTCCGATGGGCAACAACTACGTCGGCATTCAGGCCGCCGCGCAAAACTATTTCGGCAAGGACGCAAGGGACTTGACGCTCCCTGAATGCGCACTCATCGCAGGCCTCCCGAAGAGCCCTTCCTACTACAATCCCCTCCGTGAGACGGGAAGAAGGAACGCGCTCCGCCGAATGAGGATCATCTTGGGCAAGATGCGCGACCAGAACAAGATCACCGAAGAGGAATACCAAGAAGCACTCAACACCGAAGTCGTCTTCAAGTCACGCAACACCAAGTCAGCCACTATCAATTCCTACTTTACCGAGTACGTCATTTCCGAGGTAATATCCGATCTGTCCAAGCAGCGCGGCATATCCAAGAACCTCGCGGCTTCACTCGTATACAACCGCGGTTACCACATCTATTCCACGATGGAGCAGTCCGTCCAGGACGTTTTGGACCATGCCTTCCAGAGCAAGGGATTGTTCCAGACGAAACCGGCACAATTGGCCGCATACCCGGAGAAGCCAAACGGCTCATGCGTGGTCATAAACGTCAAGACCGGCGCGATTGCGGCGATGGCCGGCGGTTACGGCGAAAAGACCATGAACCTCACGCTCAACCGTGCGGTCTCCACGTACAGAAACCCCGGCTCTTCGATAAAGCCCCTGATCGACTATGGTCCGGCGCTTGAGCTTGGCTTAATCGCTCCAGGTACGATAGTCAACGACCGCAAGGTCTATCTTGACCCGAACAACCCCAAAAAGGCATGGCCAGTCAACTACGAGCGAAACTATACCGGCCAGATGACCATCCGTCAGGCTCTTGCCAAGTCGCGTAACACGATCGCGGCCGAAGTTTGGACAAAGGTCGGCGGACAGACGGCCCTCTGGTATCTGAAGCAGGTTGGAATCGACCGCACCTCCGAAGGCGCTTATCCTTCACAGTCGCTGGGCGGCTTCTCCAAGGGCATGACGACTCTCGAAATGGCCGCGGCTTACGCGACCTTCGCTTCCGGCGGAACCTACACGGCTCCTTACGCTTACACGAAGGTGCTCGATTCCGAAGGCAAGCTGGTCATCGAAGCCAAGCCGATGAAGTACCGCGTCTATTCCAAGGAAACCTGCTTCCTGCTTACCGACATCCTGAAGGACGTCGTAACGTCCGGATGGGTCCGTCATTACGGCGGTCAGATCAAGAACTCCAAGGGCAAGCAGATCGACGCCGCGGGCAAGACGGGAACGACCTCTGACAACAACGACAAGTGGTTCTGCGGCTTTACGACTTACTATGCCGCCGCAGTCTGGTACGGTTACGACAACCGTCTTAAGCAGACGACGATCCCGAAGACCGACTATTTCAATGCCGGAAGGATCTGGGAATACTGCATGCAGAACATCCACAAGGATCTACCCGCTTCGAGTTTCAAGAAGCCCGCAAACGTCGTCAAGGTAAGCTACTGCACGAAGTCCGGCATGTATCCGAACTCCGAGTGTAAGGATGCCAAGACCGTCAAGTCCGACTATTTCGTAAAGGGCAGCTACCTCTATCCTAAGGAAGACAAGCCGTGCAAGGTCCATGCAACTCCTACGCCGGGACCTACGCCGCCTCCGAATCAGCCTGAAGAATAACGGCTTGCGCCTTGCATTTTACATTATCAAAGTGTATTCTTACTGTGCCTTTATTTGCGCGCGTATATAAAGCCGCCGGATCAAGGCAGTAATTCAAGGAGTTTTTCGGATTTGAGCATTAACGGCGGAGATCGCATCGCAGTCAATTTTGCGAAAAGAATAGTAGTCAAGGTCGGCACTTCTTCCCTGACCTACGATAACGGCAAGATGAACCTCGGAAGCATAGACAGGCTCTGCAGGTCCATAGCCGATCTCATGAACCGAGGAAAAGAAGTCCTTTTGGTCAGTTCCGGCGCCATCGGTGTCGGCATCGGCTATCTTGGACTCAAGAAGCGTCCCGAATCCACAAGGGAGAAGCAGGCAATCGCTTCCGTGGGCCAGTGTGAGCTGATGAACGCCTATGCCAGAAGCTTCGCCGAATATTCATACCGCTGCGGACAGATCCTCCTTACGAAAGACGGCATCACCGACAAACTCACTAGGGCAAACGTAACCAACACCATCGAAACACTGCTCGAGATGGGGATCGTACCCGTCATCAACGAGAATGACTCAGTGTCAACGACAGAGATCATGCACAACGGAACTTTCGGGGACAACGACACGCTTTCAGCCGACGTCGCCTGCCTCGCAAAAGCCGATCTGCTCATCATCCTGTCAGACGTTGACGGACTTTACGATTCCAATCCGCGCGAGAACCCTGAAGCCAAGCGCATTTCCTTTGTTGAAAAGGTAACCCCCGAAATGGTGGATTTCACTACAGGCAAAGGCTCATGGCTCGGCACCGGCGGCATGATGACCAAGATCACCGCCATGAAGAAAGTAACTGAGAACGGCATCTGCGGCGTAATTGCCGACGGTGCGGCATCCCAGACCTTGGAGAGGATCCTCGACCAGGATGACGTCGGGACCTTCTTTGTGGCTCAATAACCTTTATTCAAAATGAAAGATCCTGACTGTAGCGCATTCAAGCGCTTCGCTTTTACCATAACCTTAGCCGGACTTTTGGCCGCACTGCCGTTAACCGCGGCGGCCTGCAGTTCGTCAGCGCCCGCGAATGGAACCTCCGTAACGCTTTCAAACGGCGAGACGGCGGGCGTCATAGTCACCATCAACACGGACGAATCCTCAACCGAGGATACGACGACCCAGGGCGTGCCTTCCGAATCCGTTTCGGGTACCGCCAGTACGGGTGACGACGTGATCGCGGCTCCCACCTCACCCAAGCAAGGCAATTCCTACGCCTTCAGATATCAGAACATCCTCATTCTCCCCGGCGTTGACGCCGCATCGGTCGTAGGATCACTGACAGAAAACTGCGAGATTACGGACTCTTTCGAGCAGGACAAGAAGGGCACGGACATAATCGTCAGGAGCTACACCTTTTCAAGCTTCGTCCTTTACGCAAGATCGGATTCCGAAGGCAGATACATTATCACCAGGATCGTCCTCTCAGGCAGGGATTCCGTCACGCCGGAGGGCATCGGCATAGGCGCGACGCACGACGACGTCATCAAGGTCTACGGCAACCAGTATACCGACAACGGCAATTCGATCACCTATACTTCCGGCTCGACCGACCTGACTTTCTTTTTCGCAAACGGCACGGTCTCGGACATCACCTACAAATACAACAAACTCTCATAAAAAGAAGCTGCCACGAAGGCAGCTTCTTTTCTGTATGTTATGGGCGCTGTGGTTGGGTCACGCGCTTGCCTTAACCGTATTCCAAAGCTCGGTGTACTTCTCTTCGATCTTCTCGGAAGTGTAATAGAACTCAAGCGACTTGAACGTGTCGGCATCAGGATAGTAGTACTTGTTGCCTGAAACCTCGGGGTCGAGCAGGGCCTTTGCGGCGGTGTTCGGAGTGGAGTATCCGACGTATTCGCAGTTCTCGAGAGCGATCTGGGGATCATACATGAAGTTGATGAAGTCCATTGCGCCCTGATAGTTCTTGCAGTTGGTGGGAATGCACATCATGTCGACCGACCAGTTGGAACCCTTGGGGAGGGCAAATCTGAGATCGATCTCCTCGCCCTTCTTGAGCTCCTCGATTCTCTCGAGCGTAACGATGTGGTCGCCTGACCATGCTACCGCGCATGAAAGCTCTCCTGAAGCGAGTTTGTCCTTGAGGTTGTCTACGCCGTATGCGGGACGCAGATTTGCCTTCTGCTTGACGAGAAGGTCAAGCGCTTCCTTGAGCTGCGCCTCGTCCATGGAGTTGATGGAGTATCCGAGGTAATTGAGCGCTACGCCGATGGACTCACGCATTGAATCGTACATACCGACCTTGTTTGCGTTTGCCTCATCGAAAAGGGGCTTCCAGATGACCGCGGGATCAGTCGTTCCCTCGGGAATGGATATCTTGTTTGCGTCATAGAGAAGTCCGACGGTGCAGCTCATGTAAGGAACAGCATACTGCAGAACGGAATCGGAAACCTTCTGGTCCTCGCAATACTTAACGGTCTTGAACATGGGATCCATGTTCTTTTCAACATTGGGAAGCTTGCTCCAATCGAGCTGCTGGATCCTGTCTTCCTCAATAAGACGGCATACCATGTAGTCTGAAGGGATGATGACGTCGTATCCGTTGTTAAGGTTCGGATACATTGTCTCGTTGGTCTCGAAAGTCCTGTAAACCACCTCATACTGGGGATACTGAGCCTGGAATTTTGAGATGGTGTCCTCTGCAATGTACTCGCCCCAGTTGTAGACAATGAGCTTCTTCTTTGACGAGCACGCGCCAAAAGAAAGCACCATCGAAGCCATAAGTCCGGCCAGGCTGACTAAAGACGCGATCTTCTTCAGTTTCTTGTTCATTTCTTCTTACACTCCTTTATCTTTTAACCTTATTGTTATTGGCTTTTTTGAAAGACGACATGTTCGACAGGACCATGAGGATGAGGACGACCATGAAGATCAGCGTCGTGAGGGCGTTCATCTTCGGGTTGACTCCGAGCTTTGCCATCGAATAGATCATCATGGGCAGGGTCTGGATCGAACTGTCGACGTTGAAGTTGCTGATGAGGTAGTCATCGACCGAGAGCGTGAACGTAAG
Source organism: Clostridiales bacterium (assembly GCA_017617935.1). GTDB lineage: Bacteria > Bacillota > Clostridia > Saccharofermentanales > Saccharofermentanaceae > Saccharofermentans. The sequence continues at coordinate 5,839 of JAFZVF010000034.1, read as the reverse complement.
CATCAGTGACGACAAGATGCCGGGCATGATCTCAGGAATTATTACGAGCCTCAGCGTCTGGAAACCGGTCGCGCCAAGGTCCATCGCAGCCTCCGTCAGGCTCTTGTCCATCTGCTTTATCTTCGGGCTGATCGAAAGGATCGCGAATGGAACGCAGAGCGCGATGTGTGCCATTATCAAAGTGAACTCGCTCTTTTGTACTCCAAGGAAGGAGAACAGGAGCATGAACGAGATGCCGGTAACGAGGTCAGGCATTACGTTCGGAATGTAGGTCGCCGTCATGACGAGGCCCTGTATCTTCTTTGAAAGGTAAGCGATGCCAAGCGAGCTGACCACGCCGATAAGCGTTGAGACAACCGAAGCGATCGCCGCGACCTTCAGCGTCTCTATGAGCGAATCGAGAATTCCCGAACCGTCAGAGCCCGAGAAGAGTCCCGCATAGTTCTTGAGCGAGAAGCCGCCCCAGATGAAAGATTTCGGCAGCGCATTGAACGAGAACACGATCAGGATGAGGATCGGCAGATAAATGAATATCAGGATGAGCGCGAGGTATACGTCGGGTACAAGTCTTTTCAAGAATCTCATAATGCCATGCCTCCGCTTCCGGCTTCCTTATCCTGGCCCCGCAGTATGCCCATCGTTATGAGCACGAAGATCAGGAGCAGGAGCGACAAAACGTTGCCCGCCTGGTTATAGGTCGAACTTTCATTGAGGATGAAGTTCTGCACGGTGTTTCCGATCGTTGTCTTGGAACCCTCGGTAAGAATGTCGGGGATCATGTAGTAAGTCAAAGAAGGCATGAACACCATCTGGATGCCCGAGATTACGCCCGGGAAAGACAGCGGGAAGATTACCTTCGTGAAAGTCTGCACGCGGTTTGCGCCAAGGTCCAAAGAAGCCTCCGACAGCGATCCGTCGATCTTCACGAGCACCGAGTAGATGGGCAGGATCATGAAGGGCAGAAAGTCGTTTGTCATGACGAGCTTCGTGATGATGTCGGTAAGGATCTCGCTCTTGAGGAACAGGATCGGTGCGTCGACCGCGCCAATGTTCTGAAGGAAGGTGTTGAGAACGCCCGTTTCGCTGAAGAACGCCCTCCACGCATAAGTCCTGAGCATCGTGTTCATCCACATCGGAAGAACGAAAAGGAGCAAAAGGCGTGATCCGTTCGAGTGGGCCTTCTTTGCGCGTGAAGCAAGGATGTACGCTACGGGATAACCAAGGACCAGACATCCTATCGTCGTCCAGACCGCATAGTCAAAACTCCTGAGGAAGATCGAAAAATATTCCTGGAGCGTGACCTTCATTCCATAGAAAGTGGTCGTAACCGTCTTGTTTGCGAAAAGGATCTTAAATCCCGCCGTGGTGAACTCGTATCCGCCGCCGGCAGCCTGCTTGAAGAAGGCGCGGAAGAAGATGAGGATCAATGGAAGGATCGTGAACAAAACGATCCATACGATGTAAGGATAGGCGAACAGCTTGTAGTTCATGCGGAGGCCCAGGCCGCCGTAAAGCGCCGCGACCGCTCCGATGAAAAGCACTATCGTCAGCAGGTTGCCTGCAAATCCCTGCGCGACGTAAAGACGTTCGGGGGTCATGTTGTTGCTGTTGATCATTTCCTCTGAGATCATCTTCGAGAGCGTGATGACGTGCGCCACGCCCCGAGCGATGAAGAGGGCGAGAACGGAAAAGTAACCGATCTTCTTTTTGCCCTTCGAATCGGCATAGAAAGGATATGAGAGCGAGAGCGTCAACGCGGCAACGGCAAGAACGATCGTCACGACGAATGCCCATGCCGCAAAGATCTGGAAGTTGAGTTCGACCGGACCGCTCCTTACCTTCTGCTGGTAGTATGGCGACAAGATCAGCGTGAAGAGCGAGTAGTTCCTGACCGGAACGTACTGCACGAAAAGCTGAAACATCGGGATGAATATCGAGACAAAGGAGAACAATGCCGCGAATATCATCACGAACGCATGAAGAGGCATAACTCTTATTTTTGATTTAAGTTCTGCGACCACTTACTTGTTCTCCTCTTTTGAAGCTGCTGCGGAAGCGCCTGCGCCCTCTCCGTCAGGAGCGTTTTCAGCGGGCTTCTTGATTCCATACGAACCGAAATCGGGCGAAAGCTCGGACCTTCTCATGATCTGGATGTCGTCGGGATCGACGTAGAGGCCGACCCTTTGGCCGATCTTGCAGGGATCGACGTTCTGTACCATCCAGACGATTCCGTCGTCAGACCTGACCAGCATCTCATAGTGAACGCCCTTGAATACGATGGATTCTACGGTACCGTTGATGCGGCCTTCCTTTTCCTCTTCAACATAGAAGTCCTCAGGCCTGATGACGACGTCAACGAGGTTCTGTACGCCTTCAGTGAACTCCTTGAACATGGGGTCAACGCACTTGAAGGTAATGCCGCCGGAAAGCGTGACCTCGAAATCCTTCTTCATTGTCCCCGCAACGATGTTGGACTCGCCGATAAAGTCTGCAACATAAGCGTTCTTGGGCTCGTTGTAGATGTCGATGGGCGTTCCGATCTGCTGGATGATGCCGTCCTTCATGACGATGATCGTATCGGACATCGTGAGAGCCTCTTCCTGATCGTGAGTAACGTATACAAAGGTGATGCCCAATTCCCTCTGCATGCTCTTGAGCTCGAGCTGCATCTCTTTTCTCATCTTGAGGTCCAATGCGCCCAAGGGTTCATCGAGAAGCAGGATGCGGGGGCGGTTGACGATGGCCCTCGCGATGGCGACTCTCTGCATCTGACCGCCGGAGAGCTGGTCAATGTACCTCTCACCGTAATCGGCAAGGCCGACTGTTGCGAGAGCCTTGTTTACGCGCTCCTTGATCTCCGGCTTTGCGACCTTCTTGATCTTGAGGCCAAATGCGACGTTGTCGAAAACGTTGAGGTGCGGGAAAAGCGCATACCTCTGGAATACCGTGTTGATGTTGCGCTTGTTCGCAGGCGTCTTGAGCAGATCCTTGCCCTCGAAATTGACGATGCCCGAATCAGCGGTCTCAAAGCCCGCGATGATGCGGAGCGTCGTCGACTTTCCGCAGCCCGAAGGACCGAGGAGCGTGATGAACTCATTGTTCCTTATGTAGAAGGTGATGTCCTTAAGGACCTTCGTACCGTCGAAACTCTTATTAAGATTCTTTATCTCTATGATGTGCTCGGAACCGGTATCGTCTTCAAGTATCTGATTGTATGCCATTTAAATTCCCCTCCAACTCTCAAAAACTCGGCGGTGATGATATCCAGATTGCCTTAGCCTGTCTCGCACCGCGGTTTTCGAGCATATGCGGCTTGTTCGAAGTAAAGTAAAAGCTTTCGCCCTTCTTCGCCTGATATTCGTCGTCGCCGATCACGACCGTAATCGTTCCCTCCAGGACGTATCCAAATTCCTCACCCTCATGCGGATTGTCCGGATAGGTGGATCCGCCCGGTTCTATGGTCACCATTATCGGTTCCATCTCGTTTTTCTGGGCGGTCGGGATCAGCCAAGTGATCTCGTTTCTAAGCTCTTCATCGGTCTTTACCGCGAAGTCCTTTTTCCCGAAGACCACCCTCTCGGGAACGTCCTCTTTGAAAAACTTCGCAAAGTCGGTTCCGAGCGCGTCCAGGATGTCGCCCAGCGTCGTTATCGACGGCGAAGTCTGATTGTACTCGACAAGCGAAATGAATCCCTTTGAAAGCTCGCATCTGTCCGCAAGTTCCTCCTGCGTCAGACCGTTCTTTAATCTGAGATTTTTTATCTTTTCACCGATGTTCACCAATTGCTCCGTTCTAAACTCAAAGTTTAATATAACTAAATTTTTGACGTTCAGCAGATTTTACTCCACGCTAAACTCGCTGTAAAGTATTTCTAAACATTTTTTTGATTTTAAAATGTCAAAAAACGGTGTTTTTTATCTTGAAATTCTTTCCCCTATTTGTATAATTAAGTTGAAAGAACTTCTTTACAGTTTGTTTACATTTTTGCATTTAGGGGAGTGTTGAAAATGAGTGGAATATTAGGGTATTTCAAAGACAAGAACGAAGGAAATGGCGGTCTTGCGCTCGGTGGCGCAACCGCGGGCGGAACACATGAAGGCGGCGCAACCCGTCCTTCTCCTGCCAACATCGCAGCCGCCAACGTTACTCCCGTCCACGAAGGTGGCGGAAGGCCCGGGAGCATGACGAATGCCTCACAGTCTTCATCTAGACCGGCTGCTTCTTCCGAACAGCCTTATCAGTCTCCTGCACAGCAGCTCGCACGTGAAAGAGCCGCTGCCGCTAAGGCGCAGATCGCTGCCCGTAAGGCAATGGAGGCGGAAAGAAAGAATACCGAGAGAGGCTCCAAGTCCGATGATCCGTATAACACGGGCACAATGAGAAGCACTCTCAAACCTCCGATCAAGCGTCCCATCTCCGCTTCCGTAAACCATGCGCAGGCAATGGCCGCCATGAAGGAAGAGGAAAAGAAGAAGGCACCCGCTGCTCCTCTCAATTCCGTAGCGGCAATCGCTGAGCGTGCTCAGCAGATGGCCGCAAAGGCAAAGGCTGAAGAAGAGCGCACCGCTCTCGCTGCAAAGACCGCGGCAAAGAAGCTCGAAGATTCAAAGGCTGCTGTAACACGCGCCGAAGAGATCCAGGCTGCCGCCTTCAAGTCAGAAGAAACGTCAAAGGCCGCTGCCCTCAAGGCAAGCGAAGAGACAAAGGCTGCAGTAGCTCAGGCCGAGGAAGCAAGGGCACTTGCCAAGAAGGCTGAAGAGGCCGCCCTCCTCGCTAACCAGAAGGCACAGGAAGCTGCCAAGTTCGCAGCCCTCAAGAAGACCGAAGAAGACGCAAAGGTCGCAGCAAGACAGGCTGAGGAGAAGGCACGCATTGCCGCCCAGGCCGCTGTCGAGGAAGCAAAGGCTGCCGTCCACACCGCTGAGGTCGAAGCGGTAAATGCAGAGCAGAAGGCAAAGGAAGCAAGCGCTCTTGCACGCAAGGCTGAGGAAGAAGCACGCATCGCTGAGAAGAAGAGAAACGAAGAAGACGAGCGTCTCGCTGCCATCAAGGCTGAGGAAGATGCTAGAAAGGCTGCAGAAGAAGCGCTCGAGAAGGCACGTCTCGCCGCTAAGAGAGCTGAGGAGGCAATCCTCGCTGCAAGAAAAGCCGAAGAAGAAGCACGCATCGCAGCCGAGCAGGCTGAAGAAGGCGCAAGGATCGCAGCTCAGAAGGCTGAAGAGAAGGCAAGATTCGAGGCCGCACTCAAGGCTGAAGCTGAGAAGAATGCCGCAGAATCCGCTTCCGTTACTCCTGCCGCCACTCCGGCTCCCGCTGAGGTCAAGGCTGAGGCACCCGCCAAGGTCGTACCTCCCGCTCCTGGCGCTTCCAGTCATGTTGCTCCTGCCCTCGCAGCTGCACAGCAGCAGGAAAACCTCAAGCAGGCTGAGTAATCCTTTACAACTGATCAACCACTAAGGGCTCCCTTTTCGGGAGCCCTTTTTGCTTCTTCAATCTCCGAGTGCAAAAAAAGTGTCTATTACTCCTGAGTTTGTGCACTTTTTTGAGCACTTTCGCTTTATTTGCACTTTTTTGTGCTCAAATGGCCTCGTTTTGAGCACTTTTTTAGCACTTGCTCAAGAGATCGCCTGACACCTAAGCCGATATCGAACCAAGTCATACCACGCTTCTCTACCCCGCAATGCAAAAGCAAAGTAAAAGGGCTTCGGAAACCCGAAGCCCTTTGTTAGTCAGTTTGTAAACCGCTTATCGATTACTCGATGATGGTATCGATTACTCGATGATGGTAGCAACTGTACCAGCGCCTACTGTGTGGCCACCCTCACGGATAGCGAACTT
>JAFZVF010000033.1 GCA_017617935.1 Clostridiales bacterium | reverse complement strand
TCGCCAAGGGCGACAGCAGCAAGGGCCCCCGCCAGGTTATGTCCATCAGCTGCAGGAAGATCAAGGGGACGCCTTATTTCTGCTTGGTCAGGAATGTTGAGACTACGACGGCGACCTTTAACGAATACATCAACGTCATCTTCGTACCCGCCATGATAGCAATGGTCATCGCCATCGTCCTCTATGCGGTATTCGTATATCTGAGCCTCATGCCGATCAAGGAAATCTCCCGCGCGATCGCAAGCGTTGCTGAAGGCGATTTTTCAGTCAGGGTCAGCCGCAGGTTCTCAGTCCCTGAAGACTATTCGAGCTTTGCCGTTTCATCCGAGTTTACCGAGATGGGAATGACGGTTAACAACATGATCGAATCGCTCGAGAACTCCGAGCGCGACAGGCAGATGTTCATTTCATCCATCGCCCACGACATAAGGACGCCTCTTACTTCGATCAACGGCTTCGTCACCGCCATGACTGACGGAACGATCCCGCCCGAAAAGCACGACCACTACCTGATGCTGATCAAGCAGCAGTCAGACAGGATCAGGACGCTCGTTACGCAGATGACCGAGGCTTCTTCGCTTTCACACGTTGATCCGAAGATGATGGAGGAATTCAACATCAGCGACATGATCAACGACATCGTCGACAACCTAGAAGCGCAGCTTTTCAACAAGGACATCACGGTCATCAAGTCCTTGGATCCGGGCCCCGGCATAATGGCGTACGGCGAAGCGCAGCAGCTCTGCAGGGTAATAATCAACATCATCACAAATGCGATCAAGTTCACGCCTCAGGGCGGTTCCATAAAGATCACTACGACTTCTGAGCCCAGGAACAAGAGGATCATGATCCAGATAGAGGATTCGGGCGCAGGCGTTGAGGAATCCAAGAGAAAGAGGATCTTCGAAAGTTTCTATAAGGCCGACACTTCGCGTAAGGTTGAAGGATTTGGTTTGGGCCTTTACATCTGCAAGCAGATCCTTGCGGCACACGGACAGACCATTTCATGCGAGGACGGCACTGAACTTGGCGGTGCCAGATTCGTTTTCTATTTCCCGTTCCCGCCCGAAGACAAGCAGGAATGACATGGCCCGGATATCACGCTCAAAACTTGCTGAGCAGACTTGGAATGCACTGAAGCAGGCGTTTCCTGATTCAGCATGCTCGCTTGATTTTGATCTTCCAGAAAGACTTGCCATAAGGGGAATATTGTCCGCGCAATGCACGGACAAAAGGGTTAATCTTACTTCAAAGGAACTTTTTGAAAAGTATCCTGACGCAAATTCGCTGGCTGACGCTTCCGATGAAGAGATCGCGGCCATCATCAAGCCTTGCGGACTTACCGCTTCGAAGACCGCATCGGTAAAGGATTTTGCGAATAGGCTCGCAGGCGAGTGGGGAGGAAAGATCCCCAATGACATTGACGAGCTCATGAAGGTCAGGGGCATAGGAAGAAAGATCGCTAATCTTATCGTGGGCGAGATATACGGCACTCCCGCAGTAGTCGTGGACACGCACTGCAAGCGCGTAATGAAGCGCATCGGGATAACCGATTCCGAAGATCCTGCCAAGGTTGAAAAGGATATTATGAAGGTATTTGACGAAGACAAGTGGATAGCCATCGGACATCTGTCCGTTGACCTCGGAAGGGCGTACTGCAAGGCGCAATCGCCCGACTGCGGTTCGTGCCCCCTGTCCGGTTTTTGCGGGAGGAAGATCTGATGGCTGCGATCAGTCTTTCAAGTCCCGTATCGGTCCTTTACGGCATAGGGCCTTCCGCCGCCGATCATCTTGCCAAGCTCGAGATAAATACGGTCTACGACCTGATTACGTTCCTGCCTTGGAGGTACAACGACTGGACGACGGTCGGGCGAGTGTCGACTTGCGAGGGCGGCAATGAGGCGTCCTTGTATCTGACGGTCCTTACCACCCCTTCGGTCAACATAAGGAGCAGGGCAAAGCCCTTAAGCTTCATGGCCGGAGACGATACCGGAAGGATCAAACTGATGTTTTTCAATTCGCCTTATCTGGCAAACAAGTTCGCTGTAGGAGACAGGTGTTTCGTGCATGGCGAACTCACTTATTTCGCAGGTACTCCCCAAATGGTGAATCCCTATATCGAGAAGGCCGACAAGGTGAGCTCTTCAGAACTCGTAAGGCCCGTTTACCACCTTACGGCGGGCATCACTTCAAGGCAGCTCTCAAGATGGATAAAGACCGCTCTGGACCTCTGCGGAAATGAGTTAAAATGCTGCATTCCCGATGAGGTTATGAAGAGGGAGAACTTCGTTCCGATGCACGAGGCGTACAGAAGGGTGCATTTCCCGGAAACGCTTGATGACGCGTCCGCGGCAAGACGCCAGATTGCATTTGAAGAACTCATACTTCTCGGTGTCGGAATGAAGCTCTACAACCGCGGAACGAGCGTTAAGGAGGTCGCCGAGCAGGTGGTTCCCGAGAGCGGAAGCGAACTTGCAAAAGATGTCGCGGTACGCTGGAAGAAGATCGTTGAAGGCCTTGGATTCACGCTTACGGGTGATCAGCGCAAGGCGATAATCGACATTCAGAAGGACATGATGACGACCGTTCCGATGAACCGTCTCGTACAGGGAGACGTTGGTTCCGGAAAGACTGCGGTTGCGATCCTCGCAATGGCGATGACCGCGCTCATGGGCAAGCAGTCGGTAATGCTCGCGCCCACTTCAGTTCTTGCAAGACAGCATTACGACAACGCCTGCAGGATCCTTAACGGCAGCGGGATCAATGTAGTTCTTTTGCTTGGAAAGACGAAGGCATCCGTCAAGAAGGAGATAAAGGAAAAGCTCAAGGATGGCGAAGCGTCAGTCATCATTGGTACACATGCTCTCCTTACCGATGACATAGATTTTGCAGACCTCGCGCTGGTCATTGCGGACGAGCAGCACAGGTTCGGCGTAAAGCAGAGGGAAAAGCTCCTCATAAAGAAGGATCTCGAGAGCGGAGTCAACAGCGTCCACAACCTCGTCATGACCGCAACCCCGATTCCGAGGACGCTTGCAATGGTCCTTTACGGCGACATGAAGACTTCCGTCATAAGAGAGAAGCCTGCGGGAAGACAGGCGATAACCACCTGGTTTGCAGCTTCCAAAGAAAGCACCGACACGAGGGACGCGTTGATCTCGATGCTCGAATCCGGACAGCAGGCTTACATCGTCTGCGCGAGGATCGACGAGAATGAGGACGAGCTCTCTGACGATTCGATCATAGGCAACGAAGGATCTGACGAGAAGGAGATAACGTCAGTAATACAGATGAAGCAGAAACTCGATGAATCGGGCATTTCGGCAAGATTTCCGTCAGCCGTGCTCTATGGTTCGATGAACGAGCAGACCAAGCTCGATACGATGGAGAAGTTCCTGTCAGGCGAGATAAAGATCCTCATTTCCACGACCGTCATCGAGGTCGGCGTTGACAACCCGAGAGCGAACATAATGATAATCATGGATGCGGACAGGTTTGGCCTTTCAACGCTACACCAGCTCAGGGGAAGAATTGGAAGAGGCAAGGAAAAGTCCTACTGCATACTTGTTTCCGAATCCAAGTCAGAGCTTGCCCTTACGAGAATGAGGCTGATGTGCGAGTCGCAGGACGGTTTCGAGCTTGCTCAGAAGGATCTTGAGATAAGGGGTCCCGGAGACTTTTTCGGCACGAGGCAGCACGGCATTCCGACGCTCCGCGCGGCGAACCTTTATACGGATTTGCCGATAGCTTCCGAGGCGTGCGATGCTGTAAACGCCTTGCTCGAAAAGGGCGGCAGCGAAGCTGAGACGCTTGAGAGGAACATAGAAGAGATGTTCGAGCTGAGGTTCGGCTCGAAGATGGGAGTATTGTGAAATGCCCAGAGTAATAACGGGAAGATTCAGAGGAACGGTGCTCTTCGCGCCCGAGGGAGACAAGACAAGACCGACTACCGACACGGTCAAGGAGGCGCTGTTTTCGATAATCCAGAATGACGTTCCGGGGAGCGAATTCTTAGACCTTTTCTCAGGCTCAGGACAGATCGGCATCGAGGCCGTAAGCCGCGGCGCGGTACGCGCGACGCTCGTTGACAAGGGCGGCGATCCTGCAAGGATAATATCCAAAAACTTAGAGAAGATCCGCATGAAGGATTCGCCCGAGATAAGGTTCATCAAGGCCGGCTTCGCGCAGGCTCTGGAGAAACTTGGGTCAAATGATGAGAAATTTGATATTATATTCATGGACCCTCCGTACAAGATGGTGCCTGAGGCGGCTCTTGCGGCAGGGGAGACGATATGCCGGTTCGGTATGCTCAAAGAAGGCGGAATGCTCATCATCGAGCATGCGTCAGACAACCCTCCGGCGGATATTGTCGCGCAATTGAAAAGTGTTCGTTCTTGTAGTTATGGGACTACCGTGATAACATTTTTTAAGAAATGCTCGGAGGAGACGGAAAGTTGAAGGTAATGCTTTTCCCGGGGACGTTCGATCCCTTCACGAGAGGCCACAGGGATATTGCTAGGCGCGCGGCCAAGCTGTGCGACGAGCTTGTCGTGGCCGTCATGGAAAACTCTGCCAAGACTCCGCTTTTCACCATAGAGGAAAGAGAGGACCTTATCAGGAAGTCTCTTAGCGGCGAAGAACTCAAGCACATCAAGGTTATGAAGTGGGAAGGGCTCTTGGTCGACCTTTATGCTCAGCTTAACTGCTGTGCTGTTGTAAGAGGCATCAGGTCAGAGTCCGATTTCCGTTACGAGGCCGAGCTCGCTTTAGCGAACAGACTGCTCAATCCGGGATATGACGCGGTCCTCCTGCCCTGCAGGGACGACATGTCGCTCATATCCTCGACTATCGTGAAAGAGGTAGGTTTTTACGGTGGTGACATCTCAAAGATGGTTCCCGCCGAGATAATAGACGTGGTAAAGGACAAATTCAAGAAAGGAAGGAAACAGTAATGGAGAACAGCAATTTCAATCAGGGAGGCCAGCGCTACGACGCGATCAAGCACATTGATTACTTGATTGATATGATCAAGGATGCTTCAAGCGTGCCTTTTTCGGACAAGTGCTCTATCGAGAGGACTGAAACGGTCAACTCGCTCCAGATATTGAAGAACAACCTGCCTGGAGCCGTAGCCCAGTCCAACGATATAGTTGCACGTGCGCAGGACATCATCAGCACGGCACGCGAGAAGAACAAGAAGATCATTGACGACGCAAACCGCATGTACGCGATGAAGGTCAATGACCACGAGATCACCAAGGGCGCAAGGGAAGAGGCCGCAAAGATCATCGCCAATGCAGAGGCACAGGCTGAAGATCTCAGAAAGAACGCTCACCTTTACGTTAAGCAGCTCCTTGAGAACGTCAGCGGAACGCTTAACGAGAACGTTGCCAAGATTCAGTCGAACCTCGCGGAGATCGAATCTGCGCTTCAGGACAGCCAGTAATCTTTCAAGATTGAACTGATAACTACTGACGGCCGCAAACTCTGCGACCGTCTGTTTATAAGAACAGGGGGTATGACGTGATCCTCGGTGTTGAGATAGAAAACTTTGACGTGTTTGACAAGGACCTTGCAGGCATCCTTATCGAAGAGAGCGTCCAGATCGCAAAGGACAAGGACCAGGCGGTCCATAACAGGCTCCGTAACTTGGATGCCCTTGTCGGCCGTAACAGTACGGGCAAGACCAGCTTCATGGGATGCCTTTCATTCCTTCAGGACGTCATTACCGAAGGATGTGCCGAAGCGTCCATCACCAAGGGAAGGCCCGGCTTTGCCAACATGTCCCCCGACATTTCAAAGCCGTCCGTTTTCAGGGTTTTGTTTAAGTTAGAGGACTCTGAAACGCACAAGCCCAAATACCTCCAGTATGAGATAGGGATCGCTCCAAGCATTTACAAGAGCCCCTACATCTGTTTTGAAAAGGTGTTGACCACCGTTATTGATGGGGATGAAATCAAGATAGTGACGATGCTCGACATCAAGGAGGGCAAGGGTACGATCGTTTATTCAACGCCTGCCGAAGGCCTGACCGGAGAAGTCGTCGTCGATGACGAGCATCTTCCGGCATTGAGCCTTTACGGCAAGCTCTCACGATATACGAACTTTGTGGAACTCTTCAGGGAGATTAGGGGATGGTTCTTCTGCAGCTTCTCTTCCGAGGAACAGAGCTCGTATTTCCACGATGGTGGAGCTCCGGGTGGACACAAGCACCTCAACAGCATGGGCTCCAACGTCGGAAACGTTCTTGAATACATGAAGATGAAGGATGAGGCCGGTTATGAGAAGATCGTAACCGAGATAAAGGCCAAGATCCCTACGATGAAGCACAAGAAGAATCATCCGGAGGCTTTGAAGGAAAGTCCGGACAAGCTCTTCCTTTATCTGCTCCTTCTGCGTGACGGCGCACCGAGATCGACGATCTTCATCGAGACGCCTGACAAGGACCTTTACCATGACATGGTCGACGTCCTTTCAGATGAGATGAGGGCTTACACCTTAAAGAACGCATACTGCCAGATAATCTTTTCCACGCACAACCCGTACATCATCGAGACGCTGTCTCCCAAGGAAGTCTGGATCTTCGAAAGGTCTTTCGAGAAGGACAACGGAGACGTGACGATAAGGTGCGCCGGCGACGATCCGCTGGTTTGCGAGATGTTCAAGCAGGGAGTCGGAATGGGCGCGATCTGGTACGCGGGCCATTTGGACTCAGATCCCGAATGACGGCGGTAACTGACGGATGTTGATCGAGATCTTATCAGAAGACAAATCAGGCGCGGTTGTCGTTGAGCGTTCCGTGGAGAGGATCTGCGAAGCACAAGGCACCAAGGCGCAGGTTAACGTAAGGCCTCACAGAGGCTGCGGAAGCCTTCCAAAAGACGGGAACGAAAAGCCCGCCAAATTCGCAAGCTCGCTCTTGGACCTTCTTCCGGCGAAGCTTCGCGCATATAACAACGTTTACAGGGGCAAGGAATTGATCCTGATAATCACGCTGGATTCAGACAGCAATGATCCTGAATTAATGAGAAAAGAGATATACGAAGCGGCCAAGACCTACGCGCCGGACATCAGGAGCGTTGTGGGACTCAGCACGGAAGAAGTCGAGGCGTGGATGCTCGGAGACAGGGAAGCCGTGCTTAACGCCTATCCCGAATGCAATAAGAAAATCCTCGATTCTTACGTGCAGGACTCGGTCTGCGGCACATGGGAAGTCCTTTGCCGTGCGATAAGCGACAATGCCGAGAAGCTCATTGAGATCGGGTATCCCGCCATCGGTCATTACAAGGCGCAGTGGGCGGAAGAGATCTCCAAGTTCATGATGCCCCAGAACAACGTTTCCCCGAGCTTCAACCTGTTCAAGATGGCTTTGGTCACGGCGCTCAAGAATCCCGTACCGATCTACAGGATGCGCAAGTTCTGATGGGCAGGCACGTCTACGTCCACAACCCGTTTTGCGTACGCAAGTGCCCATACTGCGATTTTTACTCGATAACGGACAGATCCCTTGCAGAGTCTTATTACAAAGCGGCGATGGCCGAAGCGCGCTTTTGGGCTGAGTTCGGCAAAAAGGCCGTCAGTTCTGATGACGGAGGTCCCGATACGGTGTATTTTGGCGGAGGAACTCCTTCCTGCGTTCCCGCGGACCTTGTCTGCAAGCTCCTTGAAACGATTACGGATTCGTTTGGAATCGGTCCTGACGCCGAGATCACTTTGGAAGTCAATCCTGCATCTTTTACGGAAGAGAAGGGGAGGGCTTATCTGAAGAGCGGCTTCAACCGCCTTTCCATGGGAATCCAGTCGCTTGATGATGCAATCCTCAAAACGCTTGGCAGGCTGCATGATTCAAAGGGTGCGCTGACTTCACTCGATTCAGCTTTTGAAGCCGGGTTTACGAACGTATCGGCCGACTTCATTACGGGCGTTCCCGGGCAGACCGTGGAAGGCATGTTGAAGGACCTTCAGACGGTTCTGGGTAAAGGCGTTAAGCATATAAGCACTTATTCGCTCATGATCGAAGAAGGGACGCTGTTCTTCGAGAGATATAAGGGCAACATCGAAGAACTCGTGCCGCCCGAGACGGATCGCGCCATGTACCATGCGGTCAGAGGCTTTCTAAAGGACAACGGCCTGATCCCTTATGAGATCTCCAACAGCGCCGTGCCAGGCTTTGAGAGCCGCCACAACACCGCTTACTGGGACGGCAGGGATTATTTCGCCTTAGGAGCGGGAGCCCATGGATGCCTCAATTCCGTCAGGTTCGGTCATTACGATAATGTGGAATCTTATATTAAAAGCGCGGGAACAATAAAGGAAGATGAAGTCTCAAGGCTTCTTGGCTTAGGCGGAGACGTTTTGGATTCCATTGAAGGGCTTTTATATTGTGAGGAAAGGCTCGGTTTAGAGGACAAGATGCGCGAATATCCTTTTTTGAAACTGCGTACGACCAAGGGCATTGACGTGGCCGAGTTTGAAAGGAGATTCGGAAAGGGATTTGAAGAAGTCTTTGCGGGTGAGCTTAAGAGCAACGTCGAAAAAGGATTGCTTATGATTGACGGTTCCCACATTGCACTGACGGAGCGCGGACTGGACTTTGCCAATCTCGTGATGGAAGACTTCCTTTGATATCCGTTTCATTCCACGTTTCATTCCAACTTTTGCTCTAAACATGGAAGGAAACATGGAATCCGACCGCTTTTTGACTTTAATTCCATGTTGCCTTCCAACTTTTGCATGAATCATGGAAGGAAACGTGGAATTTTCCATTCCGCCTAGACGCAAAACCAGGTTTTCAGGACACTTTGCGTTTCACTCGATTCTGCCCCACATTTTCATTTGACTATTTTTGACTTTGATAGTATATTGTTGTTGGCACTCGGAAGTGGTGAGTGCTAATCAAACGGAAAGGGGCAGATCAAGATGGAACTTGACGATCGCAAGAAGAGGGTTCTTCAGGCAATAGTCGACGACTACGTCGCCACAAACGAGCCTGTCGGTTCAAAGTCGCTCATCGAGCGTCACAATTTCCAGGTCAGCTCCGCAACGCTGAGGAACGACATGGCCGAACTCGAGAAGCTCGGCTTCATCGAGAAACCCCATACCTCAGCCGGACGCATCCCTTCCGACCGCGGATACCGCGAATACGTTGATTCTCTGATGAAGATAGACACTCTTACCGCCAAGGAGCAGGAAGAGATCGAGGCAAACATCTCGGGTACCGTTGACGAAGCGGCAGAACTTATTAAGAGCGCTACGCACTCGCTCTCCGAGGCGACCGGATTTGTTTCCCTTTCGATGAGCCCCAGGCTCAGAAAGAGTTTTCTCAAGCAGATGAAGATCCTCATGATCGAGCCCGGCAAGGCGCTTGTCGTACTCGTCCTTTCGGCCGGCGTCGTAAAGGACAAGGTCGTAAGGATCCCGAATTACCTTACCGACGAGCAGATGTTCAAGCTCTCCGGCGCCATCGAGAAGAATCTCACGGGCAAGCCCCTTGACGAGATAACCTTCGTGACCGTTGAGACTGCCGCAAAGGATACCGAGATCCCGAGCCCGCTCCTCAAGCAGGTGCTTTACGAAGCGTATACCGCCATCAAGCAGGCCGACCAGCTCAGCATCTATCTTGAGGGCGAACACAAGATGCTCGCGTACCCTGATTTCAGTTCGCTGGGACGCGCGAGAGACCTCCTCGGAACGCTTTCCGATTCAGGCATGGTCGCAGGCTACGTCAATGAGATGGAGAACCTTGCGACGAGCAGCGGCAAGAAGGATTCTTACATGATAAGGATCGGCCAGGAGATCACGCTCGAAGGATTGGACGACTGCAGCTTCATCACCGCGACCTACAACATGGGCGACACGGTATCGGGAAACATCGGAGTCATCGGACCCAAGAGAATGGACTATTCGAGAGTCATCTCAAAGATGGATTTCGTAAAGAAGAAACTTAACGAAGAGCTCAAGAAGCTCACCTGACGAATAGAAAATAAAACGAAAGGATAAGCAAGGATGGAAGAAAACAAGGACGAAGAGATAGTAAAAGGGCAGGAGGAAGAGACTGCCGAAGAGACTGCCGAAGAGGTTGTTTCAGAAGCCGTAGAAGAAACGGCGGAAGAGGCCGAAGCTGCAGAAGAAGCTGAAGAAACAGAGGAGAGCGCGGAAGCCGAAGAGGCCGGTGCAGATTCCGACAACAAGCAGGAAGAGCTTGAAAAGCGCTATATGAGCCTTTATGCGGAATACGACAACTTCAGAAAGCGCACGCAGAAGGAGAAGGAAAACCTTTACGCAGACGCGGTGGCGGACGTTACAAAGGAATTCCTGACCGTATTGGACAATATCGACCGCGCCGTTGAAAATGCGAAAAACGCTGATGAGAACTCAATAGACAAGGTCATCGAAGGCGTTGAGCTTCTCGGAAAACAGGCGGGCTCGGTCCTTGCCAAGATCGGTGTTGAGGAGATCAAGACCGAAAGGGGCGAGAAGTTCGATCCCAATCTTCACGAAGCGGTAATGCACGTTGAGGACGAAGAGTTGGGAGAGCAGGAGATAGCCATGGTGTTTTCCAAAGGCTACCGTTACAAGGGAAAAGTGATCAGGCACGCTGTGGTGCAGGTCGCCAACTGATAAAGAAATAAAAACAAAGGAGATATGAAAATGGATTTAATCACATCTAGTCTGGTACCTACAGTAATCGAGACGACCGGCCGCGGAGAGCGCGCTTACGACATCTACTCAAGACTTCTCAAGGAGAGGATCGTCATCCTTTCAGAAGAGGTCAATCACGTAACCGCCAGCCTCATTACGGCTCAGCTCCTCTTCCTTGAGGCGGAGGACCCTGACAAGGACATTCAGTTCTACATCAACAGCCCCGGAGGATCCGTTTCCGACGGCCTCATGATCTACGACACGATGAAGCTCATCAAGCCTGACGTTCAGACCATCTGCATGGGCATGGCTGCTTCAATGGGTTCCGTTCTTCTTTCAGCGGGAACCAAGGGCAAGAGATGCATCCTGCCTAACGCCGAGGTCATGATCCACCAGCCTTTGGGCGGCGCTCAGGGTCAGGCAACCGAGATTCTCATCGCGGCTGACCACATCAAGGACACGAGGAAGCGCTTGAACCAGATCCTCGCAGACAACTGCGGCAAGGACCTTGAGACTTTAATGAACGACACCGACAGGGATCACTGGATGACCGCTCAGGAAGCTCTTGAATACGGCATCGTAGACAAGATCCTTGAAAGCAAGAAAGCATAATAAGGGAGGATAACACTTATGGCAAAGGTAATTGGCATTGACTTGGGTACGACGAATTCGTGCGTAGCGGTCATGGAAGGTTCGGAGACGGTAGTCATCCCGAATCCGGAAGGAAACAGAACCACACCTTCAGTTGTTGGTTTCACAAAAGCAGGCGAGCGTCTCATCGGCCAGGTTGCCAAGAGACAGGCAGTCACAAACCCTGAAAGAACGATCTCATCCATCAAGCGTGAGATGGGTTCCGACTACAAGGTAATCATTGACGAGAAGCAGTACACTCCTCAGGAGATCTCAGCAATGATCCTCTCCAAACTCAAGAGCGATGCTGAGGCTTATCTCGGATCTCCCGTTACACAGGCGGTCATCACCGTTCCTGCATACTTTACGGACTCTCAGCGTCAGGCTACAAAGGACGCAGGCCGTATCGCAGGCCTCGAGGTATTGAGGATCATCAACGAGCCTACTGCAGCTTCACTTGCATATGGCCTTGATAAGGAAACCGATCAGAAGATCCTCGTATTCGACCTTGGCGGCGGTACGTTCGACGTTTCCATCCTGGACATCAGCGACGGAGTCTTCGAGGTTCTTGCAACAGCAGGAAACAACAGGCTCGGCGGTGACGACTTCGACAACAAGATCGTCGACTATCTCGTAGATTCATTCAAGACGAGCGACGGCGTTGACCTCAGGTCCGACCGTATGGCGATGCAGAGATTGAGGGAAGCCGCTGAGAAGGCTAAGATCGAGCTTTCCGGCGTTACTTCATCCGCGATCAATCTGCCTTACATCACGGCTGACGCAACAGGCCCCAAGCACCTCGACATCACTCTCACGAGAGCGAAGTTCGACGAGCTTACCGCTGACCTCGTTCAGAAGACGATGGATCCCGTTAAGCGCGCAATGAGCGACGCAAACGTTTCACCTTCAGACATCGACAAGATCCTCCTCGTAGGCGGTTCCACGAGAATCCCCGCAGTTCAGGACGCTGTTAAGAACTACTTCGGCAAGGAGCCTTTCAAGGGCATCAACCCTGACGAGTGCGTTGCCATCGGCGCAGCGATCCAGGCTGCAGTCCTCACAGGCGACGTCAAGGGCCTCCTGCTCCTCGACGTTACTCCGCTTTCTCTCGGTATCGAGACGATGGGCGGCGTCTGCACGAAGATGATCGAGCGCAACACCACGATCCCTACAAAGAAGAGCCAGATCTTCTCAACTGCCGCTGACGGTCAGACGCAGGTAGAGGTCCACGTCCTCCAGGGCGAGCGTGAGATGGCTGCTTACAACAAGACGCTCGGCAACTTCATCCTTGACGGAATCGCACCCGCACCCCGTGGAGTTCCGCAGATCGAAGTTACTTTCGATATTGATGCAAACGGTATCGTTAACGTAAGCGCTAAGGACAAGGGAACCGGCCGTGAGCAGAAGATCACGATCCAGTCTTCTTCCAACATGAGCGAGGAAGACATCCAGAAGGCAGTCAAGGAAGCTGAGATGCACGCAGCTGAGGACAAGGCCAACAAGGAAAAGGTCGAGGTCAAGAACCAGGCTGAGTCAGCTTGCTATCAGGCTGAAAAGACAATGAAGGATGCAGGCGACAAGCTCTCCGATTCCGACAAGCAGCCCGTAAACGACGCTATCGCTAAGCTCAAGGACTCCATTGCCAAGGACGACACCGAGGCCATGAAGCGTGATACGGAAGGCCTCACACAGGCTATCTACAAGCTTTCCGAAAAGCTCTATCAGGCGGCAGGCGGAGCAGCAGGCGCGGCAGGCCCTCAGGGTCAGCCCGGACCTCAGGACTACGCAGGCTACGGTGACGCTGGCGCGGACAACGCTTCCAATGGTCCCAAGGACGCAGGCGGAGACTTCTGATCCTGACAAAAACTGACATAATCGTCCGGCATGTCCGATATCAGGGCGTGCCGGATGTATCTGTATAAAGAACTAGAAACGAGAACGGAGGGATTCCTCTTTGCCTAGAGATTACTATGAAGTCTTGGGAGTTGACAAAGGCGCTTCCGATGACGAAATTAAAAAGGCTTTCAGACAGCAAGCCAAGAAGTATCACCCGGACCTTCATCCGGGCGATCAGGAGGCTGAGGCCAAATTCAAGGAGATAAATGAAGCCTATTCGATCCTGTCTGACCCTGAAAAGAAATCCAAATACGACCAGTTCGGCCACGCGGGCGTAGATCCCAACGGCTTTGGCGGCGGATACGGCGGCGCTTACGACGTCGATCTCGGCGACCTTTTCAGCAGCATATTCGGAGGCGGCTTCGGAGGCGGAAGCTCGAGAAAGAGGAACGGCCCTTCGAGGGGAGCGGACCTCAAATACCGCATGTCCCTTGAATTCATGGAGGCCGCATTCGGTGTTGAAAAGGACATCCAGATAACCAAGGAAGACCTCTGCAAGGCTTGTGGAGGTTCCGGAGCACAGCCCGGCACGACGCCTGAGACTTGTCCCACCTGCCGTGGCGCGGGAAGGGTGCAGCAGCAGACGCAGACCCTTTTCGGCATGACGATGGTCACGAAGACCTGTCCTACCTGCAGCGGCAGGGGCACGGTCATAAAGACCCCTTGTACGCAGTGCCGCGGAAGGGGCAGGCTGAAGACTTCCAAGATGCTTCACGTTAAGATCCCTGCAGGCGTTGATACCGGAGACATGCTTCCCATCAGGGGAGAGGGCGAACCGGGAACGAACGGAGGCCCTTACGGAGATCTTTACATCGAGTTCCGCGTAAAGAACCACGACGTGTTCAGGCGTGACGGGATCAACACCTTCTGCGACGTCCCGATAACGTTCGCACAGGCGGCGTTGGGCGGCGAGATAGAGGTCCCCACGATCTACGGAAAAGAGAAGTTCATCCTCAAGGAAGGAACCCAGCCGGGCGACACCAGCATCTTGAGGGGCAAGGGCATTCCGAACAAGTCGAACCCGAACATGAAGGGCGACCACACCCTCAAGTTCAACATCGAGGTCCCGACGGGCCTTACGCGCGAGCAGAAACAACTCCTTACGAATTTCAACAACACGCTGACGGATAGAAACTACACCAAGAGGTCGCAGTTCTTCCAGAAGTTCAAGAATCTATTTAAGTAACGACTATGAGATGGGCAGAGATAACGATTAGAACGACGGAGGAAGCGTCTGAAGCCATAAGCGAGATGCTTGCACAGGTTGGCTGTGACGGAATAGCGGTCACGGATCCTTTTGAATTCAGGAATACCGTGGAGAACGACCCGCTAAGCTATGCGGATGACGGAACCTACAATTCCTATGGCACTGACGTCGTCATAAGGGCTTATTTTGCAGAGCTTGACGACGGATACGTCAGGATGGGAGCAAAGGATGAGGAATTCTTCAATCCTGAAGGCGTGGGAACCATCTACGGCAACATTTCCGGAAAGACCATGAAGACCGAGGACGCCGTGGAATTCATCAAGGCGAGGCTTGAAGACATCGGTCAGTTCCTGCCCATAGGCCAGGGATTTGAAGGCCTCAAGTACGTCAAGGACGAGGATTGGGCCAACAATTGGAAGAAGTACTACAAGGAATTCAAGATATCTGACCGCGTGGCAATATGTCCTTCGTGGCTCGATCCCGATTCGATCGAAGCGGAGCACAAGATAATCCTGGATCCGGGCTCGGCTTTCGGCACTGGCACCCATGAGACCACTTCAATGTGCGCAAAGCTCATCGACAAGTATCTCAAAAAGGGCGGGAAGGTCTTGGACCTTGGCACGGGTTCAGGGATCCTCGCGATAATCGCAAAAAAGCTTGGCAGCGGTGAGACCGAGGCCATAGACATCGACAAGCTCGCCGTTGACGTGGCAATTGAAAACTGCAAGATCAACGGATGTGAGCAGATCGACTGCCATACGGGCGAGTTAAAGGACGCCAAGAGCAACGATTACGACCTGATCGTCGCCAACATCATCGCGGACATAATCGCCCTCATCGCCAAGGACGTTCCGGAAAGACTTTCCGAAGGCGGACTCTTCATCTGTTCCGGAATAATCAACACCAAAAAGGAAAAAGTTGAGAAGGCCATCGCCGATGCGGGCATGAAGATTGTCGAGACAAAGACCGATAATGACTGGATGGCTTACGTCTGCCAAATGTGACGATTTCTGTCACTTGCCAATTTCAACAAATTAATACCTGATAATGTGTCCTTTTGCTTGTGGAAATGAACAGTTTCGCGTGTCAAAATTTAGTTGACCTGAATTGAGGTTCTGGTCAGAGGTTGATTATAGGAGCAGTTTACTTTCCAATGAAGCGCGTACTTTCCATATGCGACTCTATTGCCAATACGCGATACAGCGCCCAGCTTTGCGTTGACACATACACCGATTATAACGTCGAGCCGATGCTTGCAGTCCCTGAGTTTACGGACGGAGAAAGCATTGAACAAACGGACATCGAAGAAGTCCTTGATTACTGTTTGAAGCTTGACATCAACGCCGTGCATATTGGCTTGATAAGAGATCCCGAGGCCGTAAGCATAGTTGCCGACGGGCTCTCTAAGTATGATCATCCGGCGGTCGTCGCCGAGCCTTCGATAATCTCCCCTGACGGAAGGATCCTCGTGTCCCGCGACACCTATGACGCGTTCACGGAATCACTCGTACAGCACATTCACTTTCTCGTTCTCAACATATATGAAGCCGAACTTTTCTCCGGCATAGAATGCCATGGCCCCGCTGACGCAAGGCAGGCCGCCGACGTTATCTGCGAGAAGTTCCACTGCGTGGTCTTCGTCGGCGGATGCAAGAAGACTCTCGGCAGGGATCTCCTCGTCATTGGCGGAAAGGCCAAGTGGTATGAGGGTACGGCTTCACGCTCCTCCAAGAGCAAGAAGCACTTCACGGCAGCCGTCGCATGCGAGCTTGCGTCCGACAAATCGATAGGCGACGCCGTTACCGCGGCAAGATTCTTCTGCGGGATCTCGACCGGTTCCGACTATGAGAACGACCAGACTTTCGAATACATTCCCGCACGTCCTGAAACGGCGCCGAGAAGCGTTAAAAAGCCTGCTGCGGAACCCGCACCCGCGCCCGCCGCTCCCGTTGCTTCAGAGCCCGCCAGCGTTCTCGATCAGTTTGAAGTCCGCAGCAGTGCGGTCTCCGAGCCTGAGGTCAAGCCTGAGCCCAAGACTGAAGAAAAGCCGTTGTTCTCCGAAGGTTCAGTCCTTTCTTCAGTTGCACCCGTCAGCTCCCTCGTTTCTCCTGCAAAGAGCATCAGGGACGCGGCAAGGACCCTTGATCCCGTACCCACCCGCATCAAGTTCGGCAACAGCGGCCTGTTCATTCCCAGCAACGGCATCCTCGCGCAGGAACTCGCTAAGAGGCAGGGATCGATCACTGCGGTTACCAGTGGCATAGAGAACAAAGAGGAAAAGCCCGAGCCCGCTAAATCTCAGGATTCTTCTGAAGAAGGCGGAAGCGACATCCGCAGCCTCTTCAATTTCTGACCTGAAGCTTACAAGTCAACTATAAGGCAAAATTAAGGCGTAACTTGTTTGGTTACGCCTTTAGTTATATAATTACGCGTGTTTTTTATATAAAAGGAGAATTTGCGATGAAATTCAGTGCGCAGAAGGGAACAAGGGACATACTGCCGTCGGAAGTTTACAGATGGCAGAAGGCGGAAAAGACGTTTGCATCAGTCTGCCATTCCTTCGGCTATGAGGAGATCAGGATCCCGACGTTTGAGCAGACGGACCTGTTTGCCAGGGGCGTAGGCGACACCACGGACGTCGTTACCAAGGAAATGTACACTTTTGAGGACAAGGGCGGCAGGAGCATCACGCTGAGGCCTGAGGGCACCGCCGGCGTCGTCAGGAGCTTCATAGAGAACGGCATGACTTCACTGCCTTCTCCCGTAAGGCTTTTCTACAACATCACGGCCTTCCGCTATGAGAAGATGCAGAAGGGCAGATACAGGGAATTCCACCAGTTCGGACTTGAGGCTTTCGGAGCAGAAGGCCCTTCCATCGATGCCGAGATCATCTCCGTCGTTGACGTCTTCTTCAAGAAGATGGGTCTTGAGAACATCGCCCTGCACATCAATTCCATCGGATGCCCGAAGTGCCGCGCGGAATACAACAAGATCTTGAAAGACCACTTCAGACCGCATGTTGGTGAGATGTGTGAGGATTGCCGTGAGAGGTTTGAGAGAAACCCCTTGCGAATGATCGACTGCAAGGTCGACGGCGGCAAGGACGTCGTAAAGAACGCTCCGCGCCTCATCGATTATCTTTGCGACGACTGCAAGGCTCATTTTGAGGGCCTCAAGAGCGAGCTCGATTCGCTCGGCATCAAGTACGGCATCGATCCCAACATCGTAAGAGGCCTTGATTACTACACGAGAACGGTTTTTGAGTTCGTTTCCGAGAACGTCGGAACGCAGGGCACGATCTGCGGCGGCGGAAGATATGACGGACTCGTAGGCATGATGGACGGTCCAGCAACGCCGGGAATCGGCTTCGCCATGGGTGTTGAAAGGCTCCTCATAGAGGCTGAGGCACAGGGCAAGCTCCCCGAGAAGGAAGCTCACGTAAAGCTCTATATTGCCGCAATGTCAGACGAGGCAAAAAAGACCGCTTCAAAGCTCTGCTATGACTTGAGGCTCGCGGATATCGGCTGCGAGACCGATCTTGCAGGAAGATCCTTCCGCGCGCAGATGAAGTACGCTGGCAAGCAGGAGATCCCTTATCTCGTCGTTATCGGCGATGACGAGCTCGCAAGCGGTGAGGTTAAGGTCAAGAACATGGCATCGGGTGAAGAGACGCCGGTCAAGCTTGACGGATTTGTTGAATACTGTCAGGGCAATCTTGCCTGAGGCAAAACGATATTTTTGGAGGTAACAGATGCAGTCCCGCACACATACATGTGGAGAATTGAGATTAACGGATGCCGGCAAGCAGGTAATGCTCGCAGGCTGGCTTGAGAATTTCCGCGAAGTCGGAGCAGAACTCGGTTTCGTGGTCATCAGAGACTTCTACGGAACAACACAGCTGGTCATTGAGACGGCTGAGATGATGAAGACCTTCAAGGCCATAACCAAGGAGTCCACGATCCAGGTAACAGGCACGGTAAGGGAGAGAAGCGCCAAGAATCCCAAGCAGGATACGGGCGACATCGAAGTCGTACCCGATAAGGTAACGGTCTTAGGACGCTGCCGTTACAACGAGCTTCCCTTTGAGATCAACCACAGCCGTGACGTTGATGAGGCCGTAAGACTCAAGTACAGATATCTCGACATCAGAAATCCTGAAGTCAAGAAGAACCTGATACTCAGAAGCAACGTTATCGCGGCTTTGAGAAACTCAATGATCGAGCACGGATTCATGGAGATCACGACGCCGATCCTTACGGTTTCCTCACCTGAAGGCGCAAGAGACTATCTCGTTCCCGCGCGCAAGCATCCGGGCAAGTTCTATGCGCTCCCTCAGGCTCCCCAGCAGTTCAAGCAGCTGCTGATGGTGTCCGGCATCGACAGATACTTCCAGATCGCTCCCTGCTTCAGGGACGAGGACGCAAGAGGCGACAGATGCCCGGGCGAGTTCTACCAGCTCGACATGGAGATGTCTTTTGCAAGCCAGGATGACGTTTTCGAGGTCATCGAGGACGTTCTTCCTCCCGTATTTGCAAAGTACGGCAAATATGACAGGGCTTCAGGCTCTCCCTTCGTAAGGATCCCTTTCCGCGAGGCAATGGAGAAGTACGGTTCGGACAAGCCCGACCTCCGTATCGACCTTACGGTCACGGATGCCACAGAGCTTTTGCGCACGGAGGAATTCGCTCCTTTCGCAGACGGCGTCATCAAGGCGGTCGTTATCTCCGACTTCCACGAGAGCCGCAAGTTCATTGACAAGCTTATGGCTGACGTTGAGATCCAGTCAGGCAACAAGGGCTACTGGTTCAGGATGGACGAGAACGGCGAGATCGTCGGAGGCATCTCCAAGTTCGTAGTTCCCAAGAAGGACGAAGTCGTCAATGCTCTGGGACTCAAGCCCAACACGCTCGTAGTCCTTTCAGCGGGCGCCAAGACGGCTGCACAGAAGACCGCAGGCGTTCTCGTAAAGACTTTCGGCGCAGCTGTTCCGGGCCACATGGACAAGGAACAGTACGCATTCTGCTGGATCGTTGACTTCCCGATGTACGAGATCGGTGAAGAGTCCGGCGAGCTGGAGTTCTGCCACAACCCGTTCTCAATGCCTTCCGGCGGACTTGAAGTCCTTCTCAAGGCTGAGAAAGGCGAGATCGATCCTCTGTCGATAATGGCTGACCAGTACGATCTCGTAGTCCACGGAATCGAGCTCTCATCAGGCGCCGTCCGTAACCACGATCCTGAGATCATGATCAAGGCTTTCGAGCTCGTAAGGCTTGGCGAGGACGACGTTAAGGCGAAGTTCCCCGCAATGTACAACGCTTTCTGCTACGGCGCTCCGCCACACGCCGGAATCGCTCCGGGCGTTGACCGTATGGTCATGCTCCTTTCCGGCGAAGAGACTATCAGAGAAGTAATCCCGTTCCCTATGAACAAGAATGCCCAGGACGTCATGATGGACGCTCCCGGATACGTAACCGAAAAGCAGCTTAAGGAGCTTTCGATCAAGATCGACGAAGAGGCCATAGCTGCTGGAAAGAACGAAGAAGCTTAACAGGTGGCAAATGAAAAAAGTTGAAGACAATCAGGAAGAAATGAAGCAGGCGGAAGAGAACAAGGCTTTAGAGAATCCGGCAGAGGAAAAGAAGACTGAAGAGACCCTTCCGGCAGTAGCCGACAAAGTGGAAGAGACGGAGCTTTCCGAGCTCTCAGCTGACGAGGAAGTCGCATCCGGTTCTGAAGCCAAGGAGCTTTCAGTCGAGACCACTCCTTCCGAGATCGCTGAGCCTTCAAATGAAGAAACTGAAACGGAAGAAGAGGAAGAGGTCGACGAAGAGGAAGCCAAGCGCAAGAAGTCCGTTAAGAAAAAGACCGTCGCTTCAGAGGTCATGGACTGGCTCAGGACGATCTGCATCGGCGTTATCGCAGGCGTTCTTTTGGTGGTTTTCGTCATCCAAAGGGACAACGTTTACGGCGATTCGATGAACCCCACGCTTGAATCGGGCGACGTGCTCTTCACGCAGAAGATCTCGACCTATTTCAAGAGTTACGAGCGCGGAGACATCGTGGTCCTCAACGGCCAGGGCATGGAGGGGTATTCCAAGAGCGAATACCTCATCAAGCGCGTCGTAGGACTTCCCGGCGAGACCGTAAAGATCGAAAACGGAAACGTCTACATCAAACCCATGGGACACAGCGATTACTACATGCTTCAGGAGAATTACCTTGAAGAAGGCGTAAAGACCACCATGATGGATTACGGCACCGCGCACGGATACAACGAGATCAAGCTCGCCGAAAACGAGTACTTCTGCTTAGGCGACAACCGCCCCGTAAGCAACGATTCACGAAATCTGGGACCCTTTACCGCAGACAGGATTGTCGCGGTCGCGGTATTCAGGGTATTCCCGTTCAACAAGATAAGAACATTCTGAGGAGAACCCCCGGTTTATGCCCGACGAGAGTCAAAAGTACATTAGAAACTTCTGCATCATCGCCCATATCGACCACGGAAAATCAACGCTGGCAGACCGTCTGATCGAACACACCCACGTAAGGGAAAAGCGCGAGATGACCGATCAGATCCTTGACAACATGGATATCGAGCGCGAGCGCGGCATCACGATCAAGTCACAGGCGGCAAGGCTGCCTTTCAAAGCGTCTGACGGCAACACCTACATGTTTAACCTGATTGACACTCCAGGCCACGTTGACTTCAATTACGAGGTTTCCAGGTCACTCGCAGCGTGCGACGGTGCAATACTCGTCGTTGACGCTTCACAGGGCGTTGAGGCGCAGACTTTGGCAAACGTCTATCTCGCCGTTGACGCGAACCTCGAGGTCCTTCCGGTAATCAACAAGATAGATCTTCCTTCGGCAAGGCCCGAAGAGGTCAGGAGCGAGATAGAGGACGACATCGGCATCGACGCTTCGTATGCGCCCCTCATTTCCGCAAAGAACGACGTCAACATCGACGAGGTGTTGGAGAGCGTAGTCAAATACCTTCCCGCTCCGGAAGGCGACAGGAACGCGCCTTTCAGGGCCCTCGTGTTCGATTCCAAGTACGACCCTTACAAGGGCGTAATCGTAAGCGTACGCGTCCGTGAGGGCACGATAAAGGCCGGAGGACGCATTAAGATGATGCACACCGGCAAGGAGTTCACGGTAACCGAATTGGGTTATTTCCATCCGGGCGAACTGATCCCCGCCGACAAGCTTGAAGCTGGCGAGGTCGGATACATCTGCGCATCGATAAAGAACGTCGCGGACACGGCTCCCGGCGATACCGTCACGTCCGCCGACGAGCCTGCGACAGAGCCCCTGATCGGATACAAGGGGATCCAGCAGATGGTCTTCTGCGGCATCTATCCGGTTGACGGTGCCAGGTACGGCGACCTCAAGGATTCATTGGAAAAATTAAGGCTCAACGACGCGGCCCTCTCATTTGACGCGGAAACTTCCGCGGCTCTGGGTTTTGGCTTCAGATGCGGATTCTTGGGCCTTCTTCACTACGAAGTAATCGAGGAGAGGCTTGAGCGTGAATTCGGCCTTGACCTCATCAGCACGGCGCCTTCCGTCATCTACAAGATCCACATGATGGACGGCTCCGTGATCGACTGTTCGAACCCTACTAACATGCCCGAGCCCGAGAGGATCGACTTCATGGAAGAACCCGTCGTAAAGGCTACGATAATGCTTCCGAAGGATTACGTCGGCAACATAATGGAACTCTGCCAGGAGAGGCGCGGCGAATACACCGATATGAAGTATCTTGACGAGAAGCGAGTGATGCTTCACTACAGGATGCCTTTGAACGAGATAATCTACGACTTTTTCGATGCGCTCAAGAGCCGCACGAGAGGCTATGCTTCATTGGATTACGAACCCGCAGGATATCAGCGGTCCAAGCTCGTCAAGCTCGACATACTGCTCAACGGCGACCCCGTTGACGCGCTGTCCTTCATCGTTCACGCGGACAAGGCATACGCAAGGGGCAGAAGGATGTGCGAGAAGCTCAAGGAGAACATCCCGAGGCAGCAGTTTGAGATCCCGGTACAGGCCGCTATCGGCGGAAAGATAATAGCAAGAGAGACCATCAAGGCATACAGAAAGGACGTTACGTCCAAGTGCTACGGCGGTGACATCTCGCGTAAGAAGAAGCTCCTCGAAAAGCAGAAGGAAGGTAAGAAGCGCATGAGGCAGGTAGGCTCCGTAGAGGTGCCTCAGGAGGCCTTCATGAGCGTTCTCAAGCTTGACGACGAGTAAGGGAAAAAGTGGTGCGCCTGACAGGACTTGAACCTGCACACCTCGCGGCACCAGAACCTAAATCTGGCGTGTCTGCCAATTTCACCACAGGCGCGTTACGAGAGACTATTATATCAAATCCGAAGGAAAAGTGATGGAAAAAGCAGCAAAACCTTCAGAAGCCTTACCCGACAAGCCCGCTTTGGCCAAAACAAAGCGCTGGATCAAGCCGGCTTCCCTTGCCGTTATTACTGCTTTTGCTGCTTTTCTGCTGGTTTTCATAGTATTCGCACTGTTCGGATACGCTCCGTTCGGGAGCAGGGCTCTGCTCTATTCCGATGCGGATTACCAGTATTTTGACCTGATCCTTTACTACAAGCGCGTGTTTGCGGGTGAAGAGTCATTCTTCTATTCCTTCGGCAAGTCTTTAGGCGGCAACAATTACGCGGTCTTCGCATACTATCTGGCGTCTCCCGTCGTTCTCCTGTCGCTTCTTTTCAGGCCTGAAGACGTCTCGCTCTGCCTTAACGTGATCGCGGCGGTAAAGTTTGCCTTGGCGGCAGGTACTGCGGCATACGCGATTTCTGAAAGGTTTGAGGACAGGGAAGAAGGCAGAGCCCCTTATGCGGTCCTGATCGCCATCAGCTACGGGCTCTCGCAGTACATGATATCCCAAACCTGCAACGTAATGTGGCTTGACGGAGCGATAATGCTGCCGTTGGTGATCCTTGGAACTTACAGGATCGTCAAAGGGAAAAGCGGACTTTTGCTTTGCGTTTCGGTAGCGTTAAGCCTTTTGTTCAACTGGTATACGGGGATCATCAACTGCATGTTCTCCGCGTTCTGGCTTTTGTTTGAGATAGTCACGTTAAAGGCGCGTCTGATAAAGAGCGCGCTAAGATACGCGGTTTACATGCTGTCAGGAATTCTGACGTCTGGGATAATCCTTGTTCCGGTCCTGCTCATCCAGTCCGACAGGACGCACGGAAGCGGTCAGCTTAAGGAATTGCTGATGCCCGGATTCATTGGAAATCCACTGATGCTGATCTCCAACTATGCGGCGGGCGAAGTCAGCGTAAAAGGCTTCTGCTCTTTGTTTGCGGGCAGTCTCGTGCTCTTCGGCGTAATGCTGTTTTTCCTCTGCGGAACATTCACCAGGAGGATCAGAATAGTTGCCGGAATCTTCCTGGCCTTTACCCTAACGTCTTACGTCTTCCAACCGCTCGTTACGGTGTTTTCGATATTCAGAAACGTTGAATCCTATTGGTACAGGTATTCATATACTGGCATATTCCTGCTCTGCGTTTTGGCGGCCGCATTCTTCCTCAAGGGATACGATATAAGGACTTACCATCCTTTGCTTTGCGGTGCCCTCTTCGCGCTCTTGTCGGTGCTTTCCACGATCAAGTTCCACGATAGGACGCAGCAGTTCATCTACGCGTCTGACGTTAAGACTTTGTATGGAATTTCGCTTTCGTCAGATCTTTCGGTCGCATTGGCCAAGGTTGCGCTGCCATTGATCTTCGCGGTCGTGCTGTTCCTTGTTTTCCTTGACAAGCACGGAATCGGATCAGGATTTAACGTAACGATGGTATCCATAGTTACCGCCTTGGAACTGGTCCTCGCGGGAGGCCTTCTTTTCCTGTTCTACAGCAATGACAAGGCTGATAAGTTCTCGTCTTACGTGGTGCAGGAGAGCAAGCTCGTCGAGCAGGTGAAGGCAAGTGACGAAGGCGGTTTTTACAGGGTCTCACAGACTTCAAACAGGTCGGCGGCTTCAACCGGAAACACCGCTAACTATAACGAAGGCTTGGGTTATGGCTTCAATGCGATCTCCTCGTTCGTATCAGATCCCGAAGAGAAGCAGGGCGAGTTCCTCGCAAAGCTCGGATATCCTTTCCACAGCGAGACGATAACGGTTACAAACTCTCCGATTATTCCAGCTGATTCGATCCTTGGCGTCAGATACGTCCTGTCTGAATACGACTGCCCGGGAATGCAAAAGGTCACGAATAACGAAGGCTTCAAGAATGCGTATAAGAATCCTTATTGTCTGCCTGAGGCCTTCATTGTCTCTGACGTTCCGGGCGTGACTGCCGCAAAGAATCCTTTTGATTATCAGAATCAGGTCTATTCCGCCATCCTTGGTGAAGATATAGACCTTTTTGGAACTGCGGAATTCGACGTCGTCAAGGAAGAAGGATCCACCGAATACAAGGTACTTTTGCCCGGCGGCAATTATGCTTTGTACGGATGGCTCCGTCCGGATGAGGGAGTGGCAGCAAATGTTGACGTTAACGGCATTTACAAGATTACCATCGGCAAATTCCTGTCGCCCGACGCGTTCGTCATTCCCATATCAGGTGATAACGAATACGCTTCGGTCAAGGTTTCAACTTCAGAGCACGTCTATGCCGAATTCCACATCCTCGATCTTGATGAATTCGGGAAGGTGATCGAAAGGATCAGGGCAGGGAAGGCCAATAGCGCGGAGATAAGGGCGGGCCGCGCAAAGGTAACCGCAGAAGGCGTTTCAGGCGGCGAGAAGCTCTATATATCCGTGCCTTATGACGGTTCTTGGAAGGTAATGAGAAACGGGACGGAGATAACGCCTGAAGTTTTTGGAGGCTGCATGACCGTCGTCACGCTCGAAAAGGGAACGAACGAGATCGTCATGGAATACCGTCCGCCTCACATGACGGCAGGCATCGTTTCGAGCTGCACCGGCATCGTCATGACCGCCATCTTGGCTTTCATATATCAGAAAAAGGGCCGTTCAGCGAAAGAGAAATAAAAGTCAAATGAAAGCAAGTTGACAGTGAAATTTTCACTTGATAACATTTGATGTATGAATATCACTGACAGAAGAAAACAGATACTTGACGTCCTCGCAGCCGAGGGAGAGATCAACACGACCGTTTTGGCCGAGCGTTTGGGCGTCACCGGAGCCACTTTGAGGACCGACATAAGGGAACTCGAAAGGGAGGGCGCGATCGTCCGATTCCATGGTGGAATAAGGCTTCCGAGAAGAATGCCGTCTTACAGCGGAGAAAATTACATGGTCCGCGCGGTGACCCACGTCGACCTGAAAAACCAGATCGGAAAGACGGCTGCGGATCTTGTCTCTGACGGCATGACGATCTTCATGGACGCCAGTTCGACGACTTTTCATATGATACCTTTCCTCCAGTCGAGAAAGAACGTGACCGTCGTAACGAACGGCCTTCATACCGCGATGGAGCTTCAGCGTTGCAGCAACTTCAAGTCGGTCATAATCCTGGGAGGCATGTTAAGGCCCCATTCGGGCGCCATCGAAGGGCTTTCCTGCAAGGAGATGGTGGGCCGTCTTTCGGCTGACCTGTATTTCGTGTCCGGAAACGGCTTTTCGCCTGAATCGGGGCTTTCCGGAGACAATTTCTACGAGCTTGAGTTAAAGCGTCTTTGCGCTGAAAGGGCCAAAAAGATAGTTGCCCTCATAGATTCCACGAAGCTTGGGACGGATTCCGCATCGTCCTTCATACCCGCATACAAGATAGATTACCTGATCACGGATTCCGGCGCTTCCGAAGAGAACGTCGCCCACTGCAGGGAAAAGGGCCTCAACGTCATAGTGGCGGAAGCCTGATTTTTCTTAATTTTTGTTTACGCGCCTTTTTATTGTATAATAATCTGATAAGATTTTTAAACTCTCAAAGAGGTCAGTAAATATGCAGAACAATCCTATTTCAGTTCCTTGTTGGCTTGGAAGCAAATGCGTCTTCCAGCAGGGCGTTCCGTTTAAGATAGAAGGTTTCGCGGCTCCTTCCGCGACCGTTACGCTTGAGATCACGAAGGATCCGACGGACGGCAGAAAGGTAAGTAAGCTCGATACCGATTACGGCGTCATCTTAAGCCGCGAGGTCACCACTTCTTCGAAGGGCCGTTTCGTTTTCGAAGTCCCCGCGTACAGGGCTTCTTCAGACGCTTATTCATTCACTTTCAAGTGCCTTACGGACACCCTCACCATGACCGACATCAGGTGCGGCGACGTCTGGGTCTTCTTAGGCTCTGAATTCCTTTCAGTTCCCATGAAGGACGCGAACGCGACGAAGACCCCTCTGAAGAGAAAGGTCATGAACTACTTGAGATTCTTCACTCCTTCGAGGTCCGGCCTTGAAGGCGACGAAAAAGTCTATGAGGGAACGCCAAAGGACAGGTACAAGGACGCTCACTGGATCAAGGTCACTGACACCGCAGAGCTGTCTCTTGTCTCATCTTCCGCATTCTCATTCGCATATACCTTAAGCGATCAGATCTCATATCCCGTTGGCATCGTTGACCTTTCATGTGCCGATTCAACGATCGTAAACTGGCTCAGGCCCGAATCGCTTGACGCCGTTGGAGCCCTTAAGGACATGCTCATCACGACTGGTCTCTATCTTGACGACGAAGGCTATGCAAAGCTCCTCGAGATCGACAAGCGCCGCGAGACGGCCGCTGAGCTCAAGGTAAAGCTCAAGAAGGTCACCGCCCAGGGTGACATCGACATCGGCCTTTCCGACGCGATCAAGCGCCTTGAAGGCAAGGATCCTGACGACATCAAGCCTTTGGACATCGACTTCCCGACTTCTGGCGACAGTTCGCTCAACAAGGCTCCCGGACACAAGGAGAACATCACGACCGATACGGCCGAGTCGCTTGAGTTCAAGCTACCCGAGTTCGAAGAGCGCGACGAGGAGAAGCTCAAGGCTGAGGACGACAAGAACTACATCAAGCCCAAGTACCGCATGTCAACGCTTTACAGGCAGAAGCTCTATCCCGTCAGGGGACTTCCCGTAAGGGGCTTCTGCTTCTCACCGGACAAGGGCGAACTCCTTTTCGACAGATACGACCTTTTCCTGATGGGCCTCATGGTTACGCTTTCAGACACTTTCGAGCCCAAGCAGGTCTTTGACGATGCCGTAATGCCCTCGGTGCTCTTTGTTTCGATGCACCCGAACGACGTGGACTTCAACAACCCTTACGGCGTCCTCGAATTCAACGAGAACTTCACGGCATTCACGAAGCTTCTGACAATGCCTTCCGGAATCGTCAGCCTTCACGACATGCTCCTGCCTGACAAGACGATAAGCTTCGTTCTCGGTACAAGGCTTGCGACGATCGCCCTTGGCACGCATTTCTCGCCTAAGATGAGCAAGTCCTCGCCTGAACCCAACGATATCGAGATCGCGGGCGGCAAGAGGATAATCAAGTTCAGCAACCTAGGGTCAGGTTTGCGCATCCCTGACAATTCAAGCGAGATCTCGGGCTTTGCGATCGCAGGCTCAGACAGGATCTTCTATCCGGCTCACGCGAAGAGCCTTTACGGCATGTGCGTAATGGTATGGAGGGACGACATCGAGAACCCCGAGTCGATCACTTACGGCTTTACCCCGTTCCCTCACGACGCGACGCTCAAGAACGGCGAAGGCCTGCCGATACTGCCTTTCAGATTCGACAGGGATCCCGCTTATTTTGCTCCGGATCTTTCATTCACGCATTGCGATTCTCTTGAGTTCGTAGGAAAGCGCACGCCTGATTCGGATTTCGAGATGCTCGACATCTACCGCACGATCAAGGGCAGGGGCATAATCTCGGTCGACAACATCCACAAGCTCACCGGTAACGGCTCCCTGAGGATCAGATACGAGACCGAGAAGTCCCTGTATGGCTTTGAGCCCTGCCTTGAATACGCTTCGCTTTTCGCACCCATCGAGATCTACGGCAGGAAGAAGATCGCGCTCATGGTCTTCAATCCTGACCAGAAGAAGAAAAAGCTTATAATAGAGGACTTCGGCGAGGCCGAGATCAGGCAGCAGCTGACCTGGCAGTCAATAGTCCTGAACTATAACGATGAAGGTCCGATCAGGTTCTCAAAGCTCAAGATCTTCATTGAAGACAATGACCGTAACGGCGAGATTTACATTGACAGCATCAACTTTGTCTGATTGGGAGGGAGAAGATGGCCAACAAACTGCTTTCGGCGATTGAAGACGAGATCCTGATGTCGGCGGGTTCCATGCCCGTGGTAATCGAGGGCATTGAGCACATCTACGATACGAAGGATTCTTTACCTTCTGAAAGTTCTCACAATTCACACGAGCTTTTGTACCTGCGTTCCGGCAAGATCGAGGTCTCGGTCGAAGGCGGCGGCAAGATAACGCTCGGCAAGGGCTCGACGATAGTAATTAGGCCTTTGGTCAAGCACAGCCTCAACATTAAGTCAGGCGAGGCGGATCTCCTGAACCTTTACTTCGGCTTCATCCATGACGCCAAGGAGCTTTCCGCGGCAAAGGAAGGAAGGGTACAGCCTTCAGAGAAAAAGCGCGCCAAAACAAAGAACGCGGGCCCATCCGTGGTGATCCCGGGCTCTATGGCAAGGACTTCCCTGGAGAGCTTTTTGAAGTTCGCTGACCTTGGCCTTACCGAGGACAACGAAATGACGAGCCAACCGTGCTTCGTCGTTACCGGTGCGGAAAAGACCGAGATAAGCATGCTCGCAGAGCGCATCGTTTCCGAAATGGGCGATGAAAGATATTCGAAGGACCTCATGATCCAGACCCTCACGGTCGAGCTCATGATCAACCTCTCACGCGCGATGCGCAACGAATGGGAGGAGAACATCAGGGTCAAGACCGGCAAGGCCAAAGAGCTCGTCGCAATCGCAAAGCAGTACATGGACGACAATTTTGACCAGGGCATCACTGTCGCACAGGCGGCCCAGTACGTGTTCCTCAGCCAGGGATACTTTACGAGGGCCTTCAAGGACGAGACGGGCATTTCCCCCATGAACTACCTCATGAAGAAAAGGATCGAGCGCGCTTGCGCGCTTCTTGAAAACAACGAGATCAAGGTATCCGCGATCTCTTTGCAGTCGGGTTTCTCATCTCCTCAGCGCTTCAACGTCGCGTTCAGGAAGCTTATGGGAATGACTCCTATGGAATACAGGAAAAATCACTTGAAGTAAGGAAGGTTTGGAGTAAATGTACGATTACGCAAACGATAGTCAGATACCCGAGGAGAGCCGCAAGAACATGGATCTCCCGAAGATCGAGAATGCCGTCAGGCAGATCCTCGAGGCCATCGGCGAGGATCCGGACAGGGAAGGCCTTCTTGATACGCCGCAGCGCGTCGCAAGGATGTATGCCGAAGTCTTCGCAGGGCTTCACAGGGACATTTCAAAAGACATCAAGGTTTTCCATGGTGAAGGCAATGACGAGATGATACTGATCGGCGACATCCCGTTCTATTCGATGTGCGAACATCATCTTCTTCCTTTCCACGGAAAGGCACATGTGGTTTATATCCCAAGAGAAGGCAAGATCTTCGGCCTTTCCAAGGTTGCGAGGATCGTAGATACGCTTTCGCGCAAGCCCCAGCTTCAGGAAAGACTCACGTCAGAGATCGCAGATGCAATTGAGCACGCGGTAGATGCGAGATCGGTATGCGTCGTGCTTGAAGCAGAACACCTATGCATGACCATGAGAGGCATCAGAAAGCCCGGCTCCAAGACAGTTACGTCAGCAATGCGCGGAGGCTGCAGGACCGACCTCAGAACGCGCAATGAGGCGCTCGCCCTGATCAACAGGCAGCGTTCGGGTATCTGATCCATGATAGCTTCAGACAACAGATATACAGGCGTTTACAAGTGCCGCGACAAAGAACTCGTGATCGGCAGGAAGACCCTTGTAATGGGCATCTTAAACTGCACTCCCGATTCTTTTTCTGACGGTGGAAGATATACCGACGTCGAGTCCTGCCTTAAGCAGACGGAGCGTCTGATCGAGTCAGGCTGCGACGTGATTGATATAGGAGGCGAGGCAACGAATCCCAAGGTTCAGCCGATTACGGCAGATGAGGAGATATCGAGGATAATTCCCGTCATTAGAGCGATCCGCCAGAGATTCGACGTTCCGCTTTCCGTTGACACCTACAAGGCAAAGACCGCAAAAGCCGCACTCGAGGAAGGTTGCGACGTCGTAAACGACGTCACGGGCCTGTTCGGGGATCCTGAAATGGCCAAGGTCGCTGCTTCCTATAACGCCGGAGTGATCGTGATGTTCAATTCGAGAATCTTCGGAGCAGGCGAAAACAAGCCTGATCAGGACATTCTTTCGCGCGCTGAAGAAGAACTTTCCAAGAGCATTAAGATCGCTGAGGAAGCGGGAATCCCTCATGAATCGATAATGACCGATCCGGGCATCGGGTTCGGAACCGACAGGGAACAGGAAGGAATGCTTACGGAAGGCTTGCTGCGCCTTGGTTTTGACGGCAAGTATCCGATTCTTTACGCGGCATCGCGCAAGAGATACGTAAAGGCTCTCTCGGGCAAGGAAGAAGTGACCGAGGATGAGCTCGACCGCATCACGGCGGGCCTAAGCGTAACGGCGGCTGCTGCAGGCGCGGCAATGGTCAGGGTCCACGACGCTGCCGGTTCAAGACTGGCGCTAAATGCTTTTGACAGCGTCTTTTACGGCTGACGGCGGAGGATAAGATGGATAAGATCACGCTGAAGAACATGGTCTTTTTTGGCCACACCGGATGTCTCGAAAAAGAGAAGGTGAACGGCCAGGAGTTCGTAGTCACCATTGAGGTGTTTTTTGACCGCATAAACGGCTGCGATTCTGATAATCTTGAAGATACGGCGGACTATGCCGTCCTCTGTGACAAGGCAAAAGCGATAGTCGGCAAAGACAAGGGCAACCTCATAGAGCATCTTGCGCAGATGATAGCCGACATGGTTCTTTCTGAGGTCCCGGAGGCGGTCTCATGCGCGGTGACGGTGGGCAAGCCCAATGCACCCGTCGATGCCGTTTTTGAGACGATGGAGGTCAGGATTGAACGGACAAGGTGAGATAAAGGTCCTGCTTTCGATCGGAAGCAACATTGGCGACCGTGAGGCCAACATCGCGTTTGCCGAAGAACGCCTTGAAGCCTGCCCTCAGATCAAGTCCTTAAGGAAGGCGTCGATCTACGAGACCGAACCCGTCGGATACACCGACCAGCCTGACTTCCTCAACACCTGCGTAAGCTTTCTGACTACGCTTGGCCCCGAAGAGCTTTTGGATCTTACGAGCGGGATAGAGAACGACTGCAAGCGCAAGAGGACGATCCGCTGGGGCCCGAGGACCTTGGATATCGACATAATCTTCTACGGGGATGAGACGGTCGATACGCCAAGGCTTACGATACCCCATCCGAGGTGGAAGGAACGGGCGTTCGTGATAGTGCCCGCAAAGGACCTTGAAGACGTGGACGTCCCAATCCCGGAGGGCAGCGGAGTAAGGCTCTACCGTTCGAGGATTTGAGTTATCAGGAACCAGAGTTTATAATTAATCGTTTAAGGAAATAAGAAAAAGAAATTTGGAGGAAAACATGGCTGAAAACAACGCCGGTACACCTGTGGCACCCCAGCAGGGCGCAAGACAGGACAATTTCCAAAAAGACCAGCAGGGCGGCGAGATCCGCAGAAACCGCAACCACCGCCGCAGACACGGTGGACAGGGTCAGGGCCAGCGCCAGCAGCGCCCCAATGACGAGAACCGTCAGCGCCAGGGCGGCGAGAAGGGCCAGAAGGGCAACCGCGAGCCCAGGGAGAAGAACGAAGGCCGCGAGAACAGGCCTGAGGGAAGACCCGAGCAGAAGCGAAAGAGACAGATAGACGGCCAGAACACGATGCGCGAGCAGAAGCCCAAGCGCGAGAAGCGACCGAGGTTTACTGACGAAGAGCGCGAGAACGTTGCTCCCGTCAAGAAGGTTGAGACCGTTGATGACATCAGGAGCGACAACGCCAGGATCACCAAGGAGATCTATCAGGTGATCGCGTCCATGAAGGACATCACCATTGAATGACATGAAGGGCGTTTTCATTACATTCGAAGGCATAGACGGCTGCGGCAAGAGCACGCAGACCGCTCTTTGCAAGACTTGGCTTGAAGGACTCGGAAGGACGGTTCTTCTTGTCAGGGAACCGGGCGGAACGAAGATCGGCGAAAGGATCAGAGAGCTTCTTCTGGACAAGAAGAACAGCTCGATGGCTCCCATGACCGAGCTTTTCCTTTTCGAGGCTGCCAGGGCGCAGATCGTCGAGGAGACCATCAAGCCGGCATTGGCCGAAGGAAAGATCGTCATCTGCGACAGGTTCTTCGATTCGTCTTATGCATACCAGGGATGCGCAAGAGGCCTTGGACCCGAGATGGTCAGCCGTCTCAACATGGACGCCACGGGCGGCCTTGCCCCCGACGTTACCTTCTTCCTCGACATAAGCGTTGAAGGCGCGATCAAGAGAAGGAATGCGAGGGGAGAGGAAAAGGACAGGATCGAATCCGCGGGAGACGCATTCCAGGAGAAGGTCAGACAGGGCTTTATCCGTGCGGCTTCAGAGGACGGCAGGATCGTTACTCTGGACGCTTCCGCCACACCCGAAGAGATATTCAAACAGATTCAGGAAAAGATAGAAACTATAATATAATGGCATTTTCGGACCTTACAGGACAAAACGGAATCAAAAAGACCCTCTCTGCCGCAGTAAGCGAAAGGCAGAGCGGTACCTTCATGTTCATCGGTCCCGTAGGTTCGGGCCGTCACGCTTTCGCCGAGGAATTCGCCAAAGCGCTTATGTGCGACGATCCGGGTGAGGATGGAGCCTGCGGAAAATGCAATTGCTGCAAGTATTACGATGCGGGCACGACGCCTGACGTAGTCAAGGTTTACAAGCCTGCGGATTCCAAGAATATAAAGGTAAGCTACATCAAGGAAACCATCGTTCCGGAAGCGATACTGAGGCCTCAGTTCTCCAAGACGAAGGTTTTTATACTGGATTGCGATTATCTGGGTACGGAGAGCCAGAACGCGCTTCTGAAGTCCCTTGAGGAACCGCCGAAGCACGTGGTGTTCATCCTGCTCAGCTCAAACAGGGACATGGTCCTGGACACCGTTCTTTCAAGGGCCACTGAACTGAAG
The DNA here is from genome assembly GCA_017617935.1 of Clostridiales bacterium. Classification (GTDB taxonomy): domain Bacteria; phylum Bacillota; class Clostridia; order Saccharofermentanales; family Saccharofermentanaceae; genus Saccharofermentans. The sequence goes on along the minus strand of JAFZVF010000033.1, from coordinate 1,804 downwards.
ATCGAGCCTTACACGAATGACGAGATCCTTGAGATATTGAAGAAGAACGTTCCCGACTGCCCCGAGCAGACCGCCAGGATTGCGGCAGACAACTGCGGCGGAGTTCCCGGCAAGGCGATCACGATGGCAAAGCAGGGCGAGGACGTGGACCTCAGGAGAAAGGTCGCCGAATTGTTCCTTGAGATCCCGGAAGCTTCTTACTTAAAGATATTGAAGGAACAAGCCGAATTCATGAACGATCACAAGGATGACGCGGTCGCCATCGCCACTGACGTCATGCTCCTGATCGACGATCTTATGAGGCTCAAGGGGATTCCCGATTGCAAAAAGATAACTTTCACGGAACATAGGCTCAAGCTCGAAAAGCTCGCGGCTTCGCCAAAAACGGACATGGTCAAGCTCGGAAAGTGCGTAGCGGCAGTGAAGGAATTCTTAAGGGCTTTGGAAGTAAATGCGAATTACGACGCGGCTTCGTGCGCGATGCTGCTTAAAATACATGAGGAGTTGAAATAATGACGAAGATAGTTAACGTGCGTTTTCACGACGCTGGAAAGACCTATAGGTTCAGCTGTGACGGGTTCAACCTCGGGATAGGTGACGCGGTAATGGTCGAGACCTCTTTGGGAATCGATCTCGCCCACGTCTGCGAGGAGCCATATGAGACTGACGTTGTGGATGACGACATACTGCCCATAATGCACAAGGCGACCGAAGCCGAGATGGATCGCTACGACCAGAAGTGCGCCGAAGAAAAGGAAGCCTTCGTTAAGTGCCGTGAGTTCATTGACATGCGCGGCCTCGAAATGAACCTCGTTGACTGCACCTATTCATTTGACGGCAAGAAGCTTACGTTCTTCTTTACGGCAGAGGGAAGGGTGGACTTCAGGGAACTCGTAAAGGACCTCGCATATGCCTTCAGGACTAGGATCGAGTTGAGACAGATCGGTTCTCGCGACCAGGCGAAGCTCGTCGGAGGCATAGGCCTCTGCGGCAGGGAGCTTTGCTGCTGCACTTTCCTTGACAAGTTCGCCCCCGTCAACCTCAAGCTCGCAAGATGCCAGGGATTGTCACTCAATCCGGGCAAGCTCAACGGAGCCTGCGGAAGGCTCATGTGCTGCCTCCAGTTCGAAAAGGAAGCTTACGAGGACGCGAGAAGGCGTCTTCCCGATACCGGTGACCGCGTTAGGACCCCTGACGGAATGGGCATCGTGTCCGACGTCAATTTCGTTGAGGAACAGCTCTCGGTCAAGTTCATGAACGAGAACGAGACGAAGATCGAAAGATATTCCTGGGCAGACATCGAGCCGCTCAATCCCGAGATCTGTGAAAGACGCTGCGCGAATTGCGAAGCCAAAAACCGCGGCAAGAAGAAGGATACAAAGGACGAAGACGAATAATGCGTTTTGTTCGCTAAGGTCCTCCGCGCTTTGCTTGTGCGGAAATCGCTCACAAAGCGCATTATTCTTGTGATATAATAATACAAGTGAAGTTCGCTTCACGATGGAAATCTAATTAGGAGGATTCTTACAATGGCTTATGTAATTTCTGACGCATGCGCTTCTTGCGGAACATGTGCTGATGGCTGCCCTGTTGGTGCTATTTCCCAGGGTGATTCTCAGTATCAGATCGATGCTGACGTTTGCGTTTCCTGCGGTGCTTGCGCTGCAGCTTGCCCTCTCGGAGCTATCTCTGAGGGTTAATCGGTTAACGGTTAATGCATAATGAGGCTGCCTTCGGGCAGCCTTTTTAGTACCATAGAAAGTGTAATTGTTAGAGAGTAATTAACTCCGACAGTTGCACTTTT
>JAFZVF010000032.1 GCA_017617935.1 Clostridiales bacterium | reverse complement strand
CCCTCAAAAGGCGAAGAGCTTTGTATTTCATAAAAAAGCCTTGCACTAAAGAGAACCTTTGAGTGCAAGGCGGTATTTTAAGACTGATTCTCTTGTTCGACAAGTCTTTCGGCACCATATCTCTTTCGAAGAAGGGGCTTTTCGATCTTGCCTGTTGCATTCCTAGGAACGTCCGCAAGGATGATCTGCTTCGGTCTCTTGTAGCGGGGAAGCTGGTTGCAGAACTTCTCGAGTTCCTCTACGGTGCAGTTGCTGCCGGGTTCGATCTCTACGATCGCACCGGTGATCTCGCCCAAACGCTTATCGGGAAGGCCGATGACCGCGACGTCCTTGACCTTCGGATATTCCTGGAGGAAGTTCTCGATCTCGACGGGGTAGATGTTCTCGCCGCCTGAAACGATGAGGTCCTTCTTACGGTCAACGAGGAAGTAGAAGCCGTCCTCATCCTGACGGGCCATATCGCCGGTGAAGAGCCAGCCGTCCTTGATGGTTGCGGCGGTAGCCTCAGGGTTCCTGTAGTATTCGATCATGACGCCGGGGCCCTTTACGCAAAGCTCGCCGACTTCGCCCTGCTTAACGGGGTTGCCGTCATCGTCAACGATCTTGCACTCCCAACGGTAGCCGGGAACGCCGATAGCGCCGACCTTGTGAGTATTCTCAAGTCCAAGATGGACGCAGCCCGGGCCGGTCGACTCGGAAAGACCGTAGTTGGTGTCGTACTGATGCTTGGGGAAGTATTCCTTCCAGTGACGGATCAGCGAAGGCGGAACGGGCTGTGCACCGATGTGCATGAGCCTCCACTGATCGAGCTTATAGTCTGAAAGCTTGATCTCTCCGCGGTCAAGCGCGTCAAGGATGTCCTGAGCCCACGGTACCAGAAGCCATACGATCGTGCAGTGCTCGTCAGAAACGGCCTTCATGATGATCTCAGGCTTTGTTCCCTTGAGAAGGACTGCCTTGCTGCATGTCCACAAGGAACCCATCCAGTGGAATTTTGCGCCCGTGTGATAGAGAGGCGGGATGCAGAGGAAACAGTCATCCTTGCCCGTCTCATGATGGACGGCCTCCATCTCGGCAGCCTGTGTAAGGCTTCTGTGGGGATGAAGGATCGCCTTGGGGAAACCTGTCGTGCCTGATGAGAAATAGATCGCTGCGAGATCGTCTTCTGTAAGCTCGATGTAAGGATCCCTGCTCGAGTAATCGGCAACCTGCTGCCAGTAATTCTCGGCATATTCGGGAGCCTGACCTTCACCAACGTAAAGAAGAAGCCTGCCGTTTGCGAGGTCGTCAGCATTGATGGAAAGTCTGTCAACGAATTCGGGACCGAAGAACATGACGGAGACCTGAGCGAGGTCAGCGCAGTATGAGATCTCGTTTGCCGTATATCTGAAATTGAAAGGAACCGCGATGGCGCCCGTCTTGAGGATTCCGAAATAGATGGGAAGCCACTCAAGGCAGTTGAACATGAGGATCGCGACCTTGTCGCCCTTCTTGATGCCGCGCCCAAGGAGCATGTTTGCTACTCTGTTGGACTTCTCGTCAAAGATCTGCCATGTGATCTCGTGACGATAAGGTCTGCCTACGGTCTGCTGTACGAGGTCGAATTCCTTGAAGGAGATCTTTCTCGTGTCTTCCATTGTGGGGTTAAGTTCTACGAGCGCAACTTCGTCGCCGTGTTCCTTGGCGTTGCGTCTCAGTAAATCCATTACAGGCATTATTATTCCTCCCGCTCAAATAAAAAGTCCGAGAGACATAATATCACAAAATAAATAATAATATAAGGCGGAAATTGACAAACAAAGAGGCCGGAACGAGAGATTTCTCATTCCGGCCCTTCTTACTGATTTATTAGTGCCTTACTGCTGAGGCGGGAACTGCTGGGGCTGTCCGTAATTGGGATAACCCTGCTGGGGAACCTGCTGGTAGCCCTGAGGCACCTGCTGATATCCCTGCGGATAAACGGGCTGCTGATATCCCTGAGGAACAGGCTGATACGGCTGAACGGGAACGTAGACCGGTGCGGGCTGGACGCGCTGCACGGCAGGCCTTACGGCAACCTTCATAGTCGGATGGGTGAGCCAGTGGGCGACCATGAAGATCCAGAACGGACGGAACAGGATGACCAGGATGTTGACTATGGATGCGATCCTGGTGAAGAGGTGGTATGCGACCTCCTTGCCTTCCGAATAGCCCGACAGGCTGCTCCATGTGGACATGTTCATGAGGCTGACGTACATCAAAAGGCAGCTTGCTATGATGGCGACGAATCCGGGGATGAGGCACAAAGGCTTGGGAGCCTTCTTTATGCAGGTCAGGACGATGAGGCAGATCCAGACGAAAGTGAACGCGTAAAGGATTATCGCGTTGAGTACGCTCATGCTCGTAAGCCTGCGGATGAATGCGGGGAAGCTGCTGAAGTAAATGATGTAGGAGTCCCACTCAAGCAGCATGAATATCGCAAATCCCGCGATGAGAAGACCGACGCTGTTTCTTGACGAAGTGCCGATGAGCAGGAGAATGTAGCCTGCGAGATAAATGAAAAAGACTATCCAGAAGAGAACCTTGACTGACGGCATGTTGCTTGCCGCATCGGTCGGAAAGAGCATGGCTACGAAATTCAAAAGCTGAACGCCGATCATGGCGATCATCTCAAAGATGAGGAAAACCTTTCCTCCCGTAGAACCTCTCGGTTTTTCCGTGTAAGTGACCTGCTGCTCCATATTGAAATCCCCCTTATAAACGCATGATTCATTATAACATCATTTTCCTCTTGCAACGAAAAAGAGAACCGCAAGGAGGCAGCGGTTCTCTCTTTCATAAAGACCAAGCGAGTCTTAGTAGTCTTTGCTTATGTGGCCGTGTGCGGAACCCGTGAACTTCGTGCCCGTGGAATCCGTCCTTTCGAACTTGACGAAAGTGGTGAAGGTCAGCCTTCCTTTAGAAGGAGCCTTCTTGGGATTCTTGAATTCGATATGGAACTTGAAGCCGTCCTTGGTCACTTTGAAGTCCTTGTCCGAGAAATAATCAGTGCCTTTCTTAGGCCAGACGTATATTCCCTCGAGCCTTGGTTCGGTTAGCGGAACGTCATCGGACTTTGGAGTTATGGTGACGTCAAAGGACTTGTCGTCGTTTTTGGTCACCGATATGTTGTACATGGTTCCATAAGAATTTGCATCATCGTTCCAGATCGCGACGTCATTCAGCGTTACGGTCTTGTCTTCGGTCTTGTTGCCATTGAGCGTGTTTGAGACCGTCAGGGTAACGTTGAACTTGTCTTCGCTGCTCAAGTCTTTTGGAATGCTGACCAGGATCGAATACTGCTTTTCGATGAGATCGGTTCCTTCGACCTTAGCTACTGCGGAGGGATCCAGCGAGAAGTCGTGGTGGTACTTTTCGTAATGGGACTTCTCCTTCTTCTTTTTGAAGTCGTAGCCGTCGTAAACGAAGATGTTGGAATCCAAAGCTCCCGTTATGGAAGTGACTTCCGTTCCGCAGTTGGTCGCGAGAGTGAACCTGACCTCTGCAAGGAAGCCCTTTTCAAGCTGATACGCTTCAAATGAATCGAGCCTTACGCGCACGTCTTCCGTAGCAACGGGAACCGGAGTCGGCGTAGGAGAAGGCGTAGGCGTGGGAGTTGGAGCCGGAGTGGTTTCAGCCGAAGTCTCTTCGTTCTTGTTGCCTGACACCGTTTCTTCGATTACGCTGCTTTCTTCGGTAATATCCTGGGCAGCCTGTATCAGACCGACTCCCGGTACGGCGAAGGTTGTGGCAAGACCGGTGATGGCGAGCATAAAGGCAATTGACTTGGCTTTCCTTTTAGGAATGCTTGAAACGTGCACACGCTCGTTATACTCGTCTTCAGGCACGGCTGCGGAAGCTTCCTCCGGAGGCGGGGCAACGCTTTCACGCGGCGGTTCAGCATTGTAGTAATCAAATGAGTTGTAGAAGTCCTCTGACATGATGACCAATCTCCAATTTCATGCCGATCACTTGTCTGACTTGTGTACGACGACCTGAGGGAACGGGATCTCGATGCCGTTCTTGTCGAAGAAGATCTTGATCTCGCGGTTGAGGATGCGGGGGGCCTTGTAGATGTCCTTTTCGTTGACTCTTGCGCCGAACTTGAGCAGAACGCCGCTGTCGCCTAATTCCTGAACTCCGAGATATGCGGGTTCTTCTACGAAGAGGTCGGGATACTTTCCCTTAAGAGTGGGAATGTATTCCTTGATCTTAGGCTCAACTGCTTCAAGATCAGTGCTGTATGAAACGCTTACGACCGTGGTGGCAAAGCTCAAAGCGGTAGAACGGTTGAGGATGTTTCTAAGATCTGAGTTGTTGATGATCTTAACGTTGCCGCCCATGTCGCGGATGGCCGTGGTGCGGATACCGATGGAGTCAACAACGCCTCTGAAGCCGCCGACTTCAATGATGTCTCCGACGTTGAACTGATCCTCAAATACAAGGAAAATGCCTGTAACAAGGTCTTCTACGAGGCTCTGGGCGCCAAAGCCGATGATCAATGCAACGATTCCGACGCTTGCAAGGATCGTGGAGAGGTTGATTCCAAATGCTGAAAGGCACCAGAAGAAGCAGACGAACGCGGTAATGTAGCTGATCGCGGAATTGAGGAGCGAGAGTGCGGATTTGCCCTTGTTCGTCTTGGGATGAATGTGCTGGACGATGAAACGGAAAATGGAAGTAACCAGGATCATCATGAGGATGATGGCGATGATCTGGAAAATGGTTGCCGGTTTAAGTGTGAAGGAACTCGAGACCTTCTCCACGTCGCCGAAAATGTCCTTCCAGGCAGCCGTTATCGTTTCCTTGGCTTCAGCCGGAAGGAATGGGATCAGTCCCGGATTTGTGATGAAAAGATAGATAAGAAGGATGACCGCCCACTTGATCATCGTGGAGACCTTAATGGTCTTGCCCTTGACCGTGATCTGGGTCAGATCCCTTTTGGTCTGCTGTTCGATCTGGTCTTCGGACTGAAGTTCAAGAGACTGCTCGGGCTGCGGATCCGGAGAAGGATCGGGCCTCTGTTCGCCGGGCTGGTCCGGAATCGCGGTAACGTTTGACTTTTCAGGGTTATTGCTGTTATCCATACTTGCATCCTCCTGCAATATGAGAAATCTATATTCTAATCTTACAAAATATAAAGGAAATTTGTGTTAACAAAAGTTGAAGATTAAGATAAGTGCAAACATAAGGTAAATTGACGGGTTCTGTAAGTTAGGGTATCCTAACCGGGGAAACGGACATATGTCGGAAACAAAGAAAAAATACAACGTCACCGGAATGAGCTGCGCAGCGTGTCAGGCACACGTTGAGAAAGCCGTGTCTTCGGTTGAGGGGGTGTCTTCCTGCGAGGTTTCGCTGCTTACGAATTCCATGCAGGTTACCGGAAACGCTTCATCCGAAGCCGTCATTAAGGCGGTTGTAAACGCTGGCTACGGTGCGTCGGTGTCTGACGGTGGTTCCGGTTCCGTTCCGGGAGAGGAATCCCTAAAGGACAAGACCACTCCGGTACTTAAAAAGCGTCTCATCCTGTCCGTAATCTTCCTTTTGATCCTCATGTATTTTTCAATGGGCGTCATGATGTTGGGTTGGCCCGCGCCTTTCGGGATAGGCACGAACATGGTCGCATTGGGAATTGTCGAGATGGTGTTGGCGGTGATCGTCATGATCATCAACGGCAAGTTCTTTACGAGCGGCATTAAGTCTTTAGTCCATCTTGCTCCTAACATGGATGCGCTTGTGGCAATGGGTTCAGGCGTGTCGTTTTTATACAGCGTTTACGTCCTGATAGGCATGGCGACGGGCGTAGCGCATCATGAAAGCCTGTATTTCGAATCCGCTGCCATGATAGTCACATTGATAACCATAGGAAAGCTCCTCGAATCGATCTCGAAAGGCCGTACGACGGACGCCCTCAAAGGTCTTATGAAGCTTGCTTCAAAGACTGCGGTCATCGTTAAGGACGGCGAGGAGGTCACTGTTGGGATAGACGAGGTAAAAGTTGGCGACGTTTTCACGGTAAGGCCGGGCGGATCGATCCCTGTCGACGGCATGATAATCGAGGGAATGGCGGCAGTTGACGAATCCGCATTGACGGGCGAATCGGTGCCCGTTGACAAGGCTGAAGGCGACATGGTCTCTGCCGCCACGATCAACAGGTCGGGATTCATCAAGTGCAGGGCGGAAAAGATCGGTGAGGATACGACTCTTTCCCAGATAATCAGACTGGTAAGCGATGCGGCTTCTTCAAAGGCGCCAATTGCAAGGATCGCGGACAAGGTTTCCGGCGTATTCGTTACAGCAGTCATCATCATCGCCGTCATCGTCTTTTTGATCTGGATTTTGCTCGAAGCGGAATTACCAACGGCGCTTACGAGAGCAATCACCGTTTTGGTGGTCAGCTGCCCTTGCGCATTGGGTCTTGCGACTCCCGTAGCCATAATGGTCGGAAGCGGAGTTGCCGCGAAGAACGGCATCCTTTTCAAGTCGGCTTCTTCTCTTGAAGAGACTGGAAAAATGAATATTGCCGTCATCGATAAGACGGGAACGCTTACGACGGGAACGCCTGAGATTACTGACGTCGTAACTGCGAAAGACGTTACCGAAGAAGAGTTTTTGAAGATCGTTTGTGCATTGGAGCAGGGAAGCGAGCACCCTTTGGGCAGGGCCTGCGCCGATTACTGCAGATCAAAGGGAATCAGCAGCCTGCCCGTTGAAGAGTTCAAGGCTACCGCGGGAAGGGGAGTTACCGGAAAGATAAACGGAAAGACTTATCTCGGAGGAAACAGCGGATTGACGGGCGGAAAGCTCACAGAAGATCTTGAAATAGCCGTGCGCAAAGTTGAAGAAGACGGTAAAACTCCCATGTTCTTTGCCTCTGAAGACGGTTATCTCGGCATGCTGGCCGCAGCGGATCCTTTGAGGGATGATTCCCCTGAAGCCGTCAAAGAACTTAAGAACCTTGGTCTGAAGGTCATTATGCTTACGGGCGACAACGAGCGTACGGCTAACGCGATCGGCAGAAGGGCGGGTGTTGACGAGGTCATCGCAGGAGTGCTTCCCGACGGCAAGGAACAGGTCGTCAGAAAGCTTCAAAAGCAGGGAAAGGTCATGATGATCGGAGACGGCATCAATGATGCTCCCGCGCTTACCAGGGCTGACATTGGGATTTCGGTCGGTTCGGGAACCGACATAGCGGTCGACGCGTCAGACGTCGTGCTCATGAAGGCAACGCTGAAGGATGCCGCCGCCGCGGTAAGGATTTCGAGAAAGACCGTCAGCAACATTCACGAGAACCTCTTCTGGGCGTTCTTCTACAACATCCTGCTGATACCTGTCGCTGCAGGCGCTTATTCGGCTTTTGGAATCAACATGTCTCCCGTGTTCGGGGCCGCGGCCATGAGCATTTCGAGCTTTACGGTATGCATGAACGCATTGAGGCTCAATCTCGTAAAACCATATGACTCAAGTCATGACAGAGCGGTAAAATATAAATCAAATGACGTTGCGGAGGATAAGGAAATGACAAAGACGATGAAGATCGAAGGCATGATGTGCGGACACTGCGAGGCTTCTGTAAAGAAGGCTCTTGAGGCGGTCGAAGGCGTTGAAACGGCAGAAGTCTCCCATAAGGAAGGAACGGCAGTCGTAACCATTTCCAGTGACGTTTCTGACGAAGTCCTTAAGAAGGCCGTTGAAGACAAGGACTATAAAGTCATTTCGATCAGCTGAGATCAGCGGATCTTGTCATATACCCTGTAATATACTGCAGACACGACGGAGGCCGTGAAGCCGCCGCATGAGACGTCGCTCAGGAAGTGGGCTCCAAGGACCATTCTCGAGAGAAGAACGGTGATACCCACACAGATGCCCAGAACCAGCATGAACATGGACTTTTCTTTGAGTTTCGGATAGATGAGTCCCAGTGCGGGGAAGAGGGTAAGGTTCATTATGCTGTTTGAAGTGTGGCCGCTGGGGAACGATTTGAAGTCGTCTTTGTTGATGCCGTATTTGGCTATCAATTCAGCCTTGTTCCTTATCGGGTCATACCATTTGTGAAAACCGATGCCTTCGTAACCTCTTGCAATAAGACGGTATCTCGGACGCGGAAGACCGACCTTGACGAGCTCATAGAGAAGGAATGAGACGGTCATTGCCGAAATGATGAGTATGAGCCTTTTTGCGAGCAGTGAATCCGTTCTTTTCCTGCATGCGGCGTAACCGATCACTGAAACGGGGATCATGCCGACCAACAGCATTATTATCATCTGAGGAACGTCCCTGTGGACTATAGGGAAGATTCCGCCCAGATTGTTAACGTCCAAGACTGAACCGCCGCAGATGAGAAGCGCGATCAAACCCAAAACGGTAACGGTAATTACGTATCCGGTGCGCTTCGGATGATCTTTTGGAAGGTTTATGGCCTGGCTTAACAGAGCACCGAAAAAGAAGGCGTAAAACGCGCAGAAGATGTAGATGCCAACTGTCGATACAATAAGGGCGGCCATGTTCTTGTCAGAAAACAAGACGGGCGCGATCTTGACGTCTAAAAAAGTTCCGGTTATGAAAGTCACGGCAAAAATGCATGCCATTACTATGCTGACGACGCCTGCCGTCTTGTTAAACTTCAATTCCTTCTCATTCATGATTGAACTCCAAATACTTCATCGCAGTACCTGACGGTTTGCATCGCGTCTTTTGAATAAGCGTCCGCGCCTATCTGGTCGGCGTATTCCTGCGTCATGACGGCGCCGCCCACGACTACCTTCGTGTCAGGCTTTTTTACGCGGAGAAGCTTGATCGTCTCTTCCATTGATACGACCGTGGTGGTCATCAGGGCGGAAAGGCCGACTACCTTTACATTGTCTTTAATTGCAGCTTCGACAATGGTCTCAGGAGGCACGTCCTTGCCGAGGTCAATTACGTCGTAACCATAGTTTTCGAGCATGACCTTTACGATGTTCTTGCCGATGTCGTGAATGTCGCCCTTGACGGTCGCGAGGATTACCTTGCCCTTGACCTGGCGGGGCTTGCCCTCCATTGCCTTCTTGACGACTTCGAATGCGGCTTTTGCGGCGTCAGCGCTCATAAGTAGCTGGGGAAGGAAAATGGTGCCTTTTTCAAAGCCTTTTCCGACCTTGTCCAATGCCGGGATCAGTTCCGCATTGATAAGTTCAAGAGGCTCATGGCCTTCCGCGATGCCTTCCTGCATTGCCTCCGCCGCGCGTCCCGTAACGCCACGCTCTATTGCTTCCGCGAGCGACAGCTTTGCTCCGCCTGTCGAAGAAGCGGCATTGCCGCCGGCTGCTCCTGAAGAGGCTCCGCCGAAAGTCCCGTCAGATTTGTATTCAGCATATGCGCCAATGAAGCCGAGGCACTGCGGATCCTTGTCCATGAGCGCGCAGAAGGCTCTGTAGGATGCCATCATGTGGTCGTTGTTCGGGTTGATGATCGCGCACGACAGGCCGTTTTGCATTGCCATCGTAAGGAAATGCGAGTTGATGAGCTCTCTCGCGGGAAGACCGAAGGAGATGTTCGAAACGCCCAAGATCGAATGCCCGCCGAATTCGTCTCTTATCCTTCTGACGGTATCGAGCGTCGTGATGGCGGAAGAAGAATCCGAAGAAATCGTCATGGCAAGTCCGTCTATGACGATGTCGTCTCTTGGAATGCCGTATTCGTCAGCGGCTTCATAGATCTTCTTTGCGACTCTTATCCTTCCGTCGGAAGTCTCAGGAATACCGTCCTCGTCCAATGGCAAGCCTACCAGGACGCCGCCGTATTTTGCCACGAGCGGCATAACGGCCTCGATGGTTTCACGCTTGCCGTTTACGGAGTTGATCATGGGCTTCCCGTTGTAGATTCGCATGCCGCGTTCAAGCGCTTCTGTGTCAGTTGAATCGAGCTGCAAAGGGAGCGTCGTGACGGACTGTAGCTTATAAACGATGTTTTCCATCATGGCGGGCTCATCGATCTCGGGGAGGCCGACGTTGATGTCGAGGATGTGCGCTCCGGCCTCTTCCTGCTTTAAGCCTTCGGTAAGAATGTAATCCGTGTCATTTTCGCGCAGTGCCTGCTTGAATCTCTTTTTGCCCGTAGGGTTGATCCTCTCGCCGATGATGACCGGCTTAGGGCCGATCTCAACGCATTCGGAAAAGCTAGTTACATAGGTGCCGTGCTTTTTGATGGGAGCCCTGAAGGGCAGGGGAGATACCTCTCTTATTAGTGCCTTCATGTGAGCGGGCGTGGTGCCGCAGCAGCCGCCCATGACGTGAACGCCTATTGCTGCGATTTCCTTCATTATCGTGCTGAATTCTTCAGGTCCTACGTCGAATACGGTCTTGTTTCCTTCCGTTCTGGGCAGACCTGCATTTGGATTGACGACTATAGGGAGAGAACAGCATTTTGTAAGGCGTTCAACAATGGGAATCATCTTGTCAGGACCGAATCCGCAGTTAACGCCAATCGCGTCGACCTTGAGGCCTTCGAGCATTGCAACCGTGCCTTCTATGCTTCCGCCGGTTAAGAGCTTTCCGCTCTCGTCGTAAACTGTTGTTACGATTACCGGCAGGTCACACGTCTCGTGTGCCGCTATAACGGCGGCTTTTGCTTCGTATGAGTCGCTCATCGTCTCGATGAGGACGAGGTCGCCACCTGCTTCAACGCCTGCCTTTATCGCTTCCGAGAAGACCTTTACCGCTTCGTTGAACGGAAGGTCGCCCATAGGGGCAAGGAGCTTTCCGGTAGGGCCTATGTCAATTGCCACATAGGCATCATCGTCCCTTCCTGCTTCGTGGCGAGCCTCGCGGCAGATCCTTACGGCGGCGGAGACGACTTCCGCGACGTTGTCGTACTTGAAGGAATTCGCTCCGAAAGTGTTGGTGTTTACGATGTTGCAGCCAGCGTTAAAATATGCGCTGGCGACGGATTTGATGTCATCGGGACGCGTAAGGTTCCAAGTTTCGGGAAGCTCGCCTCCCTTAAGGCCCATTTCCTGAAGTATGGTTCCTGTTCCGCCGTCGCAGAAAAGCCATTCCTTGCCAAGTCTTTCTCTTAAACCCATGGTCTATTCCTTTCTTGAAAAAGCGCAGGTCTGAGACATCGTGCAGGCTTCGCAGCCCTGTTTGACGCAGGGGAGCTTGTTGGGTGAGAGTCCGATTATCGCGGTGACCGATTTGGTCGGTACCATGAGAAGAGAATCGGTGAGCTCGATTCCTGTGATCTTGGTTACGTCCAGAAGCCTGAACCAGTCTTTTTGGTGGGACAGCGAAAGGTCTCCGTAGCCGGGCGAAAACCTCGGACGGGCGTAAAGGCCTTTTGCTTCGTATTCGTCTTTTATCTTGTCGTTGATGAGGTCGCAGTAAGCTTCGATCGCGGCGGCCCCTGCTGCCTGACAGCAGGATGCGTAAGCGGAAGAAGTAACGGCGGCGCGCTTTACGAGCATGTCGCAGGAAGGTCCCGCGGTTGCCGCGAAAAGGACGCATTCCGTGCATCCGGCGAGGTTTCTTGCAAGAGCCCTGCTTTCTACCGTTACGTCGGCGAACTTGACCGAAAAGCCATCGACCGTTACGGAGAAAGCCTTTGATACGTATTTTGGGTTGCAGTCCTTCTCAAGATTTTTAATCGCTTTGGCGATCATGGCATCGGTCTCCGTGGACGGATCGACCGGCCCCCTGAAACCCATGTATCGTCTTACTTCGCTTTCTGAAATGGCAACTCCTAAAGGCATTTGCTACCTCTTAACCGACGATGCCGTTCAGCATCTTGAGAATGTCCTTTGCAACGTCAGGCTTGTTCATCGAGTAGACGTGTACGTGAGTAACGCCGTTGGCGATAAGGTCTATTATCTGCTCAGCAGCATATACGATTCCTGCCTGACGCATGGAGACGGGGTCGTCACCGAATCTGTCAACGATGGCCCTGAACCTTTCGGGAACGCTCGTGCCTGAAAGGGCGACGGAGCGTGAAAGCTGCTTTGCCGTCGTTATCGGCATGATGCCCGGTATGACGGGGACGTTGATGCCCTTGTCCTTGATGCGGTAGAGGAAATTATAGAAGATGTTGTTGTCGAAGAACATCTGGGTGGTAAGGAAATCGCACCCCGCGTCGACTTTGAGCTTGAGATTGCCAATGTCGTCTGATTTGTGTTCGCACTCGATATGGCCTTCGGGATAGCAGGCGCCGCCGATGCAGATCTCTTTATCGAACGATCTGATGTCGGCAATGAGGTCCGATGCGTGCTTGTAATCGTTGCAGATTATGCCGTCCTTCGGCAGGTCGCCTCTCAATGCCATTACGTTGTCTATGTTGTTGGCGTGGATCTGCGAGATCATGTTCCTGACGTGCTCCTTGGTGGAAGCCACGCAGGTCAGATGCGGCATTACCGGTACGCCGTGAAGATTCTTGATGTCTGAAGCGACTTCAATCGTAAGCTTGCTGGTCGAACCGCCCGCACCGTAGGTTACCGACATGAAGGACGGGTTCATCGCGGCGATCGCTCCGGCTGCAGCCTTAACCGTCTCAAGGCCCGCTTCCTGCTTCGGAGGGAATACCTCAAAGGAGATCGTGGGATTGGGATCGCTCAATATATTGGTAATCTTCATAGAAACTTGACCTCGAATCATAATTATATTGATAATTTATAAAGTATACCTCAAAAAGCAAATTCGTATTATAATTGCGGTGATTTTATAATCGAGGTGATAAGAAATGGGTAAAAAGTTTATTTCGGCCTTGCTCTGCGGCATTATGGCACTTTCATGCCTTACTGCTTGTGACAGCGAGACTGCAAAGAAGATCTCTGAAATGGCCAAGAACACTGACGTCAGCGGCTTGGAGTCCGTAGAAAAGGACATCGTCAACTCCGTTACGGGAGCGGGCGAGGTTCCGACAAAGGACCGTTCAGGCAACGACATCAAGGTTCCTGCGGAAGTGAAGTCAATCGTTTCACTCGCGCCTTCAACGACAAGGATCCTGATCGACCTGGGTCTTGCGCTCAAGATCGTAGCTGTTGACACGAATTCGCTTGAATACAAGGACTATCTGCCTTCCGGCATCAAGACGTTTGACATGATGAATCCTGACAATGAAGCAATTGCGGCTCTCAAGCCTGACATCGTTTTTACGTCCGGAATGAGCTCCGTCGGAGGCGCTTCACCTTTCAAGCCGCTTGTTGACGCCGGCATCTGCGTTGCAGACATCCCTTCATCAGCTTCCCTCGCAGCTATCGGTGATGACATCAAGTTCATCGGAAACTGCGTTGGAAAGGGAGTTGAGGCTGCCGCTCTCGCGACCGCGATGGACGCATCCTTCAAGCTTATCTCAAAGGCCGCTTCGTCCGTTCCTGCAGACAAGCAGAAGACCGTCCTTTTCATGATGAACGTACCTACGGCTGACGCTCCGACGATCTATTCGTTCGGCAAGGGCACTTACATGGATGAAATGCTTACCATGATCGGTGCAAAGAACGCATGCGGTTCACAGGAGGGATGGGTCTCCATCTCCGTTGAGGACGCCGTCGCCATGAATCCTGACGTAATCCTTACCAACGTTGATTACGTCGCTGATCCCGTCAAGGACATCAAGGCTCTCAAGGGATGGGAGAACGTAAAGGCCGTTAAGAACAACGAAGTCTACAAGGTTGATCCCAACCTCAGCATGCAGCCCAACAACCATGTTGTCGATGCTGCCCTCGAATGGCTCAAAGACGTTTATCCCGACATCTTCACCGAGCTTTCCAAGTCTCTTGAGAAGACCCTCAAGGACGCTTTCGAAAAGGTGAAGGGAATAGCTGAATCCGTCGAGAGCAAGGCTGCCGCCTGAACTTAAATGACAGATGGATAATCAGGGAACGCCTGAAATCAGAAAAGAAAGAAAAACCGCAAAGACCGCAGGGGTTGGCATGGCGCTGTCCCTTGCGGTCTGCTTATTTATCCTTCTCGTTGCGATCAGGGCGGGAAGCGTTTACATCTCATTGCCTGATCTTTTCAAGATAATCGGAAGCCATATAACCGGCAGGCCTTTGCCCGCTGAAGTCGACCCGATGTCAGATTCCATCTTCTGGACCATCCGCACGCCTAGAGCAATCACGGCCTTCCTGGTCGGAGGTTGCCTTTCCGTCAGTGGAGCCGTCATGCAGGCGGTGCTTCAAAACCCGCTTGCATCCTCTTATACGCTCGGCGTATCGTCGGGAGCCTCGCTCGGAGCCGCATTCGTTCTCCTTTGCGGGCTGACTGTATCGGGAATCTCTGGCTTCATGCTTCCTCTCGCGGGATTTGTCTTCGGACTTTTAACGGTTGCAGCCGCAATGCTTCTTGCCTCAAGGATAGACAGAAACGTATCGAACCAGACAATAGTCCTCATCGGAATGATCCTGTCTTTGTTCGTCACGGGAATCCTGAACTTCATGATGACATTCTACTCTGACCGCAGCAAGCAGCTCTGGTTGTGGATGACGGGTTCGTTTTCTGCAAGAAACTGGACTCATAGCGCGATCCTTACGGTCGTGGGAGCGGTCTGTTTCGTACTTCTCATGATGCTTTCCGGAAGGCTCGACATACTTACCTTTGGAGAACTTCAGGCAAGCTCGATGGGAGTTGAGGTAAAGAAGACCAAGATAATCGCGATACTTATCTGTTCGCTTTTGACCGGCGTTTCCGTTGCGTTTGCAGGCGTCATAGGATTTATCGACCTTGCCGCTCCGCACATTGTCAGAAGGATCTTCGGACCTTCACACAAGATAGTCATACCGATGTCATTCATTTATGGCGGCGCGTTTATGGCGCTCTGCGATCTTGCCGCGAGAACTTTGCTGTCTCCGAGGGAGATTCCCGTTGGCGCCGTTACCGCGCTTGTCGGAGCTCCCTTTTTTGCGTATGTGTTCTTCACGAAAGGGAGGAGGATCGCCTGATGGAACTGATCCTTAAGAACGTGACCGCTTCTTACGGGCGTGAAAAAGTCCTCGATGACGTTAATCTCACTATAGGTGAAGGTGAAACGGTCTTCGTCGGAGGCCGCAATGGATCAGGCAAGACGACGCTCCTGCGCGTCATGTCAGGCCTTATGGACTACGAGGGCAGCGTAATGGCCGCAGGCGAAGAAATCTCCAATATAAAGCGAAGGAACGCAGCAAGGCTTATAGCCCTCATGCCTCAGACCGGCGAGACCTATTTCCAGTACACAGTCTATCAGACGGTGCTTCTCGGAAGATTCGCTAGGTCAAAAGGCGTTTTCGGGAACTTCGGGGAAGAGGATAAGGAAGCCGCAAAGGTTGCCATGGAGAACTGCGGGGTATATGAATACAGGGACAGGCTTTTAAACGAACTTTCAGTGGGACAGCTCCAGAGGGTCCTTCTTGCAAGAACCTTTGCGCAAGGGACGCCGTTTTTGTTCCTTGATGAACCCGGCAGCAATCTCGACGTCAAATACCGTGCCGAGCTTTGCGATTATCTTTGCAAGTGGGCTGAGAACAAGACCTCCACGCCTTATGGAGAGGTCAAGAACACCATCGTGGCGGTGTTTCACGATCTTGGGCAGGCGAGGAGCGTGTGTGGCAGGACCGTGTTCCTTAAGAATGGAAAAGTCGTCGCGGACGGCCAAAGTTCATCTGTCATTACGCCCGAATGCCTTGAATCCGTTTATGACTTTGATGTTGCGGGATATATTGAAAGGCAGATTATTTAATGAAGAGTATAAAAACAAACATTGAATCAATGTTGGTTATCTTTGCGTTACTTGTTGTGGCGTTTGTAATCAGCTTGTTGAGTCCTGTTAACGTTTTTTTGCGGGAAGGTATGAATTACACCGATCAAAGTGTTTTTCAATATATTGCCAGGATTATCGAACATGGTGGCGTTCCTTATCGCGATGTTTTTGATCACAAAGGCCCGCTGATCTACTTTATTAACTTGTTGGGAATTAAGATAAACTATGAATATGGGATATGGTGGGTTGAGTTTGCGACTTTATTCATTTCTCTTTGCGGTGCGTACATGATTTCAAGAAGATTTTTGAACAGGCCTTTGTCTTTGATTGTTGCGATTTTGTCCTTTGCTTCTTTAGTTGGATCGTTCGCGTATGGAAATCTTACTGAATTATATGCGTTGCCGTTTCAAATCTTTTCCCTGTATTTTTTTGTTGAATACCATCAACTACAGACTACATCGAACTTTAAGGTGTTTCTTTGCGGCATGTTTTTTTCTGCAGTAATTCTTCTTAAGCTGAATCTTATTGCTGTATGGGTTGTGTTTTTGATTTGTATCTTTGTGTCCATGATTAGGAAAAAGAAATATCGGTTCCTTCTTTCCTGTATATTGTATTTTTGTATAGGAATGCTTTTGCTGATATTGCCTTTCGTAATCTACTTTTGGATCAACGGCGCTATAAATGATTTCATATATGATTATTTGATCTTTAACACGATATACTCTTTTGGAAACAATACATTTATTTCAAGAATGTCTTGTATTTGGTCATTCATCAGTGTGCCAATTACCTTTATATCTTTGGCATTGCTAGTCTTATTCTGTTTTGTAAAGTCAGAACATATTAATAAAAAACTAAACTTCATTGGACTTGTGTATTTCATTGTAAATCTCTTGCTTGTTACTTTGAGCGGTAATGTTTTTATTTATTATGGAATCGCGATTATTCCCTCGACCATTATTCCTTTGATTGAAGCTTTTGAAGCGTTTTCCAAAGGAACGGATTTCCATGCTAAGTTCAAGAAAACTATGTGTATAACAACGGCTGTTTTATTAATAGCATTGCATTATTCATTTGTTTATGTATTATTCAATCGTAATATTGCGGAGAACAGAAGAAGATTGAACAACTATTTGGAGTTGAACCAATATATAGAAACATATTCTAAACCTGATGAACCAATTATTTGTTATGGGAATGATGTGCTTGTGTATAACTTCAGTCATAGATTTGCGGCTTCAAAATATGCTTTTCTGCCTTACAGACCGTTTGACAACCTGTTCTTGGATGAATACTTGTCTGAACTTGAGTCAAGTAAACCGTCGGTGTTTATACAATTAATGGAGCCTGATGAACGCATAATGATGTTTCTAAACAAGAATCATTACAGAAAGATTGCAAAAGTTGATTGGTTTACGGTTTATGCCAATGATAAATGATTTTCGAAGATAATGATTATAACAACAAAAAACATATTACTTTGTTGACTTGGTGCCCCCTTTAACCAATACATAAATGTCATTGTTCTCCGCTGGATGGAACTTGAAAATCATCTTCCCAGGAAACGAATATGCTTTATAATCCTTAATCTCATCTTTGAAATTTGACATCTCGAAATCATCATTTTTAGCAAAAGAAATAATTAGATCAGATGTTGGCGTTGATAATTTTAGCAGAGAATTATTGGTGCTCCAGACATAATATGCTTTGTCGGAATGATAATTAGCAAATATATTTGAATTGAAATATGGCTGTACACCAAAAGCAATATATCCATACATATCTATAGAGGCTCCAGAATTGACATATGGAGTTATGAATTCGGATACTGTTTTTGCCGTATTATATGGGTGAGCATAATCGATATATATTGAGTAAAGACCGGCAATGCATTGTAAGGTCAACATGCTGCCAATTGCCATGTTTGCTATTCTGGCTCTGTTTGTTGTAGTTACTCTTTCTTTTTCTTCGCGTTTTTCTCCAAGTAAAATTATAAGAATAATCACAAGGTAAAACAGATAGCAGGTATGCCACAATCTGTGATAAAAGAAAGCCATATAAAGCGATACTGGTAAAAAGATTATTACAAATTGAAATAAATTGCGTTTGAAATAGTAACAAAGGGAACTGATTACTGCGATTGTAATAATATGCTGAAAGACAATATTATCAATATGAAAGACAAATGTGGTTGAAAACGAATCAATAAAACTGATTTTAGTGTTAACATAACCGATGTCAGATGGCGGAAAAGATGCCAAGATCATTGCGAGAAAAATTACGGCTGTTGAGTAAAAGCACATTCTAAACCTATTGTCATAATTCTTCGAGCTTTTTTTGTTAAACATGCAAATGAAATCCCATAACATAAATGAACAGGATATGATTATTCCGTAAGAACTGGTAAGCCCCAATACAATAAGAGATACATAATATTTTATCGGAGAAAACAGACGATTTTTGTAAAACAATACTATAAGCATCATTGCAGGAAAAACCAAGGCGTATTGGCGCGCAACAACGGTATTTTGAAATATCGTATAAAACGAAAACGGAAGCAGTATCTTAATGCTTTCAGGTGAGTTGCTCATGAGCAGCAGGATCACGCCGATAGCCGAGAAGAAAAGTGAGATTACAAATATATGGTCATAATCAAGACCGCAGATTTGAAATAATTTGATTATCAAACTCCAAGTAGGCAGAGTGCCTTCATATCGTACGGCTTTAATGATGTCTATCAGCGAATTGTTGTCACGTGCAATCAACCATGATTGTGCTTCGTCGGCCCACGGTTCATGGTGCAATCCTGCGAAGGTTCCCAATAGCAGAAACGCAAGAAAAACAGAAGCATAAATGACTAGTTGAAAATGTTTTTTCTTAACCATAATCAAAAATCAAGAAAAGAATTTCAGCACTCTGATCGCCAAACCCATGTCGGCTTCGCGATTGTGTGCGGATACGTCCTTTCTGTTATGGATCTCTTCTCTGTTTTTGTGATAGTACTCATATGATTTGAGAAGCATGTCTTCATTTTTAAGAGTCGGCTGCCATCCCAGCTCGGTCTTGATCTTGGTCGTATCGAATATGAACGTTGATGAGATCATGTTGTACTGGTAGACGCCCAAAGGCGATATACCAAGGTGATAGCACAGCTTCATCATGAACTTTGCAAATCTCGGAGGGAAGTGGGCAAGCTTGGACTTTGACTCGGAGTGATCGACTACAAACTGGTAGTTGTAATTGAAGCTCTTTACATCGTCGGAACCGATGTTGAAGACGGTAGCCTTATCGTAATCGAGCGCGAGTTCACAGGCTCTTGCGAGATCCTTTGCGTAAATGAACTGGTATCTGTTCTCGCCGTTTCCTACCATCCAAAGCTTTTTATTGTCGTCGACAAATTCGTAGAGGATGGCGAGAAGGCCAAGACGGCCCTCGTCCATGATGGTGGGACATCTGAATATGACGCTTTTGACTTTATCGGAAGCTGAAAGCAGGATCTTTTCGCCTTCGAGTTTGGATTTACCGTAGATCTCAACGGGCGCGGGTTCTTCTTCTTCGGTTACGAGGTAATCAAAATTCCTGCCCCAGAGGCAGTTGCTGGAAGTGAAGATGATCTTGCCTATGCCGTATTTGATGCACATTTCGAGAACGTTCCGGGTGCCGTCAACATTGGAACTCCAAAGTTCCTTGATCATCTTCCGTTCATGGGCGAGCATGGCTGCAAGGTGGAATACTGCATCTATTTTGTGGGATGAGAAAACCTTATCCATCAGTTCAAGGTCGCGGATGTCACCCTGATAGGATGTGAAGGCCGGATCTTCAAATTCGCTCTTAACCAGATCGATATTGATAATGCTGTTCCCCTTTGATACAAGGTAGCGCGAGAGTATCTGACCGAAAAAACCGGAACCACCGGTAACCAAATATGAGCCCATAACGCCTCCGAATAGAAATGCTATTTGTATTTTATAGCATTATGGCGCAAAAAGTAACTTTTACAAGTGCCGTTAATTGTTTGGAATATACTCGTAAACGATCGTTGGATAAGAGATGATCATCCCGCTGACGTCAGTCCTGTATATCTCGATGCCAATTGCCTTTACGGTCAGATCCTGTTCGCCGAAATCATATTCGTCTTCTTCAGAAGCCTGGAAGACCTTTCTGAAATCGGTTTCCGTCTTCAGAATGAATACCTTTGCCCTATTGTTGCTCCCATGGTAAAGGTATTTTCCGTCAAACTTGTTGTTTGAGACGAGCCGGACTTTGTTGAAGTGCCTTTTGTGAGGCGTGACCTCGTGAATGGTTATTCCCGCGGTGACCAGCGCGGCGATGATGATTATCGAAAGGATCACGGTTAATGCGATTTTTATAGCCTTGCGGGCAGGGGATTTCTTACCTGACATGTTACGCCTCCATCGGAATATGGTGTAATTTTACACTATTTGAAAATAATTGCAACAAGCGGCAAATCCAGGCCGGTTACAAATAATACAGAAAAAGGGGATTGAAAGGTCCTTTATTTAAGCGATTATTACATTGAACTAAGGAATTTGCTTTTATAGAATTTGAATTGCTATAAAAAGCGGAGGGGACGAAAATGGGTAAGAAAAAAGAAAAGCTCACTTTTAAGGAATTCCTTAAGAAGAAGGATATAAACATTTCAGCGAAGACTTATTTCGTTGACGCTATGAGCGGCATGGCCCAGGGCCTTTTCGCTTCGCTCCTTGTGGGAACCATCCTTTCTACTGCAGCCAACTACATTGAGATGATCGATCTGGCGTTCTTCCAGAGGCTTGCGCACTTCATGCACGTCGTAGGATACATCACGAGCGCCAACTCGCCCGTTACCGGTGCTGCCATCGCAGTAGGCATCGCCGCCGCACTTAAGGCCCCCATGCTCGTCACGGCATGCGCCGCGTGTGTCGGAGCTTTCGCAAACGGCTATCCCGGATATATATTCGACAAGGCCGCGATCTACATCAAGAATCCCACGCCTTCATATTCGGCAGGCCCTTTGGGAGTTTTCGTTGCCGTTATCTTCGCTGTCGAGATTGGTAAGATGATCTCCAAGGAGACAAAGGTCGACATTCTTGTCACGCCAATCGTATCTCTCGGAGCCGGATACCTTGTAGCTTACCTGACTTGCCCCGCGATCGCAGTCGCAATGAATTGGCTTGGAAACTTCATCAATACCGCGACACAGCTCCATCCGTTCATCATGGGCATCATCGTATCGGTAGTTGTAGGCATCATCCTGACGCTCCCGATCTCCAGCGCTGCCATCTGCGCTTCGATCGGCATCACGGGAATCGCCGGAGGTGCGGCTCTTGCCGGATGCTGCGCTCAGATGATCGGTTTCGCCGTTGCTTCCTACAGAGAGAATAAGATGGGTGGCATCGTTTCACAGGGCCTCGGAACTTCAATGCTCCAGATGCCCAACATCGTAAAGCATCCTCAGATCTGGATCCCTGCGACGCTCGCTGCCGCTATCACGGGTCCCATCTCCACAATGGTATTCAAGCTTGAGTGCACGGGCGTTTCCGCAGGCATGGGTACGTGCGGAATGGTTGGCCCCATCGGATGCTTCTCCGCAATGACCAAGTCTGGAACGCTCACTCCCATGGCATGGGTCGGAATGGCAGTCGTCTGCATCATCGCTCCCGCGATCCTCTCACTTCTTTTCAGTGAGATCATGAGAAAGCTCAAGTGGATCAAAGAAGGAGACATGAAGCTTTAAGAACATACGGTTTTTATATGTTTCAGTCTTGTTGGAGCTTGATTCTATAAAGAATAAAGTTTTCACCGGATATCGATTTTGACGTTCTGTAGATCTCTTCAAAAGCGCTGTTTTGGTAATTATATACTGTGATGAAATACATTCCGTTATATTCGCTATGATTAGGAATGTCCAATACCTTTTGTATGATTTCATCGGTTTCGATTACGTGATACAGAGAATCAACGATTCGAGCTTCATACCTGATGTCAAACAAAGTCTTATCGGTATAAGGTACGATGGTTTGGGACATGATGCCGGTGTCAACCAAAATTGTTTCTTCGTCCGGAAGATTCTGATTTATGTATCGGGCCATTTCTCTTGCTGAAGAGTATTCGCGGCTAATGTCTTCTTTGATGTTTTTGAAAGTCTGTACCATGCATCCGTTGAAGATGATTGAGCACAGAAAAATAAAGTAGATGCAAGTTTTGTTGATCTTTGACAAATCTTTATACTCGGAAAAGATTATGATCAGAACTAAGAGGGAATAGACCGGAATCAATATCAAGCGTTGAAAAATAACAGCTGAATAAACGGTTTTATATATAACGATCATAAAGAGAAACGATGTTCCTATGATTAACGCTTCTTTCCACATTCTGCCTTTAGTAAACAGCAGATATATGAAACACATTAATAACAATAGAAGCATTGAGAGTATAACATTGTCAGTGTTCTCGCTCTGAAAGACAGATAGAACCGCACTTCTTTTCCCGTACAGGGTTATAACGGCGAAAACTGTTGAAAGGACAATCAGCCCAAAGCCTATGCAAACACTGCAGAAGTTCTTTCTTTCAAGCAGGCTCTTTTTGAATACTTTTGCAATGATCTCTTTTATATGGAAAGTTATAGTGATACCTGCCACAAAACCCCATGCCATAGAATGCGTAAAGACCAACATGGAAACACATATGCTGTAGATAATTGGATGCTCCAGCCTTTTTGAATATAATACGGATATGATCATTCCCAATAGCAGGATCAAACAGTAATTGCGTGCTAGAGAAGAATAGGTATAAACAAAAGGTACTGTGAACAATATCAGGATCTTTGCTAAGGTGTGGACCTTTGTTTTGAAAACGAATAATCCGGCGCTTATGGAAACGCAAATATAGCTGATAACATTCATGGTCCATATTGGAGCCCCGGTTTTGGCAAAAGGTAACAGGATGAGATTCCACAGTATCGGGTGAGCTTCATAACGGCTGAATGCGATCATCTCCGGAACCGACATGTATTGAGTGATCAGCCAGGCATGCACCTCGTCTCTCCAAGGTTCATGTATTACGACGAGATAACCGTTGATAATCAGATGAACGGTGAAAAGTACAACAAGAAGAATCCTTTCTCTTGAACGAACCGGTTTTGTCTTGTCGGATAAAGCAACCTGATTCATAGAATTCCACGACCCCATACCTAAATTTCTAATTCGAATTCTAACATTAACAACCTTAATAGTGTCTATTTTTCAAATGGAATTCAAAAATCACTTATGTTAATCTTTTGAAATGAAGAGCTTTACGCCAAGACTCAAATCAAGACGCCTTATAGGCAAGATGTTTTCGCTGGTCGGATTGATCGCCGTCCTGTTCTTCTTATTCGTCTATCTGTTCCCGTGGATAGAGACCGGCAGCGGCAAGGCGGTGGGTGGCGCATGCATTGCGCTCCTTGCTATCTATCTTGCGGTCTTTGCCCTCTGGATGAAGAAGACAAATGAGCCTGATTCGGCTGAGTTTTTCCTTATCACGGCGATCCCTTTATCAGCGATATTCCTGATATTGTTTCCGCATAACTGTTTTGTCGACAGTAGGACGCATTTCATCGCGATCTACAGGCTCTCAAATCTCCTTATGGGCAAGGGAGAATGGCTTGCCAGAGCAGATGACGTTAAGTTCATGAATGAATTCTGGCCCGAGGTGGCAAGACCCGATACGAAAGGCTATCAGGCAATCGCAGCAGCTTCATCGTGGGTAATAAAAGACGACACTCTTGTTGACATCGTCCTTCACGAGGACAAGATGAAGTTTTATTCCATCGTAAGCTATCTGCCCGAGGTAATAGGCTTTACGTTGGCGCGTCTTCTGAAACTCGGAACGGTGCCGTCCATGTATATCTCGAGGATATTCCTTAACGGCTTCTATATCTTTGCGTGCTTCAAGGCGATCAGGATAATGCCTTCAGGCAAGTTCGCTGTTGCTTTCACGGCACTCCTGCCTGAGACACTTCATCTGGCAGGCGCTTTCTCTTATGACGGAATGGCCGTATCCTGCGCGCTTTGCTTTACCGCATGCTGCTTCAGCCTTTCATCAACCTTAAAGCAGAACAAGAGGACTCAAGTATTCACCTGGGAAGTCATCAGGTGCATGATCTGGGCTTTCATGCTTGGAAGCGTGAAGGGAGGAGGATACTTCTTCCTGCTCCTGCCATTGGCTTTCCTTGCAGCATCAAGAAAGAATATCCGTTCCTTCATCAGACCGGCGGTCATCATTGCGGCAGGACTTTTATCCGTGCTGATCTTCAATGTAATCGCAACCTACGGGATATCCCTGTTCCAGCTTGACGGCGGCGAGGGCATGCTCAGCACAAGTTTTGCTTTTACAAACCCGCTTTCATTCCTCGTGATGGCGGCTTATGAGTATGTCTGGAACCTGGAAGTCTTGTTCATGGGAGTAACCGGCGGAATGCTCAGCTGGGGAGACTTCGTAATACCCGATGTGCTTGTCGCAGCTTTAGTTGTCATCATGCTGGCATACCTTGTCTTTGAAAAGGATGATTTCAGATTTACCCGCAGGAAAAAGATACTCATTATTTTATCCATAGTGCTTGCGGTTATCATTACGCCTGCGATGCTCCTGAGCCATACGTCTGTAGATTCGCGCAACATCATAGGCATGCAGGGAAGATATTTCACTCCGTTTGTTCCCTTGATCATGATCCTTATCACGAAATACAAGATCCACGGAAAAGCGCTTTCCGTAACGGAAGAACGCGTTCAGCTTAAGATAAGGAGAAGGCTCCTTACATCAGTCGCGGTCATGCTGTGCGTTTTCGTTTATCTGATGCTGAATACTTATCTTAAACGCTGATCCTTCATGCTCTGAAGGCAGCGACTATCGCCCTGATCGAATCGAAAAGATAAGGCTTGTATTCGTCCAGCGAGCACGGTGTGCCGCTGATTATGATGTTGTGCGCGGTGCTCGATATCAGCTCGATTATCGTGTAGAGCATCAGGCCCGAGTCCTTCCAATTGTCGCCGTTTGAATTGATTATCTTATCGTAGTCTTCCTTGATGTTGACGGACTGGATGAGGTTCTCATCAGTATATGCCTTAACGTAGAAGCCAAAGTTCAGATTGCGGTTTAGGAACCTGGCAAGCCTCGGATCCTTGCTTAAGTCCGTGATTATGCTGTCAGCGATGATTATTATCTTCTCCTCAACGGGAAGCCCGGGGGTTGCCGACTCGTGCTTTCTGAGCCTGTCGCTGGCTTTTTTGAGCAGGCCTTCTGACTTTCTTGCGATCAGATGGTCGATTATGTCCTGCTTGTCATGGAAGTAGAAATAGAAGGTCCCTTTTGCAACGCCGGCGCTGTTCGTTATGTCGGAGATCGACGTATCGGTAATGCCTTTGGTGGTAAAGAGCTTATATGAATGAGACAGAAGCGAATTGAGCTTTATCTTTTTGTTTTCTTCTGCTTTGCCCAAAGTGCCAAACCCTCCATTTATAAGATGTTATCACTATATACAAAAATTGACTTATGGTCAAGAAATTGCCCGAAAATTATTGACTAACGGTCAAAAAGTGATATATTGATGCTGAAATAAATGACCAATGGTCAAAAATAAACGGAGAGGTGAGAGTAAATGCTCAGATTCGGAAAAGGGATTGTAAAGCTTCGCTGGTTGATACTTGCGCTTTCAATAATTCTTTTGATCCCTTCTGTCATAGGTTATCTGAATACAAGAATTAACTACGATATTCTGTATTACCTTCCAAAAGACATTGAAACCATGAAGGGTCAGGATATCCTTCTTGAAGACTTCGGAAAGGGAGCATACGGAATCCTGGTCTGTGATGACCTTTCCACGGCAGATCAGATCAAGCTTGAAGGGAAGCTTTCCAATGTTGAACACGTGTCCAGCGTTATCTGCTACAGCTCACTCACGGGCGGTGAGATTCCGGCGGCTTTGCTGCCTGACAAGATGAAGGACGTCTTTTATTCCAAAGACGGAAAAGGATGCCTGATGTTCATCTTCTTTGACAGTACGAGTTCTACCGAAGAGACGATGAAGGCGATAAAGGACATCCGTGCGGTTGCCGGGAAGCAGTGTCTGCTCTCGAGCATGGCGGCCGTTGTAACGGATACCAAGGATCTCGTTCAGGAACAGATCCCGATCTATACTTCCATAGCGGTTGTTCTGGCTCTCATAGTCCTTATGCTTACGATGGATTCATATCTCGTACCCGTCCTGTTCCTTGCAGACATCGGCATGACGATCATATACAATCTCGGATCGAATTTCGTCAAGGGTGAGATGAGCTTTATTACGATGGCGCTCGTGGCGATCCTCCAGCTCGGCGTAACGATGGACTATTCGATATTCCTTTACCACAGCTATGTTGAACAGAAGATGATCGTGAGTAACAAAAAGGATGCCATGGCAAACGCGATAGCGTTCACTCTGACGTCGGTTACCGGTTCGTCACTCACGACGATCGCCGGCTTCCTTGCGATGTGCTTCATGACCTTTACGCTTGGCCTCGACATGGGCGTCGTCATGGCTAAAGGCGTCATCTTCGGCGTGCTCGGCTGCGTAACCATACTGCCTTCCATGATACTCGTTTGCGACAAGGCGATAGAGAAGACGAAGCACAGGTTTACGCTCAGGCTTCCGTCCAAAGGTCTGGCCAGGTTCTTCAACAAGGGATACGTACCTGCCGCGATAATCCTCCTGCTGCTCTGGATTCCCGCGATCTTCGGATACGGCAGGATAAACGTCTATTACAAGCTCGACAAGAGCCTTCCCGAGACGCTTTCGTGCGTTCAGGCAAACAAGGCTTTGGAAAAGGATTACGACATGAATTCCGTTTCCATGATCCTTGTGGATTCCAAGCAGCCTGCGAAGGATACCAAGAAGATGCTTGAAGACCTGAAAGGCGTTGACGGAGTTGAATTTGCGATCGGCCTTGATTCGCTCCAGGGATCTCTGGTTCCGGACGACGTCTTGACTTCTTCGGAACTTGCCAAAGACTTCAAGAGTGACAGGTACAAGCTTCTCCTCGTGTCTTCGAGATACCAGGTCGCGACTGACGAGGTCAACGCCCAGTGTGACGATATAAACAGGATCGTAAAGTCATACGACAAGAACGCGATGTTCATCGGTGAAGCGCCTGCGACCAAGGACCTGATAAAGATAACCGACAGGGATTTCAAGGTCGTATCGGCAGTCTCGATCGGTGCGATCTTCATCCTCATCCTCATGGTGTTGAAGTCAGCGACAATCCCGTTCATTCTCGTTGCGGTCGTTGAGCTCGCGATATATCTGAACATGTCGATCTCATACTATACAGGCACGACGCTTCCGTTCATCGCATCGATCTGCGTCGGAACGATACAGCTCGGCGCAACGATCGACTACGCGATACTCATGACCACCAGATACAAGACCGAGCGTATCGGCGGAGCGGACCGCAAGCTTGCGGTAAAGACGGCGGTGGAGACTTCGGTCAACTCGGTGTTCTCATCGGCATTGGGTTTCTTCGCAGCGACTATCGGATGCGCGGTCTATTCAAACATCGACCTCATATCGTCGATCTGCCTGCTCCTTGCAAGAGGCGCGCTGCTCTCGATGGTATTGGTAATACTTCTTCTTCCGGCACTGCTTCTCATATTTGATCCGGTGATCATAAGGACAACGGCCGGGATGAAGTGCTGTGTTGAAAGGGAAAAGGAAAAGAAAAAACATGCCGGAAACGGTATCGCACATCAGGTTTAAGCGGATAAGAAAGGACGGATCAATATGAAAGAGAACATGAGAAAGATTGTGGCTGTCGCGTTAAGCGCCGCGATGATCGTTACGGCTTTTACGGGTTGCGGAGAAAAGAAGGCACAGCCCGTTGCAAAAGAAGAGGCTGACGCCGCTCAGAACAATGATGAAAATGACGGCAGGGAAAAGGCCGAGGAGATGGCTGCACCCGAGCACAGCTCAACTTCAGGAAAGAACGAGACCGTCTACATAATCAAGAACAGTGACGGGACCAGGAAGACGATAGTCAGCGAATGGCTCAAAAACCCTTCTGGCTCGGCAACGCTGAAGGACGTAGCCGATCTTGACGACATCGAAGTCGTAAAAGGTGACGCAAAGCTCGAAAAGAACGAGAATGGAAACCTTACCTGGAATGCCGGCGGCGCTGATGTCTACTACAGCGGCACGACGAAAAAGGATTCTCCGGTAGACGTTGACATAACCTACACTCTTGACGGTGCCAAAGTGAAGGCTTCGGAACTCAAGGGCAAGAGCGGTCATCTCGTTATCGAGATCGATTACAGGAACAATACTTCCAAGACCGAAACCGGCAAGGACAAAAAGGACTACACGCTGTACATGCCGTTCATAATGTCCACGGGAGTGATCCTTGACAATTCAAAGTTCAGCAACGTAACAGCAAAAAACGGCGAGGTCGTCAATGACGGCGAGCATACGATGGTAATGGGCATCGGTTTCCCGGGTCTTTATGACAGCCTCGGCCTTGATGCGATCGACTTTTCCAAAGTCGATGCGGACAAAAGGATTGAAAGGTCTGACGTACCTGAATCGGTTACCATCGAATGCGACGTCAAGGATTGTGACGAGTTGTCGGCGCTTACTGTAGCCAAGGTCTTCGACATTAACAAATTAAGCAAGACGTACGACATGGGAAAACTGGACGCCGACATAGACGACATGACCGACGGAATGAAAAAGCTGATCGACGGTTCTGAAGACCTTCATACGGGAATAAGCAAGGTCAACAAGGGCGTTAAGAGCCTTCAGAGCGGTTCCAAGACGCTTTCTTCAGGCGCGGATTCGCTCGCCAAAGGAGCAAAGAAGCTTTCTGCCGGCACCAACACTCTTGCGGCTGGTGCAAAGGATCTGAACGACGGCATAACGAAATTGAACAAGGCATTGCCTTCTGAAGCTGACGCTAAAAAACTCGCGGCCGGATCGACGCAGATCAAGAATGCGATCGATTCCATGCATTCTGCCGCAAAGAACGCTCCGGTTACCGACAAGGACGTAGCCGCTCTTCAGGCAAAGCTTTACAAGCTTGTTCAGGCGGGCGAGCTCGATGCGGATACGATGAAGCAGATAATTACCGTTTACAAGACCTGTGCAGGACTCGAAAATGGAGTGGAAGGCCTTTACAACGGATACGGAAGCGTCAACAAGGCTGTTCAGGCGTATCCTCAGATCGTATCGGGCGTTGGGAGCGCATCCAAGGGCGCGAAGCAGATCGCTGATGGCGCGCAAGAGTTGAACAAGGGCGCAAAGGACCTTAGCAGCGGAGCCGACAAGCTTTCCAAGGGCGCAAAATCACTCAAGAACGGAACGGGTACGCTTGCCGACGGTACGGAAAAGCTCCTCAAAGGATCCAAAGACTTGAAGGACGGCCTCAAGAAGTTTGATGACAAGGCAGTCGACAAGGTTGCGGAACTGATCCGTGATACGGTCGATCCTCTGTCAGACAGGTTTGAAGCGCTCAAGGCATACTCAAACGCTTATGAATCGTTTGCAGGGTCCGACAAAACCGTCGAATGCTCAACGGTATTCGTCTTCAAGAACAACTGAAACGGATCCATCCATCCTTCTTTCAAAAGCAGCCTCAATTCCATTGGATGGGGCTGCTTTGATTTTTATTGAAGAAAACCTTAATTTAATTTATTATATTCGCATGGAATAAGATAGATTTTTAAGGGGGTAGTTATGGATAATCTGAACGATCCGGAGATTGATAAGACCGGATTATTGAGTCCTGAAGAAGAGGAAGATGAAAAGAAGAACCTGGACAGGGTCTTCTTTGAACCCAAAGTAAACAGGGAGAGGCCCGCGGCGCCTTGGGCGTCACCATCGCCCTGGGCAAACGGCCCGGCTTTCCAGTCTGACGATCAGACTCCGGTAAACGTTTTTTCTTCAAATGCCAAGAAGTGCCCGTCCTGCGGCGCGAACATGAACTTCAATCCGAGAGCTGACGGACTCGTGTGTTCCAGCTGCGGAAGGGTTTACGATCCCAAGAGCCTTGACATGAAGTGGTCCATGGGCGTCTCTAATCCCGAGCAGGAATATGGGATCGACGACGTCCTTTCAGGCGATGATGCAGGAAGGATCGAGATCGTATGCAACTCCTGCGGCGCTCAGATCGTTGCCGACAAGAACGTTTCGTCAACATTCTGCGCATTCTGCGGATCTCCCGCGCTCATCACCAGAAGGCTTACCAGGGAGTTCCATCCGGATAACGTCATCCCGTTTGAAATAGACAGGAATACCGCAGTGGACCTTTTCAAGAAGCACTGCGAGGGGATAGCGCATCTGCCGCGCGATTTTACTTCCGCGAAGACGCTGAAGAAGATAACAGGGCTTTACGTTCCCACATGGCTGATATCCTGTACCGTCAGGGCAAACGTCACGGGGAAGGGACATGAAAACGCCGACTATGACAGAGCAAAGGAAGAAGGCCGCGCAAAGGGACGCGCCATGATGGCAAGCGGAAGGAATTCTGATGAGCCCGTCATCCTAAACGACGGCAACGGTTATGACGTAAAGGGCACGGTGACGTTTAGGCTGAACGACGTTCCTTTTGATGGCGAACGCAAGATAGCGAACCGCATAATGGAAGCTGCAGAACCTTATGACTATTCCAGGATGGTGCCTTTTTCGGGCGCATATCTTCAGGGCTTCTATGCCGAGAAATACGATATGCAGCCCAAAGACATGAACGACAGCATCGTAAGGCGTTTCGACAAATACACCATGCAGATATGCGAGATGATCGATTTCGGATATAAATCGTTCAAGGTGACGGAACACGATCCGGCACCGAGGTTTACGCATTTTACGATTAAGTACTGCATGCTTCCGGTGTGGTTCCTGCATTATGAGTACAACGGCCGTGAATATCAGTACGTGATCAACGGCCAAACGGGCAAGGTCTCCGGCGAATTCCCTTATGCAAAGGGTTGGGAGACCATGGAGAACATGGGACGCTCGGCTAGGGGCAAGGCGATAAGCTTTAATTACGATCTCAGAAAGTTTCTCTATGCAATCCCGGGCGCGTTGGGAGGATTTGGTTTCCTGATGCTCAGAACGGCTGGCAGAAACAGGAGTTCAGTAAGGTTGGTTAATTCGCTGGCGACATTCGGCATAAAGGATCCGATCCTTTTCTTATTGGTCGGCCTCCTTGTAAGCGCGATCTTATATTTCCTTATCGAACTCCTTCCGAAGATGTTGGAACGCCGGGAGAAGTACGACAGGAAACAGTACGCTATGGACAGTTCCCACGATCTTGCTTCTCCGCCGGGAGCGGAAACGTATTTTGATACGGCTTTTTCCGTCAAATATACGAACGTCGTTAAGGAAAAAGAGAAACCCGTTGTCCTGTTACGAGGCGAGAAGGATCTCAAGTACAGCGAACTGTCAGGATACATGAGATAACCGGCAACATAAAAGAAACGGAGCTTGTTTATGATCGAAGCGGTAAACCTATCCAAGTCCTTTAATTCAGGTGCGGCGGTCGCTGCCGATGACATAAGCTTCACATGTGCTGACGGTGAGATAGTCGGCTTTATCGGCCCGAACGGAGCCGGCAAGACGACTACCATCAAGATGCTCACGGGAATAATCAGACCGGATTCAGGAAAGATCGTCATCAACGGCTTTGACATGGCCGAAAAGCCCCTCGAGGCGAAAAAGATAATCGGCTACATCGCTGATTCACCCGACATGTTCGTTAAACTTACCGGTTATGAATACATTAATTTCATGGCTGATGTCTATGGTGTTCCCGGCAACGTCCGCGAAGAGCGCATCAACTATTTCGCAGAGCAGTTCGGAATGGAGAAGGCCGTCTTTTCACAGAGGATGACGGGCTATTCACACGGAATGCGCCAAAAGACGATGATAATCGCGACACTGGTGCATGATCCCAAGGTCTGGATCCTTGACGAACCGATGGTAGGACTGGACCCACAGTCAGCGTTCAACCTCAAGCGCATGATGCGTGAGCACGCCGACAAGGGAAACACCGTTTTGTTTTCGACCCACGTGCTTGAGATAGCGGAGAAGGTCTGCGACAGGATAATGATCATCGATGCGGGAAAACTTATCTACAAGGGAACGATGGAAGCGCTTAAATCAGGTGCGGAAGGCGGAGATCTCGAGAAGATATTCCTTAAGATGACCGCGGAGGAGCAATCTTGAGACTTAGGCTGATCAAAAGGCTTACCGCCGTAATAATGCGCTCGAACTCCATGGAGGAGGCTGCGAGCAAAAAACGCAAAGGCTGGATAATCGGCTTTACCGTTTTCGTACTTCTGTTCGTCATATTCCCGGTAACGGTAATGACCGGTATATTCACGCACATTGTTACGGCTCAGCTCGCCGCGGCCGGTCACCCGGAATTCGGCGTCAAGTTCATGTACGGGATAATCTCGGTCTTTTCGGTCGTGTTTGGGATCAACGTCATATTCAACGAACTTTATTTTGAAGACGACGTATCGTATCTGCTCCCTCTGCCGATCAAGGCTGAAGAACTCGTATTGTCAAGGTTTCTGGCAGTGTTCATCGGCGAGAACATGATGCAGTTCGCGGTCGTGATCGCAGTCGTTACGGGGTTTGGAACGGCGTATCCGATGAATGTTTTCAGGTGGGTATTGTCGGTCGTCTTAGGGTTCCTCCTACCGATGATCCCGATGGCAGTGATTGCCATTCTTGGAATGCTCCTGATGACTTTCACGAGATTCATCAAGAAGAAGGAGACGGTCAGGCGGATATCGTTCGTGATAATCCTTTTGATCCTTGGTGCGGGAGCCGTCATGCTCCTGACGATAGACGTGGGCGACGTCGTCGGTTACATAATCGACGGAACTGTCAGGAACGTTCTTTTCGTAAGGGTGTTGGATGCCGTATTCCCGCA
The DNA here is from genome assembly GCA_017617935.1 of Clostridiales bacterium. Lineage (GTDB taxonomy): Bacteria > Bacillota > Clostridia > Saccharofermentanales > Saccharofermentanaceae > Saccharofermentans. The sequence goes on along the minus strand of JAFZVF010000032.1, from coordinate 11,718 downwards.
GACCGGGCTTATCGCGGACTACATGGCCAACGGATCGGTCCTGTCACTGCTTGTCTTTATGGGACTCTGCGTCGTATCGGTCTTGCTTCTGGCTTTGGCTGCGCATTTCTTCTACATGGAATCGGTCACGCGCCTCAATGAGACCACTCATGTGCAAAAGAGTGCGTCGGCCGCTTCGGCTTCCGTTGCGAGGACGGTCGGAATGACGCTCTTCGTAAAGGAAATGAGAATGCTCGTCAGGACGCCCGCGTTTTTGACCAACTGCGTCGCCGCAAACTTCATATGGCCAATATTCGTTCCCATCTTCGCCAAGATAATGAAGGCGGACTTGGGAAGGGGAGCGGTAGCGGCGTTTTTCACGGATGACGGGCATAAGACCATATCCCTGATGGTCATGCTGGCGATAACTATGGTGACCGCAGCCATGAACTGCCTAGGCTCGGACGCCTTCTCAAGGGAGGGCAAGGGCTTCGATTACATGAAGTTCATTCCCGTCGGATACAGGCTCCAGTGGAACGTGAAGACCGCTGCCGCGATGGTATGGACCCTCGCGGGCACCCTGCCGTTCTTTTTGTTCTTCGTCATTTACGCGCGTTTTGACTTGATTACCGCCGTGCTTGCCATCGTAATGTCGGGTGCCGCGTCCTTCTTCGTTACCGAACTCGGCATGCTCCTTGATTCCCTCAACCCCAAGCTGTTCTGGCTGGATGCCCTCTCGGCGTTAAGGGAGAACTACAATACCGTGTTCTGCATGGGCATCACGATAGCTTTCTGCGCTCTGCTCTGCGGCGGACTGCATCTTTTTGCCGTTCCCGCGGTCTCTTCAGGAGCCGTTGCCATGATCCTTTGCGTTGCCGACGTTGTCCTTTACCTGCTGAGCATGAAGGCGGGCGTAAAGAACATAATGCAGATCGGAGAATGAAAAACACCCTGCGTTTATTGCGTCTTCTGACAATAAATAGACGGCTGTCTATATATCGACATTTGTAATTATTTTTTGTTTTACATATTGAGTTTTTGACGATAAAATACAGGCTGAAAGTTTTGTCAAAACAAGACGTGATGAGGAGAGATATATGGACGTTTTCTCGTTTGTAACGCTTTTCGGAGGCCTTGCGTTCTTCCTTTATGGAATGAAACTGCTGTCCGATTCATTGAAGAAGACGGCGGGCGGCCGCCTCGAGAAGCTTCTTAATAAGGCGACCGACAACAAGTTCAAGGGCCTCACCGTAGGCGCGGTCATAACGATCGCGATCCAGTCCTCATCCGCGATGACCGTTATGCTGGTAGGTTTCGTAAACTCCGGCATCATGGAGCTGCCGCAGACGGTTGGCGTAATCTTCGGTTCTGACATCGGTACGACGCTCACCGCATGGATCCTGTCCCTCGCGGGCATTGACAGCGGCGACAACGTCCTTTTAAAGCTCCTTAAGCCTTCGTGCTTCTCGCTTATCTTCGCATTGATCGGAATAATCCTCATAATGGCTGCCAAAAAGCAGCGCGACAAGGATATCGGTTCGATGCTTTTGGGATTCTCGATCCTCATGCAGGGAATGACGATGATGTCTTCGTCCATGGAGCCTTTGAAGGAGATGGACAGCTTCGTTTCGATCATGACGGCATTTAAGAACCCGCTCCTCGGCGTTTTCTCAGGCGCTATAGTTACGGGCATCATCCAAAGCTCCGCTGCCGCGATCGGTATCCTTCAGTCAATTTCCATGACGGGCAAACTGACTTATGGAATGGCCATCCCTCTCGTAATGGGTGCCAACATCGGTACCTGCATGACCGCAATCCTTTCATCGATCGGCGTAAACAGGGACGCAAAGAGGGTTACGGTCATCCATGTCGCGATCAAGCTCATCGGTACGGTCATCTGGCTGATAGTGTTCTACAGCGCAAACGCTCTGTTCAACATCACTTTCATGGACAGTCCGGTCAACATCGTAGGCGTCGCCGCCATCCACTCAATCTTCAACATAGCCAACACGGTTCTCCTGTTCCCGTTCTCCAAGTTCCTTGTCAAGCTTGCACACGTAGTTGTCAAAGAGACTGCGGAAGAACAGGAGTTCAAGCTCGACGAACGTCTCATGCTCACGCCCTCCATCGCCGTCGGCGAATGCCGCAACATGATGGTCAAGATGGTTACCAAGGCAAAGGAAGGCTTGGACAAGTCAATGGGCATGCTCCCGCTCAATTACAATATTGAGGATTTTGATTTCATTAAGAAGAACGAGGAGAAGGTCGACGGCTATGAGGACATTCTCGGCTCTTACCTGATGAAGCTTACCACTTCCCAGCACTTAAGCGTTGAAGACAAGAACAGGTCATCCAGGATCCTTCAGGCGATAGGAGAAGTGGAACGAGTCGCGGACCACGCGAACTACCTGTCAGACTCCGCTGAGGAGATAGCGAACAAGCACCTTGAATTCTCGGATGCGGCATTGTCTGAACTCGGAAAAGTCATTCCGGCGGTTCACGACGTCTACACGATGGCTTTGGATTGCTATCTGTCGGACAATGCGGAACACGCTGAAGACATCGGACCTTTGAGGATCGTCATCGGCGAGATGTGCGACAGGTTCAAGGCAAATCACGTTGAAAGGCTCGCTTCGGGCATCTGCACGACTGAACAGGGTTTTGTTTTCAACGACATCCTTTACAGTTGCGTCAGGATCGCCGAGCACAGCTTAAACATTGCGGCCATCGCTTACAGATTCAAAAACGCGGACGCTCCGGCTCCCGATACCTACATGCACGACTTTAAGCAGCGCAAAGAATCGGATGAGAAGAAGTATCAGGAATACGTCAAGAAATACGGCGTTTGATATTTGCCGATTTTTATTTCTTGTTTAATTTTTTTGTGTATAATATTGAGCGTTTTGGGGGATGGATATCATGAAAAACGCATTTACAAAGAACGTCGACGAGATAATCAGAGAACTTGAAACGGACCGCGTCAAGGGCCTTTCCGCTGAAGAGGCATCTCAAAGACTGGCAAAGAACGGTCCAAATTCGCTTGGTGAGGAGAAAAAGGTTCCGCTTTGGAAGCGGTTTCTGCAGCAGTTTGCCGACGCAATGACGATCATTCTGATCGCGGCCGCCGGTCTTTCGGCATTCATGGCCTTTAAGAGCGGTGGCGGATTTACCGAATGGATCGACGTAATCGTCATCCTGGCCATCGTCATTCTCAACGCCGTATTGGGCGTATACCAGGAAGGCAAGGCGGACCAGGCTCTCGCGATGCTCAAGAAGATGAGCGCGCCCAAGACCAAGGTCATCAGAAACGGCGAGACTATCCTTACGAATTCTGAAAATATTGTTGTCGGAGACGTCATTGCCATTGATGCGGGCGATTCGATCTCCGCGGATCTCAGACTCATTACCTCAAGGTCGCTCAAGGCGGAGGAATCTTCGCTTACGGGCGAGTCCGTCCCCGTTGAGAAGGATGCGGACCTTGTCTGCCCTGAGGATTGCGGAATAGGCGACAGGAAGAACATGCTCTTCATGGGAACCGTCGTTACCTACGGCAGGGCAAAGGGCGTCGTAGTCGCCACGGGCAGGGACACTGAGCTCGGTAAGATCGCAAACAAGCTCACGAGCATTGAAGACGAGGCGACGCCTCTCCAGAAGAACCTTTCCAGTCTCGGAAAGATCCTTGCGGTTGTTTGCATCGCCGTATGCATCGTAGTTCTTTTGGTACAGATATTCGTACAGAAGCAGTCCTGGTCTGACGCCATGATGACCGCCGTATCCCTTGCGGTCGCGGCAATCCCTGAAGGCCTCGCCGCGGTAGTCACGATCGTCCTTTCGATCGGAATGACCACGATGGCCGAAAACAAAGCCATAGTCAAGCGCCTGCTCGCTGTAGAGACTCTCGGTTGCGTTGACGTCATCTGCTCGGACAAGACGGGAACCCTTACACAGAACCAGATGACCGTAAAGGTCATGTACGACGGCCACAGGGTGATCAACGTCGAGGGCGGCGGATACGAGCCCAAGGGCGACATCGTTGACGATGACGGCAATCCGTTGGAATTGGACAACGTCGTTACGACGCTCATCAGGTCAGCAGTCCTTTGCAATGACGCGCCCATAGTCAGAAATGACGAAGGTGATTATTACTGTATAGGAGATCCTACCGAAGGATCCCTTACGACGCTCGGAATGAAGGCCGGCATGGAGCGCGGCGAAACGATGCTCTCTTATCCGCGTGAGACCGAGCTTCCCTTTGATTCTGACAGAAAACTCATGACGACTTATCATTCGGGAATCGCGCCCGACCGCTGGGTGGCCTTTACAAAGGGCGCGCCGGACGTTGTGTTTTCCAGATGCACCAAGTATCTGGATGTTGACGGCGAGCACGAAATGACTCCCGAATACCTCAACAACATAAGGGAAGCCAACCACAACTTTGCGATCAAGGCGATCCGCGTTTTGGCTTTTGCGTACAAGGAACATCCAGCCGGATGCGTTGCCGATTTCGCTGATGAGAAGGATCTGGTCTGCCTCGGCTTGATCGGCATGATTGATCCTGCCCGCAAGGAGGCAAAGGACGCAATTGCGGTCTGCAGGGAAGCCGGAATCAGGGCCGTCATGATCACGGGAGACTTCAAGGATTCCGCGGTTGCCATCTCGGACAACCTTGAAATGCGTGACGAGAACCATCAGGATGCATATTCCGGCGAAGAACTCAACAGGATGTCCGACGAGGAGCTCCGCAAGGTCGTTGAGACCACCGCCGTGTATGCGAGGGTCTCACCCGAGCACAAGGTCCGCATTGTTGAGGCACTCAAGGCAAACAACCACATTGCTTCCATGACGGGAGACGGCGTCAATGACGCCATGGCCCTCAAGGCGGCCGACATCGGCGTTGCCATGGGCATCACGGGAACTGACGTTTCCAAGAATTCAGCCGACATGATCCTGATGGACGACAATTTCGCCACCATCGTAAAGGCTGTCGAGCAGGGAAGGATAATCTATTCGAACATCAGAAAATTCGTAAGCTTCCTGCTTTCCTGCAATATCGGAGAGATCCTCGTCATCTTCATCCTTTCGCTCATTCCGGGCGGAAGCGAAGGTTCTCCGTTCTTCGGAATAGCGGCGCCTCTGACGGCAATCCAGTTGCTTTGGCTCAACCTGGTTACGGATTCCTTCCCGGCTCTTGCGTTGGGCCGCGAAAAGGGCGAGCCCGGCATCATGAAGCTGCCTCCGAGGGCAAAGAATGAGCCGATCATCAACAAGGAAATGCTGACGACCGTAAGCGTTCAGGCTGTAGGAATATTCCTTTCCGTTGCTGGCGCGTTCCTTGCCGCTCTTGCAAGCGTCAACAAGGGAAGCACATTCTTCTTCGGCGGTGACTTGGGTTCAGGTGCGGTGAGGCCGATAGACGTCGCCAGGACGGTCGCTTTCGCGACCCTCATCTGTGCGGAACTTTTCAGGGCGTTTGCAGCAAGATCCGAGAGAATCTCGGTCTTCAAGCTCGGAATATTCTCCAACCGCATGATGAATGCCTCTGTTGGCCTGTCGATGTTCATGCTCCTTGCGGTAATCTACATCCCGGGAGTCAACAAGATCTTTGACAACGTCATGATCTCGCCCCTCTCGTGGTGCGTGATCCTGCCGTTGGCTTTGGTTCCCTTCATCCTGAACGAGCTTTTCAAGGTGATAAAGAACTGTTTGCATAAGTAAAAACGCTGTGTTATTATCTAACGGCAATAAATTCGGAATAATATAAATAGGAGGCCTTTGACTGATGACCGGTTTAAAGATCGTGCTTACTATAGTCGATATAATTCTTGCAATAGCAATCATCATCCTTTTCCTTGTTCAGGAGGGTAACGATCAGGGCATGGGTGTAGTTGCAGGCGGCTCGACGGAGTCTTACTACGGAAAGGCAAAGGGAAGGACCCTTGACGAGCAGCTTAAGCGTTGGACGGTAATCTGCGCGGTTCTTTTCGCGATCGTTTCCGTCATTCTGTACCTTGCTATCGCAAAGGCTTGGTAAGTTTTAGGTAAAGCAAATGATGAAGCCTTTCGGTCATTTGACCGGAAGGCTTTTTTATCGGCTTTTTGTAGTAATATATCAATAAGAAAGATATTTTTCCCGTTTGGAGATTAATTATGACCAGATATACAGACCCTGAAAGATTTGAAAGCGGCAAAAAAAGGTCGCGACCGGCGATGAACATGAGCGCGGCTCAGCGAAGAAGGAACGTTGAGATCAAGGCAAAGGCAATCGAGGCCTCCTCGCCTCAATGCATAGGCGACCTTGAAGCAAGAGGACCTTTGAAGGTCAAGAACCAGGTAATAGGCATTCTCCGCCAGCATGGAAACGGTGGCGTGGTTATGCCAGATCCCGCATTCAGGGAGACCGATTTCGGAGCCGTGCTGATCGATAAGAACCATTTGAACGGCGCGCCTTTCGACATGGCGGTCGTCTGTGAGATATTGAATCCTGAGGCGGGAAAGGGCGAGCTCAGGGGTAACGTAAAGGAAGTCTTGGGCGACATAGGAAACAACGACGTCCGCATGCTGACGGTCCTCCGCCAGTTCGGCCTGTCACAGTCTTTCCCGGATGCCGTCCTCAAGGAAGTCGAGCCCGTAAAGGCAAGCCTTGACGAGGAAACGGTAAATAAGGAGATAGCCGCTGGCAGAAGGGACTTAAGGGACCTTCTGACCATTACGATAGACGGTGAGGATGCAAAAGACCTCGATGACGCCATCTCTTTGGAAGAACTGAAAAACGGCAATTTCAGGCTGTACGTACATATCGCCGACGTTTCAAACTACGTGCGTGAAAAGACCGCGCTTGACGCTGAGGCTTATTCGCGCGCCACGTCCGTTTATCTTGTTGACCGCGTTATCCCGATGCTTCCGCCCAAGCTTTCGAACGGCATCTGCAGCCTCAATCCGAAGGCTGACAGGTTTACCATGACCTGTGAGATGCTCGTTGACCGCGAGGGAAGCACCTATGACGGAAAGATCTATGAGAGCGTCATCCACAGCGACGCCCGCATGAGTTATAACGAGTGCTACAGGATCTTAACGGAACCAAAGGATACCGATGAGCAGGAGTATGGCCCCATCGTTCCGATGCTCTCGAAGATGAAGGTCTTGGCGGAGATCTTGAAATCGATGAGGGAGAGAAGGGGAGCGCTACGTTTCGATTTCCCTGAGACCAAGGTCATACTGAATGAGGATCAGACCGTCAAAGAGGTCATGCCCGAACCGCACAATTTTGTTCACGAACTGATCGAATCATTCATGATCTGCGCGAATGAGTTCGTCGCCAAGACTTACAGTTCAATGAGCTATCCTTTCGTTTACCGCGTCCATGAGGACCCGGATCCGATAAAGATCGCCAGATTCGCTTCCGTCGCCAAATACCATGGTGCGATGGGCCGCCTTTCGGGAAAGATCCAGCCCGCCGACGTCGTCCGCTTCATGGACACGATCGGAGATGACGACGCGCTTCCCGTGCTTGACCAGCTGCTTTTGCGCTCGATGGCCAAGGCACGCTATTCTTCAGAATGTTTGGGCCATTTCGGTCTTGCATCCAAGTATTACTGCCATTTCACGAGCCCCATAAGGCGTTATCCGGATCTCATGATCCACCGCATAATCAAGAGCCACCTCCACGGCGAGAACAAGCGCTCGCATTTCGGAGGGATAGTTGAAGCCGCAGCGGAACAATCTTCCGAGATGGAGCGCAACGCGGTCGATGCCGAGCGCGCTTCCGTTGACATCAAGGTCTGTGAATTCATGGCAGACAAGGTCGGCGAGCATTATGACGGAGTGGTGTCTTCGATCATCGAATCCGGATGCTTCGTCATGCTCGAAAGCTCAATAGAGGGCTTTGTTCCGTTCAGGACTTTGAGCGACCACTACTATTTCGATGAGCAGCGCTACCGTGCCGTAGGTGCAAGAGGAGGTGCCGTCATCAACATCGGCCAGCATATGGGCGTCGTCGTGGACAACGTCGATACCGAACTGAACCGCATCGACTTCAGGTTCGAAGACGAGTTTGAGCACATGCCCGCGAAAAAAGGCTTCTCTTCCTCATACAGGAGCGAAAAGCCTTCCAGGGGCGGTCGTAAGACAAGTGATTACAGACCTTCCAAGGGCAGAACGGGCGGCAAGCCGAAGTCGTTTGGCGGAAGGACCGGCCGCGGCGGCAAAAAAGGAAGAAGATAAAGAAATAAAGTCTTTTTAATTGACAATCAGAGCTTGGTTGTTGTACTATTTCGAGGTCAGCGATGACGGAGAACGAGTAGTTCGGGAGTTCGCCTTCAGAGAGCATTGTCCGAGGCTGGAAGACAAGCGGCATGAATCCGGATGAATAACAGCTCCATCAGCTGGAACAATTGAAAGTGATCTCCGTTTTGCCGGAGATAACTCAGGTGGCACCGCGGACATGTTTTAATTTGTTCGTCCTGAACTTGGAACACGAGAGGTTTTAGGTTCGGGGCGTTTTTGTTTTTACAAGACCAAACCGGAGAAAGGAAGAGCACATGGGCAACATTTACAGAGACAAATACATCAACGAGCTTACAGAGCAGGACGTTGGAACGGAACTCAGGGTATGCGGCTGGATCGAGAACATCAGGGATCACGGCGGCGTTTCCTTCGTCGACTTAAGAGACATGTACGGCACGCTTCAGGTCGTCATGCGCGACACGAGCCTTCTTGACGGTCTGGTCAAGGAAGAGTGCATCTCTGTTGTCGGCAAGATCGAGCACAGAGACGAGGAGACATATAACCCCAAGATAGCTACGGGTACGATCGAGCTCGAGGCACACAAAGTTGACGTGCTCGGAAAGGTCTACACCCAGCTCCCTTTCGAGATCATGACCTCAAAGGAGATCAGGGAAGACGTAAGACTCAAGTACAGATATCTTGACCTCAGAAACCAGAAGGTCAAGGACAACATCGTTTTCAGATCGCAGGTCATCGCTTTCTTAAGACAGAAGATGACTGAGATGGGATTCCTTGAGATCCAGACTCCCATCCTTACGAGCTCTTCACCTGAGGGTGCAAGAGACTACATCGTTCCTTCAAGAAAGTTCAAGGGCAAGTTCTATGCCCTTCCGCAGGCACCCCAGCAGTTCAAGCAGCTCCTCATGGTCTCCGGATTCGATAAGTATTTCCAGATCGCTCCCTGCTTCAGGGATGAGGACGCAAGAGCAGACAGATCTCCTGGAGAGTTCTATCAGCTTGACTTCGAGATGAGCTTTGCTACACAGGAAGACGTCTTCAGGGCTGGTGAGGAAGTCCTCACGGCAGCTTTCGAGAAGTTTGCTCCCAAGGGTGCCAAGGTTACCGCAGCACCTTATCCGGTAATCCCTTACAAGCAGGCAATGCTCGAATTCGGTACCGATAAGCCCGATCTTCGTAACCCTTTGAGGATCATCGACGTATCTGAGTTCTTCTCAAGATGCACGTTCAAGGCTTTCCAGGGAAAGACCGTCCGTGCGATCAACGTTCATGCAAAGCTTTCCAAGGGCCAGCACGAAAAGATGCTCAAGTTTGCCCAGGATGACCTCGGAATGGGCGGCCTTGGCTACCTTGAAGTCCTTGAGGACATGAGCTACAAGGGACCCATCGACAAGTTCATCCCTGATGACATGAAGTCTGAACTTAAGGACCTCGCAGGACTTGAGGCAGGCGATACGATATTCTTCATCGCTGACAACGAGGCACGCGCAAACGAGTGCTCCGGCAAGATCCGCAACGAGCTCGGCGCAAGGCTCGGCCTTATCGAGGAGAACGCTTTCAGATTCTGCTTCGTCAACGATTTCCCGATGTTCGAAATGGATCCCGAGACACACAAGTACATCTTCACGCACAACCCGTTCTCAATGCCGCAGGGCGGCCTTGAGGCACTCAATACTAAGGAGCCCGGCGAGATCCTTGCTTACCAGTACGACATCGTCTGCAACGGCATAGAGCTTTCATCGGGCGCCGTCAGAAACCATGATCTTGAGATCATGAAGAAGGCATTTGAGATCGCCGGCTATTCCGAGGAAGAGCTCAAGACCAAGTTCGGTGCGCTCTACAACGCATTCCAGTTTGGTGCGCCTCCGCATGCGGGAATGGCTCCCGGCGTTGACAGAATGATCATGATCCTCAAGGGCGAAGAGAACATCAGGGAAGTAATCGCTTTCCCGATGAACGGAAATGCCCAGGATCTCCTTTGCGGCGCTCCGGGCGACGTTACCGAGCAGCAGCTCAGAGAGGTTCACATCAAGGTCAGACAGTAATCTCATACGGATGAAGGTCTATTTCCTGACATTGGGATGCAGGGTCAACCAGTACGAGACCGACGCCTTGAGGAGCATGTTCCTCGAAAGGGGTCACGAGCTCGCTGAAAAGCCCGAAGACGCAGACTGCTGCGTGGTTAACACCTGCTCGGTCACAAGCGAGGCGGACAGGAAATCCAGGCAGATGCTCCGCAGGATGGCCAGACTTAACCCCGATACGATCGTGGTTGCCGCAGGGTGTTCGGCTGAGACCACCGACGGCAAGGTCGCCGCGGATATCATTGCAGGAACCAAGGAACGGCTTACCATCGTGGACAGGGCTGAAAAGCTTTTTGCAGAGCGCAAGCCTCTTTCACATGAGACGGACCACGTAAGGCCTGAAGTCTCCAAAAAGGATGAATATCACGATTTCGGGAGCGTTTTGTCTCCCGAAGGCTGCCGCGCGTTCATGAAGATTGAGGACGGGTGCGATTCATTCTGTACGTACTGCATCATCCCTTTCGCCAGGGGAAGGGTCGCCAGCAGAAGTCCGGAAGCCTGCATAAAGGAAGCAAAATACCTTGTTCAGAAAGGGTTTAAGGAAATAATCGTATCGGGCATCCACCTTTGTTCTTACGGCAAGGACAGGGGTGAAGACATAATGTTCCTGGCGAATCTTCTTAAGGAGATCGATTCGGTCGAAGGCCTTGAGAGATTGCGTTTGGGCTCTCTTGAACCGATATCCATGACCGATGGATTTATCGATTCATTGGCAGGCTTAAAGCATATCTGCCCGTCGTTTCATCTGTCGCTTCAGAGCGGCTCTGATACTGTCCTTAAGAGGATGAACAGGCACTACGATTCAAAAGGCTATGCATCGCGCGTATCGCGCCTCAGAGAGCGTTTCCCGGATATGTCTTTGACAACTGACATAATCGTCGGTTTCCCGGGCGAGACCGATGAGGAATTCGAAGAGACCATGGAATTTGCAAAGAAGATGAACTTTGCAAGGATCCACGTTTTCCCATATTCACTCAGAGAGGGTACAAAGGCCGCTCTTATGAAGCAGGTCGAACACGACGTGAAAAAGCAGCGGGAAGCAAGGCTCCTGACGCTTGCTTCAGAACTTTCCTCCGGATTTGCAAAAGGACTTACAGGCAAGGAAGAGGAGATCCTGATCGAGAAGGTTAACGGTTCGGTGGCCTCGGGTTATACGAGAAACTACGTCAGGGCAGAGGCTCATTTTGACGCCGGAGCAGGCGTACCGGCCGCGGGAGACGTAGTCAGAGGCATTGTTACGGGAACCGACGGGGCTGAGATTGTCCTTAAAATCGGCTATTTCGCAGAAAGTGACTGATAAGTCCCAATAATGTCAGCACGAGTTTTCTATACTGATGGTGAAAATAGTAAATCACCAGTATTGGAGGCTCAAAAATGAAGTTAGACAACTTGGTTGAGAGTATAAAAGCCCTTT